>NZ_MUNE01000141.1 GCF_002154605.1 Streptomyces milbemycinicus | reverse complement strand
GAAGCGGTAGGTGAGGCTGCGGCCGTACGGGACCGCGGCGCCGTCGTCCGCGAACCAGTGCTGGAAGTCCCCCGCGAACAGCGAGGCGCGCATCCGGAAGCGCACCGCGCGCTCGGGGTCGCGCTCACCGGCGAGCGCCGCGTACAGCAGCCCGTAGAAGTGCATCGCCCACGGTACGTAGTAGTCGCGGCGCTCGGTGGGCCCGTCCGCGTACCAGCCGTCGCCGAGCGCGAAGGACTCCAGCCGGTCCAGTCCGGCCCGGACCGGGGCGTGGTCGTAGGACACGCCGACCCGGTCGAGGCCGAGGCTGATCAGGACGGGGAAGAACAGCCAGTTGTTCTCGGTGGTGGGGCGGTCGAGGGCGGAGCGCAGCCAGCGCGCGACCCGGTCCCGCTCGGGCCCCTTGAGCGGGTCCCACAGCCGGTCGGGGGCGAGCGCCAGGGCGAAGCCGATCGCGGCCATCTCGACGATCCGCTGGTCGTGGGGGCCGGGTTCGCCCCAGTACTCGGGGTGGTCCGGGTCCGTGCCGGTGGCCAGGCCCCGCACCCAGTGGCCCCAGTGCTCGAAGGCCCCGCCGCCCGCGGCGAGCGGCGCGAGCCCCCACAAGGGCCGGGCGAAGGACTCCAGTTCGGCGGCCGTGTCGTCGTGGATGGCGGTGTTGACACCGAGCCTGAGCCGGGCCCGGCCCTCGCTGAAGTGCGGCAGCAGCGGCTCGGTGAGACGGCGTGCGAACCCCTGCAGCGCGTTGCGGTCGGTCATCCCTTCTCGGCTCCTGCCATGAGTCCTGAGCGCAGAAAGCGCTGGGCGAATACGAACGCGACCAGGGTGGGCGCGGCGGCGACCAGTCCGGCCAGGGCCGCTTCCGGCTGATGGATGTCCAGGTCGCTGAAGCCGCTGCCCGCGTTGACCGCGCCGGTCGACTGCAGCAGCGACATCAGCCCGAGCTGCAGGGTGAAAGTCCGGTCGTCGGCGAGCATCACGAACGGCAGGAAGAAGTCCGTCCAGGAGCGGACGAAGGAGAAGAAGGCGATCAGCCCGATCGCGGGCTTGGCGAGTGGCACCGCGACCGACCAGAACAGCCGCAGCTCTCCGGCCCCGTCCACCCGCCCCGCGTCCAGCAGGGTGTTGGGAAGGTTGGCGGCGAAGTGCAGAAAGGCGAGATAGACCCCGAAGGGATAGAAGGACAGCGGCAGGATCACCGAGGCCGGCGTGGAGACAAGCCCAAAGGCGTCCATCTCCAGATACAGGGGGAGCACCAGCGCGGCCGGCGGCAGGATCATGCAGACGATCGAGAGCGTCAGCAGCGTGCGGCGCCCGCCGAACTCGTGCTTGGCCAGGACATATCCGGCCGGTACGCACAGCGCGAGCGACAGCGCGACGCTCGCCGCCGCATACAGGACCGAATTGCCGATCCAGATCGTGAGCTCACCGTCGTTGTACCTCATCAGATGGCTCCACGCGGCGCCCACATTGCCCAGCGAGCCGAAGCCCAGCGGCGAACCGGTGGTCAGGTCGTCGGCGGTGCGGGTGGGGGCGAGGGCCAGCCACAGCAGCGGCAGCCCGAAGAAGACGGCCGCGCCGAGCAGGAAGACCGCCCGCGCGGTGCGGGATATGGCGTTCATGCGGCTGTCCCCCTCACCGGTCGTCCGTCGCGTACATACGGGTGCGCTTGATCACGATCCAGGCGGCCACCAGACCGACCGCGAGCATGGCCAGCGAGAGCGCGGCGGCCTTGCCGAAGTCGCCTTCCTGGGTCGCGTAGGCGTACGCGAGCTGGTTGACCGACCAGGTGGGGCTGATCTGGCCGGGCGCCCCGGTGGTCAGCACCGTCGGCTCCACGAACACCTGGCTGCCGGAGGCGAAGCTGGAGATGAGCACGAACGCGACATAGGTGCGCACCATGGGCAGCTTGATGTGCCAGGTGGTACGCCACGTGGACGCCCCGTCGACCTGCGCGGCCTCCAGCACATCCCGGGGCAGCGCGTTGAGCGCCCCGTACAGCACGACGATCCAGCCGCCCGCGTGCACCGCGACGCCCATCACCGTCAGGATGCCGATGAGGGTGGAGCCGGAGAGCGCGTCCGTGACGCTGGTGATGTCGAACAGGTCGAGCAGCGGGCTGAAGGGGCTGGCGTCCGGGCTGAACATGAACAGCCACAGCAGCGCCGCCGCCGAGCCGGTGACCGCTCCCGGCAGGTAGTAGACGAACCGCATGGTGGAGGAGAAGCGGCCCGGCCGCGCGTGCAGGGTGAGCGCGAGCGAGAGCACCAGCAGGACCAGCACCGGCAGCCACAGCAGCAGATACGTCCCGACGTGCCAGGCCGCGTCGGAGAGCCGGTAATCGTCGAAGACCGCGCTCCAGTTGCGTACGCCGGAGAACGCGCCGTCGTGCACGAAGGACGTCCACAGGGCGTAGCCGGCCGGCGCCAGCCCGAAGACGGCCAGGAACAGGGCGTACGGGCCGATCAGCGCCCAGGCCGCGAGGGATCGGGAGCGCTTCATCCGGCGGTCTGGTCAACGGAGTAGTTGTTGGTCTCGGCGGCCTGGGTGAGCTTCTTCTGCCAGTCGGACAGGGCGTCGGTCAGCGACTTCCCGCCCCCGGTGGCGGCGCCGACGGTCTGGTTGAAGCTGTTCTGCCACTCGGCCTCGAAGCGGATGGCGCCGAAGCCGGGGCGCAGACCGGCCGCGGCCTTCGTCAGCACGGGCACCGGATTCGCGGCGTAGTAGGGGTCCTTCGCCTTGGCCTTGCCCCATTCGGCAGCGGCGGCGGTGAAGGCGGGATACGTCGGCTGCTTCGCCTGGAGCGCTGTGTCGGTGGTCAGCCAGGTGGCCATGGCGGCCGCGGCCTTGGCGCGTTTGCCCGCGTGTTTCGAGATCAGGAAGGCCCCGCCGCCGACCTGTCCGGAGTACGACCTGTCCTCGCCGTCCCAGGTGGGCATGGGGGCCGCGGCGATCCTGCCGTCGGGCACCTTGAAGGCGGGCTTGAACATGAAGTCGCCGAACCAGGCAGGTCCGGGCAGCATCAGGATCTTGTTTTGGGAGCCGAGCTTCGCGAACGCCGGGTCGGTGGGGACGACGGTCGTCACCGCCTTCTTCTCGGCGAGCGGCTGCAGCATCTCGGCCACCCGGGTGCAGGTGGCCTGCGCGGTGTCGATACGCACCTTGGTCAGGCTGAGGGTGTCGCGGGTGGGGCAGCCGCTGCTGCCGAAGTAGGTGCCCGCCCCGTACTTGCCGTTGACCGCGCCGACGATGGTGCCGGGGTGTTCCGCGGCGGCCTTCAGACCGAGCTTCTGGTAGTCCTGCCAGGTGGCGGGCGCCCGGTAGTGATACTTCTCCATCAGCTTCGCGTCGTACCACAGCACCGTCGGCGCGATGTCGTTGCGCAGGCAGTACACCTTGCCGTCGAAGGTGCAGGTGTCGAGGGAGCCCGGTGCGAAGCCGTCCAGGGTCTTCCCCGGCACCAGGCCCTCCAGCGGGGCCGCGTACGCGAACCTGTCGGCGGCCAGGGTCGCGGCCTCGGCAGGGTTGGCGAGGAAGACGAGGTCGGGCCAGCCACGCTTGCTGCGGTTGGCGAGGGAGATCTTCGTGGGGACATAGCCCGCGTCGGGCGGAATGGTCACGATCCGGATCTTCTGGTCCGGGTGTTCCTTCTCGTACTGCTGCGCCGCGGCGGTACGGGTGTTGTCCACCCACACCAGCAGCTCGTCCTTGTCTCCGCCGCCCGCGCCCGAGCCGCAGCCGCCGAGCAACAGGGCGCCGCACAGGACCAGTGCCGCGTGGGTGGGAAAGCCGGGACCCCATCGGTTCATCGAAGACCACCTCAATGCCGGGGAGCTGATGTTGCGATAGTTTTCGCAACACCGAGATCGTCCCGAAAGGTAGGAGAAACATCGGATGGGGTCAACGCTTGGGGACGAAATGGCGGGGGCGACTTTGGCCGAGATAGCGAAGGAGGCGGGCGTTTCGGTCTCTACCGTCTCAAAGGTGCTGCATAACAGATCCGATGTCTCCTCGAAGACCAGAGCAAAGATCCAACGGCTTCTGGAGCGGTACGGCTATCTCGCCCGGCACCGCCCCGCGGCCTCGGCGGTGTTGCGTGGCGGGCTGATCGACTTCGTCATCAACGAGCTGGACAGCCCCTGGGCGGTCGAGCTGATCCGCGGCGCCGAGGAGGTCCTGCACGGCGTCGGCATGAGCCTGGTCGTCTCGGCCACCCACGGCCGCACCCGGCTGGCCCGCCAGTGGCTGGACTCCCTGGCCACCCGGCCCACCCTCGGCGCGATCCTGGTCGTACCCGAGTTGACCACCGGGCAACACGAGGAGCTGCGTCGGCTGGGTATTCCCTTCGCGCTGGTCGCCCCGGTCGACGAGCCCGCGCCCGGTGTGCCGTGGGTGGGCGCCACCAACTGGCCCGGCGGGCTGGCCGCCACCCGCCATCTGATCGAGCTGGGCCACCGCCGTATCGCCATCATCAGCGGCCCGCAACGCCGCCTCACCTCGCGCGCCCGCGCCGACGGCTACCGCTCGGCGCTGGAGGAGGCCGGGCTGCCCTTCGACCCGGAGCTCGTACGGTATGGCGACTTCACCCATGACCTCGCCCACCGGCACGCCCTGGATCTGCTGGCGCTGGACCGACGGCCCACCGCCATCTTCGCGGGCAGCGACCACCAGGCCCTCGGCACCTTCCGGGCGGCCGCCACCCTCGGTCTGCGTATCCCCGAGGACCTGAGCGTGGTCGGCTTCGACGATCTGCCCTTCGCCGACTGGGTCACCCCGCGGCTGACGACCGTGCGCACCCCGCTCGCCGATATGACCGCTCTCGCCGCCCGGATGGTCCTCCAACTGCTCGCCGGGGAGCAGCCCGAGACCACGCGGGTCGAGGTCGCCACGGAACTCGTCGTCCGTGAGAGCAGCGGACCGCCGGGCGGGCCTCAGCCGTCGGCCAGTTTGTAGTCGTAGTAGCCGGTCGGACCGGTCAACACCGCCTGGAAATACAGCGGTTCGCCGTCGGTGTCCAGCGGGACCTCATGACCGGCCACCCGGGTGAAGCCGAGGGAGAGCCCGGGCAGATACGCGTACAGGGTCTCGTCCAGGACTGTCAGGCCCATCGCCGCCAGCCGTCCCAGCAACTCCCGGGCCGGGGTGCGGAAAACGTCGATGCCGCGGAAGCGGACGGTGATGTCCTCGGGGCCGGGGCGGGGGATCCACACCTCCGCGGCGCCGAGGGTCCTGCCGTCCTCGAGATGGAAGACGATCTCGAACTGCGGGTGCAGTGCGAGCACCTTCATCGAGCGGAACCGCACCGCGGAGCCGTCGTTGCGGACCTTGATCCTGCCCAGCTCCGCGGCCGCGGCCTTGAGGCCGTCCGCGGGCATGCCGAGGGGGAAGCCCGTGATGCCGTGCGGCGGGTCCAGCTCGATGTCCATGGCCCGCATCCTAAGAGGCGGTGCCCTCCACGAGTTGCCTGACCCGCTCCGGCGCGTAGATGCCGTCGGTCAGCAGCTGGGACAGTCCGAGGATGCCGGCGTGCGGATCCAGTTCGCTGCGCACGATCTGGAGGTTGCGGGTGGCCAGCGGCAGCGAGCGGCCGTACACGACCTCGCGGATGCCGGCGAACAACTGCTCGTCGGTGTGGGCGAGTTGCCCGCCTATGGCGATGACCCGGGGGTTGAACATATTGACCGCGTCGGCGATGGCGCCCCCCAGGATGCGGGCGGCGCGGCGCGCGAGCCGTACGGCGGTGATGTCGCCGGAGCGGATGAGCCGTACCGCGTCATCGACCGTCGTCACCTCGTAACCGGCTTCCTTCAGGTCCCGGACCAGGGCCCAGCCGCCGGCGTACGCCTCCACGCAGCCGGTGTTTCCGCAGCGGCACAGCGGGGGCTCGGCGACGTCCTCGACGGTGACCTGGATATGGCCCACGTCCCCGGCCGCGCCGTCGGCCCCCCGGTGGATCCGGCCGCTGGCGATGATGCCGGTGCCCACGCCGGTGCCGATCTTGACCATGAGCAGATGGGCGGTGTCGGGGTAGCGCAGCCGGTGTTCGCCGTACGCCATGGCGTTGGCGTCCTTGTCCACCAGCACCGGGCAGTCGTAGCGGGGGGCGAACCAGCCGGGGATGTCATACCGGTCCCACCCGGTCATGATCGGCGGGCTGACCACACGCCCGGAGCCGAAGTCCACCGGGCCGGGCACCCCGAGTCCCACGCCGAGGACGTCCGACTCCTCGTGCCGGGTCTCCTTGAGCAGCCGGCCGAACAGCTCGTCGACGAGGGCCAGAACGGCCGTCGGCCCGGCCGTCACATCCGAGGGAGCCTCGCGCTCTGCCCGTACCTCCCCGCCCAGGTCGCATACCGCGGTGCGCAGCCCGGTCGCGCCGATGTCGGCCACCAGCAGCACCCCGCGGTGGCGGTTGACGACGAATCGGCTCGCGGGGCGGCCCCGGGTGCGCGCGTCCTCCGGTGCGGGGACGAGGAGTTGGGCGCCCAGAAGGCTGTCAAGACGCTGGTTGACGGTGGTCCGTGAGAGCCCCGTAAGACGCACCACATCCGCCTTGGTCAGGCCCTCGTCGACATCGCGGAACAGGGCGAGAACATCGCCGAGAGCGATCCCGGTCCGGAGAGCGCCTGCGTTGATGGTGTCCACTCGCACACTCTAGCCATGGGTGTGAGTGGACGGAAGATGGCAATCTTGTGACGGAAAAAGTTGAAAGAAGGGTTGCTCGATCTCATAAACGGGGGCTACTTTCAGCCGCATCACCATCGGAAGGGACGCCTGATGCGGAGAAAAGCCACCGTGAGAAGAGGGAGCGTTGTCGCCACCGCTGCCGCCGTCGTGGCCGGAGCCCTGGTCCTGAGCGGCTGCGGATCCGGCGACACGGGCGCGTCGGGCAGCACCAAGGTCGCCGCCGTGATCAAGGGGCTGGACAACCCGTTCTTCCAGAGCATGCGCCAGGGCATCGAGACACAGGCCAAGTCGGGGAAGCTGTCGACGACCGTGCAGGCCGCGAACTCGATCACCGACACCACCGGCCAGGCCGACAAGTTGAACGGCCTGGCGGGCCAGGACTACGGCTGCTTCATCGTCAACCCGATCTCCGGCTCCAACCTGGTCCAGGGGCTGGCCAAGCTCGCCGCGAAGAAGAAGACCATCGTCAACATCGACAACCCCGTCGACGCCAAGGCGGCCAAGGCGGCGAACGCCACCCCGGCCACCTATATCGGCACCGACAACGTGGCGGCCGGCGAGACGGCCGGCAAGCGGATGGCGGAACTGCTGCCCAAGGGCGGCAAGGTCGCCGTCATCGGCGGCATAGCCGGCGATGTCACCAGCGGAGCCCGCGTCGAGGGGTTCAAGAAGGGCGTGAGCGGCAAGCTGGAGGTGGTCCAGACGGTGGCCGCCGACTGGGACCGGCAGACCGCCCTCACCAAGGCCACTGATGTGATGCGCGCCAACAAGGACCTGTCCGGCTTCTTCGTGGCCAACGACGACATGGGCCTCGGCGTCTCCCGGGCCATCGCCAACGCGGGCAAGACCGGCAAGGTCAAGGTCATCAGCGTGGACGGGGTCAAGGACGCGCTGAAGGCCGTCGAGTCCGGCACCCTGGACGCCACCGTGGCCCAGTACCCGTACGCCATCGGCCTGATGGGCGTCGAGGCGTGCCAGGCGGCCGCCAAGGGCAAGAAGCTGCCCGCCGACGTCAAGGCGCCGGTGGAACTCGTGACCAAGGACAACGCCGGTAAGGCCCTGGCCGCCACGCCCAAGCCCTTCGGTACCTACGACGACCCGTTCAAGCAGCTCCTTCGCTAGGGCCGTCCCCAACAGCGACGCATCCGGCGGGCGGGTGGCGTGCCACGCCACCCGCCATCGCCAGGAGGACACACATGGCAAACGCAACGCTCGCGGCACCCGACCGTGACACTTGGCCCACGCGCCTGCGTGACATCGGTTTCTGGGCCGACTGGGCGGCCCTGGTCGGGCTCATCGTGCTCGTGGTGGTCTTCCAGGCCGCCAACCCGACCTTTCTGAGCACCGGCAACATCCAGTCCATGCTGGAGGCCGCCGCGATCCTGATCATTCTGGGGGTCGGGCAGACCTTCGTCATCGCCACCGCGGGCATCGATCTGTCCATCGCCTCCATCATGACCCTGGGCGCGGTCGGCTTCGGCCAGGCGTACTCGGCCGGCTGGGGGCTCGCGGCGTCCTGCGCCGTCGCCGTGGCCGCCTCGACCCTCGCCGGACTGCTCAACGGTTTCGTGGTGGCCCGCGGCAAGATCACCGACTTCATCGTCACGCTCGGCATGCTGTCGGCGGCCTCGGGACTCGCCCTCATCGTCTCCAACGGCAAGCCCGTGACCGTCATCGAACCGGCCCTGCTGAAGCTGTCCACGAACGGCATCGGGATCCTGGGCTGGATGTTCATCATCGCCGCGGCCGTCGCCATCGTGGCCCATGTGGTGCTCTTCCACACCCGGTTCGGCACCCATCTGCTGGCCACCGGAGGCTCGCCCGAATCGGCCACCGCGATGGGCATCAGCACCGCACGCATCAAGATCGGGGTGTACGCCGTCGCCGGACTCCTGGCCGGCCTCGCCTCCATCCTGCTGGTCGCGCGGGTCGGGGCCGCCGAGCCCGCCGCCAACACCTCCTTCCTGCTGAACTCGGTCGCCGCCGTGGTCCTCGGCGGGGTCAGCCTGTTCGGCGGCCGGGCCACCGTGATCGGCCCGGTCATCGGCGCACTGCTGCTGACCGCGCTGGTCAACGGACTGACCCTGCTCGGTGTCTCCCAGTTCTACCAGCCGCTGTCCGTCGGCATCGTCGTGGTGCTCGCGGCCTTTCTGATGAGGTTTCAGCGATGACGACCGTCAAGTCCGAGCCCAAGACCGCGGCCACCGCCTCGGACGAGTTGCTGCGCTGCGAGGACGTCTCGCTGTCCTTCGGCAACGTACGCGCCCTCGTCGATGTGTCCGTCAGCCTGCGCCGGGGTGAGATCACCGCACTGGTCGGCGACAACGGCGCAGGCAAGTCCACCCTCGTGCGGTGCGTGTCCGGAATCCACCGCCCGGACAGCGGCCGCGTCCTCTTCGATGGAACGCAGGTCGACTTCGGCTCGCCGGAGGACGCCCGCGAGGCGGGCATCGAGACCGTCCACCAGAACCTCGCCCTGGTCGAGGACCTGACCGTCTGGCAGAACCTCTTCCTCAACCGCGAGATCGTCCGCCGCATCGGGCCGGTGTCCTTCCTCGACCGCAAGGCCATGCAGACCCGCGCCCAGGAGATGGTCTCCACCCTCGCGGTCAACGTCCCGGCGGTCACCTCACGGGTGCGCCGGCTGTCCGGCGGCCAGCGCCAGGCCGTGTCCATCTGCCGGGCGGCCGGATTCAGCTCGCAGCTGGTCATCATGGACGAGCCCACGGCGGCCCTGGGCGTCCAGGAGACCGCGCGTGTCGAGGAACTCATCCTCAAGCTGCGCGACGACGGCCACGCGGTGCTGCTCATCAGCCATAACTTCGCGCAGGTCATGCGGCTCAGCGACCAGGTCTGGGTGATGCGGTCCGGCCGCTGCGTCGCGGGCCGCCGGACCGCCGAGACCACGGGCGAGGAGATCGTCGCGCTCATCACCGGCGCGCAGTCCGCCTAGCCCCCACCGACCAGCCACACAAAGGAACACCGCTCATGACCACCGTGACCCAGGCCAACCCGATCGGCGTGCACGCCCTCGTGTGGGCGGGCGACACCTCGCCCCAATCGCTCACGTACGCCATCGACAAGACCAAGGCCACCGGCTTCGACCTCCTCGAGCTGTCGCTGCACGACTCGGACTCGCTGGATGTCCCCGCGGCGCGCCGCCAGTTGGAGGACGCCGGACTGCGGGTCGCCTGCTCCCGCGGCCTGGCCTTCGACGCAGACGTCTCCAGTGAGGACCCTGCCGTGGTCGAGCGCGGTGAGCGCCTGCTGCACAGCTCCCTAGCCGTCACCCACGGCCTCGGCGGAACACACTTCACCGGCGCGCTCTACAGCGCGCTCGGCAAGTACGCGGGCCCGCTCACCGCGGCCGGCCGGCGCAACGCCGTCACCGTGCTGGGGCGGCTCGCCCAGGAGGCGGCGGGCCTCGGCATGACGCTGGGCCTGGAGATCTGCAACCGCTACGAGACCAACGTCATCAACACCGCCCGTGACGCCCTCGCGCTGGCCGATGACATCGGTGAGGACAACGTCCTGATCCACCTGGACACTTACCATATGAACATCGAAGAGGACGATCTCATCCGGCCGGTGCACGAGGTCGGCGACCGGCTCGGCTACGTCCACATCGGCGAGAACCACCGCGGTTACCTCGGCTCCGGACACCTGGACTTCACGGCCTTCTTCCACGCGCTCGCCGATATCGGCTACCGCGGCCCGATCACCTTCGAGTCCTTCTCCTCCGCCGTGGTCGCCCAGGGCCTGTCCAACGACCTCGCCGTCTGGCGCGACCTGTGGTCGGACGGCGAGGACCTGGCCCGCCACGCCCACACCTTCATCACCAACCAGCTCGCCGTGAGCGGCCGCGGTCGATGACGCCGATGACGCCGATGACCATCAAGGATCTTGCGGCTCGCGCCCGTGCCCTGGTGCGGCCCGGGCGGCGCGCCGTTCTCGGGATCACCGGAAGCCCCGGGGCCGGCAAGTCCACCCTGGCCGAACACCTGCTGACCGCGCTGCGCGACGGCCCGGACCGGGAGGGCGGAGAGGGCCTGGGCGACTGGGTCGCCCATGTGCCGATGGACGGTTTCCACCTCGCCGATATCGAGCTCGACCGCCTGGGCCGCCGCGACCGCAAGGGCGCCCCGGACACCTTCGACGCGGCAGGCTACGCGGCCCTGCTGCGCCGGCTGCACCAGGACGAGGACGAGGTGGTGTACGCGCCGGGCTTCGAACGGGAGCTGGAGCAGCCGATCGCGGGCAGCATCCCCCTACCGCGCACCGCCCGGCTGGTCATCACCGAGGGCAACTACCTGCTGTACGACGAGGGGGACTGGGCCCGGGTGCGGCCGCAGCTCGACGAGGTCTGGTACTGCGAGCTGGACGAGGCCGAGCGGTTGCGCCGGCTCGTCGCCCGCCACGAGCGGTTCGGCAAGGACCACGCCGCGGCGGTGGCCTGGAGCCTGGGCACGGACCAGCGCAACGCCGACCTGGTGGCCGGCACCCGGCACCGGGCCGACCTCGTCGTCACCGGTGACGTCGGGGGCGTCGCCGTCGCAGGCTGACGGCCACGCCCGCACCGACGGCGAGCGCCGCCGCGCCACCCGCGTACAGCGTCACCGGGGTGTTCTCGGTGGCGTCGGCGCGGTCGGTGTCCTTACCGGTGTCGGTGCCGGTGTTTTCGGCGGTGCTTTCGCCGGTGGGTGTGTTGGTGGGTGTGTTGGTGGGTGTGCCAGTGGGTTTGGCGGGGCGTTCGCCGCCCTCGGCCGGGGCCTTTTTGCCTGCCGTGTCCTCGGCTCCGCCGAACACCACATCGGAGCACGAGTAGTAGGTGTCGGGGGTGCTGGTGTTCCGCCAGATGGTGAACAGGAGCTGACGGCCCGTCCGGCCGGTGGGCAGCTTGGCCTTGATGCGGTAGGCGTCGTCGACCAGGGCCGGGTCGGTGGCCGTCGCGAACGGTTTCGCGTCCAGGTCGGACCACTTCAGCGGCCGCGTGGGATCGTAGCCCTCCTTGGTGAGATACAGCTCGAATGTCCCGGTGTGCGGGATGGTCGAACGGTAGGTGAGGGTGAGTTCCGCACCGGCGGCCAGCTGTGTCGAGGGCCAGTCGGCGCGGGCCAGGTCGAGCCCCTTGTACGCGTCGAGCCCCCCGCTGCACAGCTTCCCGTCGGGAATCTTCTGCTGGTCCTGGCCCGCCACCCCGGCCACCCGCAGATTGTCCCACTCGTCCGGGACCCCGTCGGCGGCGACGGCCGCCCGGCACGCGGCCGAGCGGGAGTTCTCGCCTCCCTCGGGGGAGCAGGCCACCGTCCGGCTGACCGGGTCCGTCGGCGCGCCGTGCGCCTGGGCGGGCCCGGCGGCCAGCGTCATGAGCAGGACCGGGGCCGCCCCGAGGAGGGCGGCCACGGCGGCGGTGCGATGTGCGGTCATCCGATGCGGCCCTCCTGGCCCTCGTGGCGGGCAGGCTCGCCCGCGCCCTGGAGTACGCGGTGCGCGGGCGCCGCGTTCAACGCCCTTGCCCGGCGGCGGGAGAGCCACGCGAGCCACCCCGCGAGCGCGGCCACCGGAACCGTGGTGAGAAGCGTGGTCGCGATCGCGCCGGGGCCGTCCGCCCCCTCGCTCAGCAACTGGCCGATCAGCAGGAAGAGCACCATGTTGTTCCCGGCGTGCGCCAGGCTCGCCGCCCAGACGGTGCCGCTGCGCAGATACAGCCACGCCAGGACGGCTTCCTGGCACAGAAAGGACACCGTCCACACCAGCAGGCCGAGCGCCACGTTCTCGAATTCGGTATAGCCGATGAAGGCCAGCGGGTAGTGCCACACCGCCCAGATGACGCCCGTGGCCACGACGGACGGCAGGACACGGCCACCGAACAGCCGCGGCCTGAGATAGCTGGTCCACCCGAACTCCTCGCCCCAGTACAGCGGGGTGAGCAGCGGGACGACGAGCATCAGGACCAGCAGCGCCGGCCACCTCGCCACCCCCGGCACGAGCTCGTCGAGCGGCGACAGGTCCGGGTGCCATACGCCCAGGACGGCGGCGAGCGCCATGGTCACCGCGGCCAGGGCGAGCGGGCCGAGCCAGGCGGCGAGGTAGTACGGCCAGGCGGCCCGCAGACGCGGCCGAAGCCCCGCGTCGGCGAACCCCTCCCGGGTGACCCAGCGCCGTACGACCCAGGCCGCGATCCCCGGCATACAGAAACCCGGCAGCTGCAGCAGCGGGTTCAGCGCCGACAGGCCCAGGACACCGTGGGCCACCCACAGCCACAGCCACGTACCGGCGAAGGACAGGGCGAGAAACGCCATGACCCCTCTGTTCCTCTTCGTCTTCGACATACGAGCCTTCGACACACGAGCCTTCGACATACGCGCCTTTCTCCGCGACCGAACCGGATCCGCGCACCAACGTGTCATTCGCCGGTACGGGCCCACATCGCTGCGCGGAGCGAATTGCGTTTCCCCCGGTGGCGGGAGGTGGCGCCGGCTCGTACGGGGGAGGGGCCGGGGCCGTTAATCGGTTCGGTGTCCGGAGCCGTCGTCGCTACAGTGAACGCGTCCAGGTGCGCAGGCGGGGGGCTACTTCACCTGGACATCCAGTACGAGGGGGAAATCTCATGGCTCGCTTCAACACCCGTGCCACGCGCCGGGCGGCCGTCTCGCCGATCGCCACCACCGGGGAGCGGACGGCCACCCACGAGGGCGCGACCGGATACCTCCGCGACGACAAGAGCGAGCTGTTCCTCCTCGCCGTGTCCAACACGGTCGGCACCGACACCTTCTACGAGCAGGGCGACGACCGCGACGACCGCTACGGCTCCCTGGTGCGGAAGCTGGCCGTCGAGGACCCGGAGTGGACCGCCCGGCTGCTGGGCTGGCTGCGCCGCGAGGGCAATATGCGTACCGCGTCCCTGGTGGGCGCCGCCGAGTACGTCAGGGCGCGGCTCGACGCGGCGGCTCCTGGCCACTCGCGGCAGGTCGTGGACTCGGTGCTGCGGCGCGCCGACGAGCCGGGGGAGATGCTCGGCTACTGGACCGGCCGGTACGGCCGGGCGCTGCCCAAGCCCCTCAAGCGCGGCGTAGCCGACGCCGTACGGCGCCTCTACGACGAGCGGTCGCTGCTCAAGTACGACACCGCTTCCAAGGGTTTCCGGTTCGGCGATGTGCTGGGCCTCGTGCACGCCCGCCCGGTGGACGACAAGCCGTGGCAGGGCGATCTGTTCAAGCACGCCATCGACCGGCGCCACGGCCGCGACACGGAGATCCCCGAGAGCCTGACCGTGCTGCGGGCCGCGGCGGCGCTCTCCGCGCTTCCGGTCCCCGACCGCCGGGCGTATGTGCTCGACCCCTCGCTGGTCACCGCCCCGGGCGGGCCGGCGGGCGCGGGGTTCACCTGGGAGCGGCTGGCCGGCTGGTTGCAGGGGCCGATGGACAAGGCGGCCTGGGAAGCGGTCATCCCGGCCATGGGCCCGATGGCGCTGGTGCGCAATCTGCGCAACTTCGACGAGGCCGGTGTCTCGGACGGGGTCGCCGAGCAGGTGGCCGCGCGTATCGCTGACCCCGCGCAGGTCGCGCGGTCGCGTATGTTCCCGTTCCGGTTCTGGGCGGCCTACAAGCACACCCGGTCGCTGCGCTGGGGCCACGCCCTGGAGAAGGCGCTGAACGCCTCGCTGGCCAACGTGCCGTCGCTGCCCGGCCGGACGCTGATCCTGATCGACCGGTCGCCGTCGATGTTCCCCGGCTACGGGTACTCCACCCCGAACACCTCGGACATCCCGCTCGCCGAGCAGGCCGCGGTGTTCGGCGCGGGTCTCGCGGTGCGGGCCGAGGCCCCGACGCTGGTCGAGTTCGGCATGAGCAGCCGACAGCTCGAGGTGTCGAAGGGCGGCAGCGCGCTGCGGCTCATGGAGGAGTTCGGGCAGATCAACGGCACCGACATCCCCTCCGCGGTCAAGAAGCACTACCGCGGCCACGACCGGATCGTCATCGTCACCGATGAGCAGACCCGCCCCGGCTGGCTGCCGTCGAACTGCCACGGCCAGTGGGGCGGTATGCCCGAGACGCACATCGACGACCTGGTGCCTGCCGAAGTGCCGGTCTACATGTGGAACATGGCGGGCTACCGGGCCGGGGCGATGCCCTCGGGCGGTGGCAACCGCCATGCGTTCGGGGGCCTGACGGACCACGCCTTCCGCATGATCCCGCTCCTGGAGGCCGGCCGGAACGCCCGCTGGCCCTGGGAGGGCTGAGGGCGCGGCAGGGCTGCGGCGGGCGCGTCCTCGGCTACTTGACCGCGAACACCGGCGGCGCGTCCTCCGCCCCGTTCGAGTTGACGATCACGTACCGGCCGCTCTTCACCCGGTGCAGGGCGAGGACGTCGCCGACCGGCGCGCCGCGCAGCGGGGTTCTGCCGCGCTTCTCACCGGTGGCCGGGTCGAGGCGCCACACGCCGCCACCGGCCAGGAGATCGAGCTCTCCCGCGCGGTCCTGCGTCAGGGCGGCGACGGCCGCGCCGAGCGATGTCTTCCAGACGCGCCTGCCGTCCTTCAGCGAGTACGCCGCGACGTCCTCGGGAGCGTCCTTGTCCGTCGGGCCGACAGCGGTGATGAACAGCCCTTTGGTCACCACCGACCGGAAGACCGGCCGGGCGTCGGAAGGTTGGCTGTAGCTGTACGGCATGACCTGGAAGTCGAGGTCGTCCTCCGGCCCGGACCGGGGGATCACGGCCTGCCGCCGCCCCTTATCGTCGAAGCTGATCACCGCGTCGGTCCCGCGGTCGTCATCCTCGTCCACATACACGACGATCGGGTCGGCCGAGAGCATGAACAGCGTCTTCCACTTGCTCTCCGTCGGCAGCGTGCTGTGCCACTGCCATGCGCCGGACCGGGGGTCGAGGGCGGACAGCCGCATCTTCGCGTTCTCCCCGTCGGTGTTGGTGCACTGCTCAACGACCAGGGCGCGCTCGGGCGTCGCATCGACGGCCAGGGCCTCGCAGTTCCGGTCCAGCGGGCTCCGCCACCGGGCCGCGCCGTCGCGTAGCCCGAGCCCGACGACCGCCTTCTGCTCCAGGGCCACCGCGGTGTCACCGGCGCCGACCAGCCGGGCGTCGGTGGCACCGGTGACGGAGTCATCGGCCTTGATCTTCTTCGTCCACAGCGTGCGGCCGGAGGACAGATCGACGGCGAGCACGGTGTCGCAGGGCTTCTCGTACCGCCCGAGGCCCACAAGACCGATGGCGGACGGCGTGGTACGGCTCATCGTGCACACCGATCTCCGCTCGGGCGCCGGGACGGTCCACCGCCGGGTGCCGTCCGAGGTGTCGTAGCCGAACAGCCCGTCGTTGCGCGCCCTGACGAGGGTGGACGGCCCCGGCATCCAGTCACCGACGGCCCGCACGGAGGAGGGGCGGTCCCGGGACGCCTCCCAGGCCACGTCGAGGTGCGGCCCGCGCAGCCACTCGTACCCGAGCACGCCCGGCCATACGCCGCCGGCCAGGCCCACCACGACCAGCGACGCCATCCAGGGTGTGGCCAGCGATCCGCTGTTCAGCGCGACGGCGATGATCACCCCGAAGGCACCGGCGAAGGTGAAGACGAACGCGAGGATGAGCACCGGCGTGAGCCCTTCGGGGCACGGGTCGTACCGGCCGCCGCACGCTCCATGTGACTCACTGGACAGCGCGGACCACCCCAGCCAGTGAAACACCACGGCGCAGGACATCAAGACCCCCGCCAGGGGCAGGGCGATGGGCTTGACGGCACGCGAAATCGACACAGTCCCCCCACAGATGTGATCAGCGCGCGTACGGCGCGCAGGAGACCTTAACCCGGGGTGCCGGACGGGCGGCGCGCGAGGGCTCGTCCATTTATATAGGTGCGTGATACAAATGAATGCATGGGTGATGCAGCTATAGAGGGCGAGGGTCCGGTCGGCCGCGAGCGGCGCGAGGAGATCGCCGACGTCCTCGAACAGTTGGCGGTGCTCGCGGTGCGCCAACTGGGCAAGCGGGACATCAGCATGACCGCCGCCTCCGCCCTCGGCCGGCTGGCCCGCGAGGGCCCCACCCGGCTGACCGCCCTCGCCGCCGACGAAGGAGTGAGCCAGCCCGCCATGACCCAGCTGGTGCAGCGCCTGACCAAGCAGGGGCTGATGGCCCGGGTCGCCGACCCGGACGACGGCCGGGCCGTGCTCGTGTCCATCACCGACGCCGGCCGGCGGCTGCTCGCCGAGCGGCGCCGGGACCGTGTCGCGCGCCTGTCCGGTCTGCTGGCCGCGCTCCCGCCCGAGGATCAGGCGACGCTCGCCGCCGCGGTCGACTCGGCCGCGCCTGCCCTGCGGCGCCTCGTGGCGAGCGTGGCAGGCCCGGGCGGCCGGCCTGAGGCGCCCACCAGGTGACGGTCCGTCACCCCTCTGCCCTGCCCGGAGCGTGACGCGCCGTCACCCGTTTCGCTGCCCCCGGCCGCATCCCCCGAGAGCGCATTCACAGAACGCATTCCTATCCGGGAGTACACCTTGTCCGCTCATCCCAGCGCCCCGAGTCCGTTCCGGCAGCCGAAGGCCGTATGGGCCGTGGCCTTCGCCTGCGTGATCTCCTTCATGGGCATCGGGCTCGTCGACCCCATCCTGCCCGCCCTGTCCAGCCAGCTGCACGCCACGCCCAGCCAGGTGTCGCTGCTGTTCACCAGCTACCTGGTGGTCACCGCCGTCGCCATGCTGGTCACCGGCTTCGTCTCCAGCCGCATCGGCGCCAAGCGGACCCTGGTGGCGGGCCTGGCGGTCATCGTGGTGTTCAGCGCGCTGGCGGGCGCGTCCGGGAGCATCAGCGGCATCGTCGGCTTCCGCGCGGGCTGGGGCCTGGGTAACGCCCTGTTTATCGCCACCTCGCTCGCCGTGATCGTCGGATCGGCCAGTGGCGGCTTCGCCGGGGCGATCATCCTCTACGAGACCGCGCTCGGCGTCGGCATCGCCGTCGGCCCGCTGCTCGGCGGCGAGCTGGGCGGGATCAGCTGGCGCGGGCCCTTCTTCGGCGTCGCCGTGCTGATGGCGATCGCGCTGATCGCCACCCTGGTCCTGGTCCAGCCGACCCCGACCCCCGCCCGCCGCGCCTCGCTCCTCGACCCGCTCAAGGCGCTCCGCCACCGCGGTCTGCTCACCATGGGCCTGATGGCGCTCTGCTACAACTGGGGCTTCTTCACCGTCCTCGGCTACTCCCCGTACCCCATGGAGCTGGGCACCCATGAGCTCGGCTATGTCTTCACCGGCTGGGGCGTGCTGGTCGCGATCTTCTCCGTGTTCGTCGCGCCCCGGCTCCAGGCCCGCCTCGGCATAGCCCGCGCCCTCTACCTCAATCTGGCGCTGTTCGCCCTGGACATCCTGGTGATCGGGGTGTTCACCTCGTCCCGGACGACGCTGATCGCCGCGGTGATCCTGGCCGGCGCCTTCATCGGCGTGAACAACACGATCACCACCCAGGCCGTCATGACCGTCGCGCCGGTCGAGCGCTCGGTGGCCTCCGCCGCCTACGGCTTCGTCCGGTTCATCGGCGGCGGCCTGGCGCCGTACGCCGCCGGCCGGCTGGCCGAGCACTACGACGTGCATATGCCTTTCTACGTCGGCGCGGCCGCGGTCCTGATCGGTCTGGCCGTCCTGTCGACCGGCCACTCCCTGCTCGCTGACGCCGAGCGGGCCCAGGCGGCCGAGGCGGCGCTGCACACCCCCGCCGAGAACCGCGAGGAGCGGCTGGAACGGGACGCGCTCGCCGAGGACGTGGGCTCCGCGAGCTGAGCCACCCGTTCGGCGGTCCCCGCCCGCGACCCCCTTGTGGCCTGGTGCGTCGCGCCGCGGGCGGGTGGCCACCGGCCCGCGATCCCGGGACAGGGTGTCCACTCCTTGGGAATCAACGCGCACGGCGTTCTGGATCTCGTTAACCTGGCGACACATCCGGTTCAGCCGACACTAGGGAGTGTGCGGTGACCCCCGAGAAGACACAGAGCGACGATTCGCCGACCAAGGACCGCGAACGGTTCGCGTTCGCGGAGCCGACGGAGGTGGGCAGCCTGGAAGTCTGGGCGAGATCAGCCCCGATCCGGCTCGCCGGGTACGAGGACGACCTGGCCGAGCCGCACATCCTCCAGAGCGTGGACTGACGCGGCAAGCGCCCCTGAACTCACGCGCCCGGCGCGGCGGCACAAGGCTTTCCCTTTTGCGCCCCTCTCAGCGCTCGCGCTCCTCAACTGCTGGTTAAGTCCGTCCCGGCCATGGTTGGCCGGGGGTGGGCTGGTGTGCCGACCGATGCCCATGGCAGGATGCATCGCGCGGCCGAGTCCGCCTTAACCAACCGTGAGTGAACGCGCCGTGACCAGCAGGAGGGGGTGCAGATGGCAGTGGGGACCCATGGGTCGCCGGACGCCGACGGCAGCCCGCTGGCGCGGCGGCTCAACTACCTGTTCGCCACCATGCACCCGCCGGGCGCGCCCTACACCAACGCCCATGTGGCCGAGGCCATCAGCGGCGGCGACGAGTACGGCGGGGTCAGCCTGACCGAGCAGTACCTGTCCATGCTGCGCAACGGCAAGCGCACCAACCCGAGCCCGGACGTGCTGCGGGCCCTGGCCAAGTTCTTCGCCGTGCCCGTCGGCTATCTGCTGGGGGACCTGTCCCCGTCGCAGGCCGAGCGGGTCGAGGAAGAGGTGCGGTTCCTCGTCGCGATGCGCGACAAGCGGGTGCGCGGTATCGCGCTGCGCTCGGTGGGCCTGCCACCGGAGGTGCAGGACAGCCTGGCCGCCATCATCTCCCAGTTCCGACAGCAGATGAACCTCCCGCCCGACCCGGCCGACGCCGACGGTCCGGGCGGTCCGGGCGGCCCACGGGATCCCGACGACGGGGCGCCCAGTGGCCGACGGTGACCAGGATCGGCTGTTCCAATCCTGGCAGCGGAGCGGAGACGAGGACGGTGCGGGCATGAGAGTGGGGCGGATACGGCGGCGGTGCAAGCAGCTCATCAAGGAGCTCGGACTGCCCGCCACAACCGACCTGCCGGGTCTGTGCGACCTCGTGGCGGGCCGGGTGGGCCGTCCCGTCCACCTGGTGCCGATGAGCCTGGGCGGCGTGGTCTCGGGCATGACGGCCAGTACCGACGACGGCTTCTGGATCTTCTACGAGCTGCGGACGTCCCCCTGGCACCAGACCCATATCGTGCTGCACGAGGTCGGGCATCTGTTGCTCGGCCACGACCAGGACCCCGCCGTCACCGAGGACGCGCTGCGCATGTGGGCGCCGTCGGTCGATGTCACCACCGCCATGCGCCGGTTGGGGATGACCGCGGACTTCGCGCGCCACCACTGCTACGACGACCTGACCGAGCGTGAGACCGAGGTGCTGGGCACCCTCCTCATGGAGCGCGTGGTGCCTGCCTCGCCCGACGACGGGCTGCCGCTCGAGGGGCGGGCGGCCGAGCTCGCCGCCGCGCTCGGGCCCGCGCTGCGGCATGTCCGCGGGGCGCGCACGGGTGGCGCCGGGAGCGGTGGCGGCGAGGGCGGTGGCGCGCGTGTTTGACGTGGTCTACCTGTGCTTCGGCGCCGCCGCCTGGGCGATCGTCGGATACAAGGCGCGCGCCTGGTTCCGCGACCGGCAGAACGCCGACCTCGGCCTGACCTGCGTCATGACGGCCGGCGTGGCGAATGTGTTCCTGCTCTCCGCGCCGAGTGTCTACCGCTGGTTCGACCACCTGGTGGGCGTGGCCAACCTGGCCATGGTCTTCCTCTACTCCTCGGTGGTGGTGTTCGCCACTGGCGCCCTGGTGCTGATGCTGCGCTGGACCGGGTCGGCGGTGCGGCCCCGTACGGTGGTGACCGCCGTCGGCGCGGCGTGGTCGGTCGCCGTCGTCGGCTTCGCCGTCGGCCGCCCCGACGCCGTCGAGCACCCCCGCGACTTCAGCACCGCATACGCGGACGCGCCGGGAGTTGTCACCTTCCTGGTGCTGTATCTGGCCATTTTCGGTTCGGGTCTGGCCGGGCTCGGGGTGCTGTGCCGGCGCTACGCGTCCCCCCTGCGCGGCTCCTGGCTCGCCCGGGGGCTGCGGGTACTGGCTGCCGGGTGCTGGCTGGGCCTGGCGTACTGCGCCTGCAAGGTGATCGGCTTTCTCTTCTCCTGGGCGGGCCGGGACCTGCCCTGGCTGTCCAACGGCGTGGCGCCGCTGACCGCTTCGGTCGCCGCCCTGCTGGTCCTGGCCGGGTTCGCCATCCCGGCGCTCGGGCCGCGCGTCTCCGCCTGGCGCAGGCTCCGCCGACTGAACCCGCTGTGGCGCGAGGTCACCACACAGGCGCCCGAAGTGGCCATGCCCATGGGGCGTCACGGCTGGACCGGCTGGTGGCCGTTCGCCGATCTGGAGTGGCGGGCCAACCGTCAGATGGCCGAGATCCGGGACGTACAGCGCGGTGTCCGGCGCCATGTGGAGGCCGAGGCCCTGGAGATCGCCCGTGTCAAGGGTCGTACTGCGGGACTCGGGGATTGGCAACTTGTTGCATTCATGGAAGCGGCGGCGCTCCGACGCGGTTTGCTGAACCAAGCGGCCGGGCGCGTGCCGGTGCCCGGCGCTGACAGCGTGGTGGTGGAGACGGGCGCCGGGCCGGGCCAGGAGCATGAGCACCTGGCGCGCGTCGCCGACGTGTACCACCAGCCGCTCGTCGACGAGGTGCTTGCGGAGCTGGGCGGACGGACCGCCGCCCAGCGGCAGTGAAGGGGGACCGAGAGCGAGGTGGCCCTGGACGGGGGTCGGGGCCGCCCGTGGCACAGGGCGGCGCCGGGGAGATTCAGCCCCGGCGCCGCCTCTCGGCCACCATGCGCCACACTGCCCGGGCCGAGCTCGAAGACCGGTCGAGAGACTGGCTCTGACCGGCCGGGGTGTCACGGACCAGGCCCTAGAGTCGGGAGCCATGCAGAACACCGCGAACACCGCTGTTCCCGGCCCGCCAGAGCCGTTCGACACCCGTGTGCTGCTGGAGGATCCGCACACCGCGTACGCCGAGTTGCGCGAGGCGGGCCCCGTCCACCGGATCCCGGGTCCGGACGGGCGGCCCGCCTGGCTGGTGACCCGCTACGACGATGTGCGGCGGGCGCTCGCCGACCCCCGGCTGTCCCTGGACAAGAGCAACGCGCTGCCCGGCAACTTCCGCGGATTCGCCCTGCCGCCCGCCCTGGACGCCAATCTGCTCAACATGGACCCGCCGGACCACACCCGGGTGCGTCGGCTGGTGACCAAGGCATTCACCCCCGGGCGTGTCGAGCGGATGCGGGAGCCGGTCCGGCGCGCCGCGGACGAACTCCTCGACGCCGTCGAGCCGGCCGGCCGGGCCGATCTGATCGCCGCGTACGCCGGACCGCTGCCCATCACCGTCATCTGCGATCTGCTCGGCGTCCCCCAGCGCGACCGGCGGGACTTCCGCGCCTGGAGCGATGCGCTCATCGCCCCCGACCCGGAGCGGCCGCATGTGGCGAAGGAGGCGGTCGGCAACATGCTGCGCTTCTACACCGGCCTGATCGCGAGCAAGCGCGAGGAGCCCGGCGACGATCTGCTCTCCGACCTGATCGCGGTCCGGGACGACGCGGTCGGCGGCGCCGGCGAGGGTGGCGACCGGCTCACCGAGGACGAACTGACCTCGCTGGCCTTTCTGCTGCTGATGGCCGGATACGAGAACGTGACCCACCTCATCGGCAACGCGGTGCTCTCTCTGCTCGACCACCCCCCGCTGCTGCGGGAGCTGCGCGAGCGGCCCGCCGGTATCGCGGCGGCGGTCGAGGAGTTCGCGCGCCACGACGGCCCGGCGCCGCTGGCGATCCGCCGCTTTCCGCTCGAGGACGTGGAGATCGGCGGGGTGACGGTCCCGGCGGGGGAGACCGTGCTGCTCTCCCTCGCCTCCGCCAACCGCGACCCCGGCCATTTCAAGGAACCGGACCGACTTGATCCGGATTTTGGCCGATTGGGGCATCTTGCGTTCGGCCACGGAATCCACTATTGCCTTGGCGCCCCGCTGGCCCGGCTGGAGGCCGAAACGGCACTGGCCGCCCTGTTGAGCCGCCTTCCGAGGCTGCGTCTGGACATTTCACACACAGAGCTGCGCCGGCGGCCGACGATTCGTGCACGTGGCTTGATCTCGCTTCCCGTCGCGTGGTAGCGGGGGAAAGCGAACAAGCTTTTGATGCATAACTGCGCTTCGATGCGGTAAAAAGGTCCTGAGCCCGCCCGGTGTGCATCCCCCGTCGCACCGGGCGGGCCTTCGTCGTTCCGAGGCCACCACAGGGCCGGACGGGTTAGAGATTGCGCTAGAGAGCAAGGTCACAGAGGGAGACACTGCTGTCGCTTTAGGCTCCCGCACTAGCCTCCTCCCATGACGGTCCTGCCTGACGACCTGCCGCTCGCCGCCGACTTCCCGGCGGCGACCCGAGACCAGTGGCACCACCTTGTCGAAGGGGTGCTGCGCAAATCGGGCACGGTGGATGCCGTCGGCGCGCAGGCCGCGGCGGCGCTCTCCACCGCGCTCGAGGACGGAATCTCCGTCCACCCGCTCTACACCGCGGAGGACGCCCCCGCCGACCCCGGCTATCCCGGGTTCGCGCCCTTCGTGCGCGGCGGCCGGGCGCAGGGCTCCACGGTGTCCGGCTGGGACGTACGCCAGCGCCACGCCCACTCCGACCCCGGGCACACCAACCGCGCGGTGCTCGCGGACCTGGAGAACGGGGCGGGCTCGGTGTGGCTGGCGGTCGGCGCGGCCGGGCTGCCTGTGGAGGCGCTGCCCGAAGCCCTCAAGGGGGTCTATCTCGACCTCGCCCCCGTCGTCCTGGACGCGGGAGCCGACTTCGACGCCGCCGCCCGCGCGCTGCTGCGGCTGTACGCCGACCGCCAGGTGCCGCCGCGCGCGGCCCTCGGCAATCTCGGCGCCGACCCGCTGGGCCTGGCGGCCCGCACCGGTGACCACACCGACCTCGCGGCCCACCTGTCCGCGGCCACCGAGCTCGCGGCGGTCTGCGACCGCGACCACCCGGGCGTACGGGCCTTCACCGTGGACGCCCTGCCGTACCACGAGGCCGGCGGATCCGCGGCGCAGGAGCTCGGCTGTTCGCTCGCCGCGGGCGTGGAGTATCTGCGCGCGCTGACCGACGCCGGGCCGCTGACGGCCGAAGCGGCCTGCGGCCAGCTGGAGTTCCGCTACGCGGCCACCGCCGACCAGTTCCTCACCATTTCCAAGCTGCGCGCCGCCAGGCGCCTGTGGGCGCGCGTGGCCCAGGTGTGCGGGGCGCCCACCGAGGCGGCGGCCCAGCGGCAGCACGCGGTGACCTCCCCGGTGATGATGACCCGCCGCGACCCCTGGGTGAACATGCTGCGCACCACCGTCGCGGCCCTGGCCGCCGGGGTGGGCGGGGCCGACGCCGTCACCGTGCTGCCCTTCGACACCGCGATCGGCCTGCCCGACGACTTCGCCCGCCGGATCGCCCGTAACACCTCCACGATCCTGCTGGAGGAGTCGCACCTGGCGCGGGTGATCGACCCGGCCGGAGGCTCCTGGTACGTCGAGAGCCTGACCGACGACGTGGCCAAGGCGGCCTGGGCCTTCTTCCAGGAGATCGAGCGCGCCGGGGGGCTGGCGCGGGCCCTCGCCTCCGGTCTTGTGGAGCGGCAACTGGCCGCCACCTGGGAGCGCCGCGCCAAGGACCTCGCCCGCCGCAAGGAGCCGATCACCGGCGTCAGCGAGTTCCCGAACCTCGCGGAGCAGCCGGTGGAGCGCGAGCCCGCCCCCGTACCGCCCGGCGGCGGCCTGCCGCGGGTGCGCCGCGACGAGGCGTACGAGGCGCTGCGCGCCCGCTCCGACAGACACCTGGCGGCGGAGGGGACCCGGCCCCGGGTGTTCCTGGCCGCGCTCGGCCCCGCGGGCGCGCACACCGCGCGCGCCGCGTTCGCCGCCAACCTCTTCCAGGCGGGCGGCATCGAGGCGGTGCACGAACCCGCCACCGTCGACGCGGAGACGGCCGCCGAGGCGTTCGCCGCCAGCGGCGCCCGCGTGGTCTGTCTGTGTTCGAGCGACAAGGTGTACGAGCAGGAGGCGGTGGCCGTGGCGGAGCGGCTGAAGGCCGCCGGAGCGCTGCGCGTCTACCTGGCGGGCAGGCCCGGTGAGCGGCGCGGGGAGTTGCAGCGGGCCGGCGTGGACGCGTTCGTCTTCGCCGGCTGTGACGCGGTCGAGGTGCTGACCTCGGCCCTCGAGACGATGGGAGTGGCGTGACCGTGAGCGGGATTCCTGACTTCTCCACGGTCGACCTCGGGACACCGGAGGAGGTGTCCGGCGCGGCGGGTGCCGCGGCGTGGACGGAGGCGCTGCAGAGCGCCACCGGCAAGGGTGTCGAGGACCTGGTGTGGGACACCCCCGAGGGCATCGGGGTCAAACCGCTGTACGGCGCCGAGGACCTGGCCGGCCTCGACTTCCTGGGCACCTACCCGGGCATCGCGCCGTATCTGCGCGGCCCGTACCCGACGATGTACGTCAACCAGCCCTGGACCATCCGCCAGTACGCGGGCTTCTCCACCGCCGAGGAGTCCAACGCCTTCTACCGCCGCAACCTCGCCGCGGGCCAGAAGGGCCTGTCGGTCGCCTTCGACCTGCCCACCCACCGCGGCTACGACAGCGACCACCCCAGAGTCACCGGCGACGTCGGCATGGCGGGCGTGGCCATCGACTCCATCTACGACATGCGGCAGCTCTTCGACGGCATCCCGCTGGACCGGATGAGCGTGTCGATGACGATGAACGGCGCGGTGCTGCCCGTACTCGCGCTCTACATCGTCGCCGCCGAGGAACAGGGCGTGGCGCCCGACAAGCTGGCCGGGACCATCCAGAACGACATCCTCAAGGAGTTCATGGTCCGCAACACCTATATCTATCCGCCGCAGCCGTCGATGCGGATCATCTCCGACATCTTCGCCTTCACCTCGCAGCGGATGCCGCGCTACAACTCCATCTCCATCTCCGGCTACCACATCCAGGAAGCGGGCGCCACGGCCGACCTGGAGCTGGCGTACACCCTCGCCGACGGTGTGGAGTATCTGCGCGCCGGGCTCGACGCCGGGATGGACGTGGACGCCTTCGCGCCCCGGCTCTCGTTCTTCTGGGCGATCGGCATGAACTTCTTCATGGAGATCGCCAAGCTGCGGGCCGCCCGGCTGCTGTGGGCCAAGCTCGTCGGCCAGTTCGACCCCAAGAACCCCAAGTCGCTGTCGCTGCGCACCCATTCGCAGACCTCCGGCTGGTCGCTGACCGCCCAGGACGTGTTCAACAACGTGGCGCGTACCTGTGTGGAGGCCATGGCCGCCACCCAGGGCCACACCCAGTCGCTGCACACCAACGCCCTCGACGAGGCCCTTGCGCTGCCCACCGACTTCTCCGCGCGTATCGCCCGCAACACCCAGATCCTGCTCCAGCAGGAGTCCGGCACCTGCCGGGTGATCGACCCGTGGGGCGGCAGCGCGTATGTGGAGCGGCTGACCCACGACCTGGCCCGGCGCGCCTGGCTCCACATCCAGGAGGTCGAGGCCGCGGGCGGCATGGCCAAGGCCATCGACGCCGGTATCCCCAAGATGCGCGTCGAGGAGGCCGCGGCCCGCACCCAGGCGCGGATCGACTCGGGGCGGCAGCCGGTGATCGGAGTCAACAAGTACAGGGTCGACAGCGATGAGCAGATCGACGTCCTCAAGGTCGACAACTCCGCGGTCCGCGCCCAGCAGTTCGACAAGCTGCGCCGGCTGCGCGCCGAGCGCGACGAGGCCGCCTGCCAGGACGCGCTGCGCGCGCTCACCGCGGCCGCCGAGTCCGGCCCGGGCGCCGGCCTTACGGGCAACCTCCTCGCGCTCGCCGTGAACGCGGCCCGCGCCAAGGCGACCGTCGGCGAGATCTCCGACGCGCTGGAGAAGGTGTACGGGCGCCACTCCGGCCAGATCCGTACGATCTCCGGTGTGTATCGAGACGAGGCCGGACCGTCCTCCGGCGTGGACCGTACCCGGGCGCTGGTCGAGGAGTTCGAGCGCGCGGAGGGCCGCCGCCCGCGCATCCTGGTCGCCAAGATGGGCCAGGACGGGCATGACCGCGGCCAGAAGGTGATCGCCACCGCCTTCGCCGACCTGGGCTTCGACGTGGATGTCGGCCCGCTCTTCCAGACGCCCGAGGAGGTCGCGCGGCAGGCGGTCGAGGCCGATGTGCACATCGTCGGCGTCTCCTCGCTCGCGGCCGGCCACCTCACGCTGGTGCCCGCGCTGCGCGAGCAACTGGCCGAGGCGGGGCGGGAGGACATCACCATCGTGGTGGGCGGGGTCATTCCGCCGCAGGATGTGCAGACCCTGCACGAGGCGGGCGCCGCCGCCGTCTTCCTGCCCGGCACGGTCATCCCCGACGCCGCGTACGAGCTGGTGCAGACGCTGGCCGTGGACCTCGGCCACGAGCTGTAGGCCCATGCCGGCTAAGAAGAGACGAACCAACAATATCGACATCGACACCTACGCCAAGGGTGTGCTCGACGGCTCCCGCGCCTACATCGCCCGCGCGATCACACTCGTCGAGTCCACCCGCCCCGACCACCGCGACCTCGCCCAGCGGCTGCTGATCGAACTGCTGCCGCATGCGGGCGGGGCGCGCCGGGTGGGCATCAGCGGCGTGCCCGGGGTGGGCAAGTCCACCTTCATCGACGCCCTGGGCTCGATGCTCACCGGGCTCGGCCACAAGGTCGCGGTGCTCGCCGTCGACCCCTCCTCCAGCCGCACCGGCGGCTCCATCCTGGGCGACAAGACCCGGATGGAGCGGCTGGCGGTCGACCCGGCCGCCTTCGTCCGCCCCTCGCCCAGCGCGGGCACGCTGGGCGGGGTGGCCCGCGCCACCCGCGAGTCCATGGTGGTCATGGAGGCGGCGGGCTACGACGTGCTGCTGGTCGAGACGGTGGGCGTGGGCCAGTCGGAGACCGCCGTGGCGGGCATGGTCGACTCCTTTCTGCTGCTCTCCCTCGCCCGCACCGGCGACCAGCTCCAGGGCATCAAGAAGGGCGTGCTGGAGCTCGCGGACGTCGTCGCCATCAACAAGGCCGACGGCCCTCATGAGCGCGACGCCAAGGCCGCCGCCCGCGAGCTCAGAGGCGCCCTACGGCTGCTGCAGCCCGCAGACGCGCCCTGGAACCCCCCGGTGCTGACCTGCAGCGCCCGCGAGGGCACCGGCCTCGATGTGGTGTGGGAGCGGCTGGAGCAGCACCGCCGGGTGCTGGAGGCCACCGGCGCGCTGGACACCAAGCGGCGCGACCAGCAGGTCGACTGGACCTGGTCCATGGTCCGCGACCAGCTGCTGACCAGGCTGCGCGAGCACCCCGGGGTGCGGCGGCTCGGCCCCGTGCTCGAACAGCAGGTGCGCGACGGCACGCTGACGGCGACGCTGGCCGCCGACCAGCTGCTGGAGGCGTTCGGGACGCCGGCCGACGCGGATGGGTGACCCGCCGCTGTCGGCGGCCGAGGTGGGGCCGTTCTTCGCCCTGCGCACCGACCCCGGCAATCCTCGAGATGAGGGTTACGCGCTGATCGGCGAGGCGTACCGGCTGACGCCCGAGGGCGCCGCCGCGCCGCTGCTGCGCGCCCGCGTCGAGGCGGTGGCCGCGAGCCTGCGCACCGAAGAGCTGAGGGTCGCGGCATCGCTCGCCTTCCAGGGGCTCGCCGCCAGGGTGTGGTCGCTCGCCCTCGGCCGGGCGGCCCTGACCGGTACGGTGTCGCGCCTCCGCCCCGACCGGCTGTGGTGGCACCCCACGCGCCCCGCCCCCGACGATCTGTGGTGGCCCGGTGTGCCCTCGGTCATGGGCGAACCCGGAGGGCTCGCCGGCCAGGTGGGCGACGCGGCGTACACCCAGCTGCTGCCGCTGCACGCCGCCGTCACCCGGGCCTACCGGGTCTCGGGGCGGCTGCTGTGGGGGAACGCCGCCTCGGCGCTGGCCGGTTCGCTGCGTGTCCTGCACGACTGGTGCCAGGCGCACGGCCACCCTGAGGCGGCGGAGCGGGCCACCGAGCTGGCCCGCGCCCAGCTGGCCCACCCGCCGCTGCGCGACGCCGGCACCCTGACCTCCCCTCCGCCCGCCTTCCGCCGCCGCACCTGCTGCCTCTACTACCGGGTGCCGGGCGGCGGCCTGTGCGGCGACTGCGTACTGCGCCGCGCACCCGCCTCGGGGTTCCGCCGCAGGGCACAGTAGAGTTCCGGTCGTTGCCCGGATACGCTTCGCACACCGAAAGGTCCGTAACGCCGTGAACCCCTCCCACCCCCCGGTCACCGTCGTAGGACTGGGAGCGGACGGCTGGGACGGGCTGGCTGCGCCGGGGCGCGAGGCGCTGCTGGCGGCCGAGGTGGTCATCGGCGGCCCGCGCCAGCTGAATCTGCTGCCCCCCGGCTGCACCGCCGAACGCGTGCCGTGGCCCTCACCGTTGCGGCCCGCCGTACCGGGGCTGTTCGCGGCGTACGCCGGGCGGCGGGTGTCCGTCCTGGCCAGCGGCGACCCCATGTTCTTCGGCATCGGCCGCACCCTGGCCGAGGAGTTGGGCGCCGACCGGCTGCGGGTGCTGCCCCACCCGTCGTCCGTGTCCCACGCCTGCGCCCGGCTGGGCTGGCCGGTGGAGGAGACCGAGGTGATCAGCCTCGTTGGACGCCCTATCGCCTCCCTGGCCCGCTCCCTGCACGCCCGGCGGCGGCTGCTCGTCCTCAGCGCGGGTGCCGCCACCCCCGCCGAGGTCGCCGCGCTGCTGCGCGACCGCGGCTTCGGTCCCAGCCGGATGCGGGTCCTGGAGCAGCTGGGCAGCGACCGCGAACGGCACCTCGAAGGCACCGCCGACCACTGGCCCCACGCGCCCGGCGACCCCCTCAACATCATCGCCGTCGAATGCGCCCCCGCCGCGGACACGCTGCGCCTGCCCGCCGTCCCCGGACTGCCGGACCAGGCGTACGAGCACGACGGCCAGCTGACCAAGCGCCACGTGCGCGCCGCCACGCTCGCCGCGCTGGCCCCCGCCCCCGGAGAGCTGCTGTGGGACGTCGGCGGCGGCTCCGGTTCGATCGCCGTGGAGTGGATGCGTACGCACCGAAGTTGCGCCGCGGTGTCCATCGAGCGGGACCCCGTACGGGCCGAGCGCATCGGCCGCAACGCCGCCGCGCTCGGGGTGCCCGGGCTGCGCGTCGTCACCGGCGCCGCCCCGGACGCGCTGACCGGACTGCCCACCCCCGACGCGGTGTTCATCGGCGGCGGCCTGACCGCGCCTGGTGTGCTGGAGGCCTGCTGGGGTGCGCTGCCCGTCGGCGGGCGGCTCGTGGCGAACACCGTGACGCTGGAGTCGGAGGCGCTGCTCGCCGGCTGGTACCGGCGCTACGGCGGGGAGCTGGTCCGGATCGCGGTTGCGCACGCCGCCCCGGTCGGCGGCTTCACCGGGTGGCGGCAGGCGATGCCGGTCACCCAGTGGGCCGCGGTCAAAGCGACGGCCGAGCTCGCTGCCGAACCCGCGGTGGAAGCCGCCGAAGGAGAGACCTCCCCATGACCGTGTACTTCATCGGCGCGGGCCCCGGCGCCGCCGACCTGATCACCGTGCGCGGCGCCCGCACCCTGGCCCGCTGCCGGGTCTGCCTGTACGCGGGCAGCCTGGTGCCGCGTGAACTCCTCGCCGAATGCCCGCCGGACGCCCGCCTGGTCGACACCGCCCGGCTCAACCTCGACCAGATCACCGATGAACTGGTCCGAGCACACCAGGCGGGCGAGGACGTGGCCCGGCTGCACTCCGGCGACCCGTCGGTGTTCAGCGCCGTCGCCGAGCAGATGCGCCGGCTGGACGCGCACGGCGTGCCGTACGAGGTGATCCCCGGCGTCCCCGCGTTCGCCGCCGCCGCGGCCGCGCTCGGCCGTGAGCTGACCGTGCCGACCGTCGGCCAGACCGTCGTCCTCACCCGCGTCGCCCAGCAGGCCACCCCGATGCCGGACGGCGAGGACCTCGCCACCCTCGGCCGCAGCCGGGCGCTGATCGTGCTGCACCTGGCCGCCCGGTACGTGGACCGGGTGGTGGCCGAACTCCTCCCGCACTACGGCGCCGACTGCCCCGCGGCGGTGGTCGCCCGGGCCAGCCGCCCCGACGAACTGGTGCTGCGCGGCACGCTCGGCGATATCGCGGACCGGGTGAAGGAGGCGGGGGTGGTGCGCACCGCGGTCATCATGGTGGGCCGCACGCTGGGCGCGGAGCAGTTCCGGGACAGCCACCTGTACTCGGCGCGCCGCGAGCGGCCTTAGACGCTGTCCGAGAGCGCGTCGGGTGACGGCTCCCGGGGACCCCGAGCCGCCGCGCGGCCCACGACGGAGCCCGCGCGGTCGATACAGATGACGTCCACGGCCACCGGCGCCCCACGCAACACCCCGAGCGCCGTCTCCCGGGCCGCCACCGCGACCAGATCACCGAGCGGCACCCCGCGCGCCGCGCACAGCTGCACCGTCTCCAGCCCGGTGTTGGCCGCCGCCACCGCCGCCACCAGCTCATCGTCCGCCCCGCCACGGCGGGCCAGCTCCGCAAGGAAGCCCTTGTCCACCTGCGAGCGGGAGGAGTGCAGATCCAGATGCCCGGCGGCCAGTTTGGAGAGCTTGGCGAACCCCCCGGCGACGGTCAGCCGGTCCACCGGATGGCGACGCAGATACTTGAGCACCGCCCCCGCGAAATCGCCCATGTCCAGCAGCGCGTCCTGCGGCAGCCCGTGCACGGCCACCGCCACCTTCTCCGAGGTCGACCCCGTACAGCCCGCCACATGCCGACGCCCCGCCGCGCGCGCCACATCCACGCCGCGCCGGATGCTGTCGATCCACGCCGAGCAGGAATACGGCACGACGATGCCCGTCGTCCCGAGGATCGAGAGCCCGCCGAGGATGCCCAGGCGCCGATTCCAGGTGGAGCGGGCGATTTCCTCGCCGTGGTCCACCGCGATCTCGACCTCGGCGTCCCCGGTGCCACCGAGACGAGCCGCCACCGACGCGATGTGATCGCGCATCATCTGCCGGGGCACGGGGTTGATGGCGGGCTCGCCGACCGCGAGCGGCAGCCCGGGACGGGTCACCGTCCCGACACCGGGCCCGGCCCGGAAGACCACACCGCTCCCGGGCGGCAGCAGCCGCACCGTGGCCCGCACCACCGCGCCGTGCGTGACGTCCGGGTCGTCACCCGCGTCCTTGACCACCGCGGCCATCGCCCGGTCCGCCGTCAGCTCCTCGCCCGCGAGCGCGAACGCGGGCCGCTGCCCCTTCGGCAGTTCGATGGTCACCGGATCGGGGAACTCCGCGCTGAGCAGCGCGGTGTACGCGGCCGTCGCCGCCGCCGTCGCACACGCCCCGGTGGTCCAGCCGTGCCGCAGCCCCGAACGCTCCAGTTGCGCACTGCGGCCCCCGGCCGGAGCGGTCCCGGCCTTCGATGTTTGCTCAGCCACGGGAGGCGCCGCCTCTCGCCCCCGCGCCGACCCCGCGCCGAGCACGGCCCGGGGGCGCGTCTCCCCAGGCGAGCGAGGAGAGGCCCGGCGCCGCGCGGTCGGTCACGGCCATGGCAGGGTTGACCGGGTGCGGCCGACAGGCCGTGTACCGGCACGGCACCACGCACCACGGAAGGCACCCGATGACTTCGAACCCGGCGGATGCCGCCCCCGGAGCCCGGCCGCGCCGGCCCCGCCATGTGCTCATCCTGGGCGGCACCACCGAGGCGCGCCGACTGGCCGCCGAAGTTGCCGACGCCCCCGGGCTGCGCGTCACCAGCTCGCTGGCCGGGCGTGTCGCCGAGCCGCGGCTGCCGGCCGGGCAGGTGCGGATCGGCGGGTTCGGGGGCCCCGAGGGCCTGGCTCGCTGGCTGCGCGAGCAGCAGGTGGACGCGGTCATCGACGCCACCCATCCTTTCGCCGGCACGATCAGTTTCAACGCGGCCCGGGCGGCCGCCACGGCCCATGTTCCCCTGCTCGCCCTGCGCCGCCCCGGCTGGGTGCCCGGCCCGGGGGACCGGTGGCACTGGGCGGGGTCGCTGGACGAGGCGGCCGGGCTGCTGCCCGCCCTGGGGCAGCGGATCTTCCTCACCACCGGGCGGATGGGCCTGGCCGCCTTCGCCCATCTCACCGAGCAGTGGTTCCTGGTCCGCTCCGTCGACGCACCTGAGCCACCGGCCCCGCCGCACATGGAAGTGCTGCTGGACCGCGGTCCGTTCAGCGTGGCGGGGGAGGCGGAGCTGCTGCGCGGCCACCGCATCGACGTCGTGGTCACCAAGGACAGCGGCGCCGGTGCCACCGCCGCCAAGCTCACCGCGGCGCGCGAGGCCGGGCTGCCGGTCGTCGTCGTCCGGCGCCCCGCGGCCCCGGACGGCGTGCCGGTCGTGCCCGACCCGGCGGCCGCCCTGGCCTGGCTGAGCACGACCCTGGGCTGACCTGCTGACCTGCTGACCTGCTGACCGCGCACGCCGCCGGTCAGCGCTCCGGGTAGCGGCGTGGCGTCCAGACGATCTCGGTGCCGTCGCCGCGCCGCGCCGTGCGGGTTTGGGAGGAGCCGACCAGCAGGATGGTGCGCATATCGACCTGGGCCGGGTCGAGATCGGCCAGCTTGACGATCCGTATCCGCTCCTCGGGGCCGCCCACGTCCCGGCCGAGCACGACGGGCGTGTCGGGCGCGCGGTGTTCGAGCAGCAGCTCGCGGGCCTTGCCGACCTGCCAGATGCGGCTGCGCGAGCCGGGGTTGTACAGGGCGAGCACCAGGTCGGCCGCGGCCGCGGCGCGCAGCCGTTCGGCGATGACCTCCCAGGGCTTGAGCCGGTCGGACAGGGAGATCACCGCGTAGTCGTGGCCGAGCGGGGCGCCCGCGCGGGCGGCGGCCGCGTGGGCGGCGGTCATGCCGGGCACCACCCGGACCGGCACCTCGCGGTACGGGTCCTCGGCCGCAGCCTCCAGCACGGCCGTGGCCATGGCGAAGACGCCCGGGTCGCCCGAGGAGACGACGGCGACCCGCCGCCCGCGCCGGGCCAGGTCGAGTGCGAACTCGGCGCGCTCGGCCTCCACCTTGTTGTCCGAGGTGTGCCGGCGCTGCCCCGGGCGCTTCGGCACCCGGTCCAGATAGGTGGTGTAGCCGACCAGATCCTCGGCGGCGGCCAACTCGCCCCGCGCCTCTGGGGTCAGCCACAGCGGGCCCGCCGGGCCGAGGCCCACCACCACGACCTCGCCGCGGCGCGCCGGGGCCTGTGCGTCGATCCGGCTCGGCAGCACCGCCACCGAGAAGTAGGGCACCGACTCGGGGTCCACCTCGGCCAGTGGCGCGACGCGCTCCGCGCCCATCGTGGCCCGCTCCACGTACTGGGCCTCCGCCAGCCGACCCGAGCGCTCCAGCGCCCGCCGCACCGCCGGGAAGGTGCGGCCGAGCTTCATCACGGCGGCCGCGTCGGTCGTGGCCAGACGAGCCGTCAGCTCCTCCTCCGGGAGTGTGCCGGGCAGGACGGTCAGCACCTCCTCACCCTCGACCAGCGGCGCCCCGATCCGGGCGGCGGCCGCGCTCACGGAGGTGACGCCGGGGACGACCTCGGTGGGGTAGCGGTCGGCCAGGCGCTTGTGCATATGCATGTATGAGCCGTAGAAGAGCGGATCGCCCTCGGCGAGCACCGCGACCGTACGCCCCGCGTCCAGATGGGCGGCCAGCCGGGCTGCCGCGTCCGCGTAGAACTCCTCCATCGCGCCGCGGTAGCCGCCGGGGTGGTCGGTGGTCTCGGTGGTGACCGGATAGACCAGTCGCTCCTCGATGTGGTCGGGCCGCAGATGGCGCTCGGCGATGGAGCGCGCGATGCTACGGCCGTGCCGGGCGCTGTGGTACGCGACGACATCGGCCTCGGCGATGACCTCCACGGCGCGTACGGTCATCAGAGAGGGATCGCCGGGGCCAAGACCCACACCGTAGAGCCGGCCCGTCTGCTGCTCGCTCACTCTTCCTCGCTCGCAATCGCGTTGACCGCGGCCGCGGCGATGGCGCTGCCGCCACGCCGGCCGCGCACCACCAGGTGGTCGAGCGCGGCCGGATGCCCGGCCAGCGCCTCCTTGGACTCGGCCGCGCCGATGAAGCCGACCGGTACGCCGATGACGGCCGCCGGGCGCGGCGCGCCAGCCCCACCCTCTTCGATTATCTCCATCAGGCGGAACAGCGCGGTGGGCGCGTTGCCGATGGCCACCACCGCGCCCTCCAGCCGCTCCCGCCACAGCTCGAGCGCGGCGGCGCTGCGTGTGGTGCCCATCCGGCGGGCCAGTTCGGGCACGGTGGGGTCGGACAGGGTGCACACCACGTCGTTGTCCGCCGGCAGCCGCTTGCGGGTCACGCCGCTGGCCACCATGTGCGCGTCGCAGAGCACGGGTGCGCCGGCGCGCAGCGCGGCGCGGGCGCGGGCGACCACCTGGGGGGTGTACGCGAGGTCCTGGACGAGGTCGACCATGCCGCAGGCGTGGATCATCCGCACCGCGACCTGGCTGACGTCGGCGGGCAGACCGTCCAGGTCGGCCTCGGCGCGGATGGTGGCAAAGGAGGCGCGGTATATGGCCGCGCCGTCCTTCTCGTAGTCGAACACTGTGCCCTCGATCATGTCGTTCCACGGGCCGCCGCCACGGCGTCGGCCACTTGCTCTGCTGTCACGTCCACGCCCCGCGCGGACCCTGTGGCATCTCGTACGGTGACCTGGTAACGGTCGCCCGTCGCCAGCACGTCGACCCACCGGCCGCCGGGGTGGCCGCAGCGCCGCTCGCAGCCGGAGAAATACACGGGCAGCCGGCCCCGCGGCGGGCCCGGTCGGCCGTCGCCGGACGCCTCGCCCGCCACCGCGCGCGCCGCCTCGCCCGCCACCGCGCGCGCCGCCTCGGCACGCACATCGGCCAGGGACTTGGCGCAGCCGGGCCGTCCCGTGCAGGCGCCGACCCCGAGCCAGGGGGAGTGCGGCGCGGTCACCAGGCCGGCGTCGGCGAGCTCCCGCAGCGCGGCCCCGGCGCCGCCGGGGGAGAAGCCTGGCAGCACCACGCCGCGCCAGGGTGTCACACGCAACTCGCCCGAGCCGCCCCGGGCGGCGAGCTCGGCGAGCAGCCGCCACCGCGCGGCGGTGAGCCGCCCCAGCGGGACGGCGACCGACACCGCGCACCGCCCGTCAGGGCCGGCGACGAGCCCGACGAGTGGTGTGCTCGGCGCGGTGGTCGGGGAGTGCGGGGCGAGGGGTGTGGCCTGGATTCCTGCTTCGGCGAGTCGCCCGTCCAATTGGCCGGGCGTCACGGCGTGTCGCACCGGCAGCTCGCTCACACGCCAGGCGCGTGTGCCACTCGCGCGCACCGCGTCGAGAAACGCCACCGCGGCCAGCGCCGCCGCGCGGGGCGCGTTCGCGGCGCGCACCCGGAGCTCGGCGCCCGCGGGGTCGCCACCGGGCGTGGGCCGGGGCTTTATGTCCCCGGGATCGCCTGCGGGCCCGGGGGGACCCAACGGCCGCGCCCGGCTCGGCGTGTCCTCGCCCACCGGTCGCCCGTCCCGGCACGCCGCGACGCCCGACGTGTCAGCGTGGCCCGGCGCGTCAGCGTGGCCCGTCGCGTCGGGGGAGTCTGTGGCGTTCGGCGCGGTGGATTTCGGGCGCGCGAGTCCATGCCCCCCGGCGGAGCCGAGCCGCAGCACCGCCTCGCCGCCGGGCGCTGCGATCAATGTCACATCCGCGCCCAGCGCCGCCACATCGCCGCGCCCGTCGTCGAGCGCGAACAGGAACCGGCCCGACAGCCCCGCCAGTTCGGCCAATCCGGAACCCGCGGGCGCGTTGTCGCACAGCAGGGCGTCCAGCTCCCGCGCCCACGCCGAGACATCCGCGTATCCCGCCTCGTCCAGCCCGGACAGCGGGGACGCCACGATGTTGCGCACCCGGTCGTGGCGGTCCGACGGGAGCAGCCCTGCCGTCCGCAGCCGGGCCGCGAGTCCGGCCCCGCACCCCGCGTCGAGGCCGCGCAGCTGCAGATTGCCCCGGGAGGTGAGGTCCAGCCGGCCGTCGCCCAACTCCTCGGCCGCGAGCGCCAGCACGAGCGCCTGACGTGCCGTCAGGAGCCCGGCAGGCAGTCGCACCCGGGCCAGTGCGCCGTCGTCCGCCGAGTGCAGGCGCAGCGCGCCGGGGCAGGCGTCATCGCGGCCGCGCACGGGGGTTTCGTCCCCTGGTGGGGCGGTTGTCGGGGGGAGGGGCATGGCGGCGAGCATACCGACGATTGCGTTCGGCTCACCGCCCCGCGGCAGGTCAGAAGCGCCTACTATGCTCACGGCGGGTCGGTCCCGGCCCGCCACCACAAAAGACGGCAAAAAGGGTAGGAAGCCGGTGGAAATCCGGCGCGGTCCCGCCACTGTGAGCGCGGCAGCCGGTATTGCGACGGCCGCGCGAGCCAGGAACTCCCGCCGTCTTCAACCCGCCCGGGGCGCGGACCCCGAGGAAGGCCTGCCGTCGCATGATCCTGCTGCTGTCGACGTCCGACACCGACCTGCTCAGTGCCCGCGCGGCACAGACTCCGGTGCCCTATCGGCTCGCCAACCCGGCCCGGCTCCCCCTGGACGATCTGTCCGCGCTCCTCGACGGCGTCGAACTCGTCGTCGTACGGCTGCTCGGCGGGGTGCGCGCCTGGCAGGAAGGGCTCGACGCGCTGCTTGCCGGGGACCGCCCGGTCGTGGTCCTGACCGGCGAACAGGCCCCGGACGCCCAGCTCATGGAGGCATCCACGGTCCCGGTCGGGATCGCCGCCGAGGCCCACGCCTATCTCGCGCACGGCGGGCCCGGCAACCTCGGTCAGCTGGCCCGCTTTCTGTCCGACACCGTCCTGCTGACCGGCCACGGCTTCGAGCCGCCCGCGCCCGCGTCCTCATGGGGCCCGCTGGAGCGCACCGCGCGCGAGGACGTCACCGGCCCGCGGATCGCCGTGCTCTACTACCGCGCCCACCACATGAGCGGCAACACCGCCTTCGTAGAGGCGCTGTGCCAGGCCGTCGAGGATGCCGGGGGCCGCGCGCTGCCGCTGTACGTCGCCTCGCTGCGCGCCCCCGAGCCCGAGCTGCTGGAAGCCCTCGCCGAGGCCGACGCAGTGGTGACCACCGTGCTGGCCGCGGGCGGCACCCGGCCCGCCGAGGCCTCGGCCGGCGGCGACGACGAGGCGTGGGACGCTGGCGCGCTGGCCGGGCTGGACGTCCCGGTGCTCCAGGCGCTGTGCCTGACCGGCCCGCGCGCCGCGTGGGAGGCGAACGACGAGGGCCTTTCGCCCCTGGACGCGGCGACCCAGGTCGCCGTCCCGGAGTTCGACGGGCGGCTGATCACCGTGCCGTTCTCCTTCAAGGAGACCGACGAGGACGGCCTGCCCGTCTATGTCGCCGACCCCGAGCGCGCCGCGCGTGTCGCGGGAATCGCCGTACGACACGCCCGGCTGCGCCACATACCGGCGGCCGACAAGCGCCTCGCGCTCGTGCTGTCCGCCTACCCCACCAAGCACTCCCGCATCGGCAACGCCGTCGGCCTGGACACGCCCGCCAGCGCCGTCGCCCTGCTGCGCCGGCTGCGCGCGGACGGCTTCGATCTCGGCCCGGTGGAGGGGCCCGAGGCGCTGCCCGGTCTCGCCTCGGGCGACGGCGACGAGCTGATCCGCGCCCTCATCGAGGCGGGCGGCCACGACCAGGACTGGCTCACCGAGGAGCAGTTGGCCCGCAACCCGGTCCGGATCCCCGCCGCCGACTACCGCCGCTGGTACGCCCGGCTGCCGCAGGAGCTGCGCGAGGCGGTGGAGAGGCACTGGGGGCCGCCGCCGGGCGAGATGTTCGTCGACACGAGCCGCGACCCCGAGGGCGAGATCGTGCTGGCCGCGCTGCGCCGGGGCAATCTGCTCGTCGTCATCCAGCCGCCGCGCGGCTTCGGCGAGAACCCGATCGCCATCTACCACGACCCCGATCTGCCGCCCTCGCACCACTACCTGGCCGCCTACCGCTGGATCGCCACCGCTCAGTCCGACGGCGGGTTCGGCGCCGACGCCATGGTGCACCTGGGCAAGCACGGCAACCTCGAGTGGCTGCCCGGCAAGAACGCGGGCCTGTCCGCCGCCTGCGGCCCCGACGCCGCGCTGGGCGACCTGCCGCTGATCTACCCGTTCCTGGTCAACGACCCGGGGGAGGGCACACAGGCCAAGCGCCGCGCCCACGCCACCCTCGTCGACCATCTCGTGCCGCCCATGGCCCGTGCCGACTCCTACGGCGATATCGCGCGCCTGGAGCAGCTACTGGACGAGTACGCCGCCATCTCCGCGATGGACCCGGCCAAACTCCCCGCCATCCGCGCCCAGATCTGGACCCTCATCCAGGCCGCCAGGCTCGACCACGACCTCGGCCTGGAGGACCGGCCGGACGACGCCGGCTTCGACGACTTCCTGCTGCATGTGGACGGCTGGCTGTGCGAGGTCAAGGACGCCCAGATCCGCGACGGCCTGCATGTTCTCGGCACCGCCCCCTCCGGCCCCGAGCGGGTCAACCTCGTCCTGGCCATTCTGCGCGCCCGGCAGATCTGGGGCGGCACCACCGCGCTCCCCGGGCTGCGCGAGGCACTTGGCCTCGACGAGTCGGCCGCCACCCGCACCGGCGCGGACGAGGCGGAGGACCGCGCCCGCGCCCTCGTCCAGGCGATGGAGGACGCCGACTGGGCCCCGGAGGCTGTCGAGAAGGCGTGCCTGGGGCTGCCTGAGGAGCAGTACGACGCGGTGACCGCGATCCTCGACTTCGCCGCCCGCGAGGTCGTGCCGCGGCTGGCCGCCACCACCGACGAGATCGACCACGCCGTGCACGCCCTGGGCGGCGGCTTCGTACCCGCGGGCCCTTCCGGTTCACCGCTGCGCGGCCTGGTCAACGTCCTGCCGACGGGCCGTAACTTCTACTCCGTCGACCCCAAGGCCGTGCCCAGCCGGCTGGCCTGGGAGACCGGCCAGGCGCTCGCCGACTCGCTGCTGGAGCGCTACCGCCGCGACAACGACGGCGCCTGGCCGCGCTCCGTCGGCCTGTCGCTGTGGGGCACCAGCGCGATGCGCACCTCGGGCGACGACGTGGCCGAGGCGCTCGCGCTGCTGGGCGTCCGCCCGGTGTGGGACGACGCCTCGCGGCGCGTCACGGGACTCGAACCCGTCCCCCTCGACCAGCTGGGCCGCCCCAGGGTCGATGTCACCCTGCGCATCAGCGGCTTCTTCCGCGATGCGTTCCCGCATGTCGTGGCCCTGCTCGACGACGCCGTACGGCTCGCCGCCTCCCTCGACGAGCCCGAGGACGACAACTACATCCGGGCCCACGCCCAGGCCGACCTCGCCGAGCACGGCGACGAACGCCGCGCCACCACCCGTATCTTCGGCTCCCGCCCCGGCACCTACGGCGCGGGTCTGCTCCAGCTCATCGACAGCCGCGACTGGCGCACCGACGCCGACCTGGCGGAGGTCTACACGGTCTGGGGCGGCTACGCGTACGGCCGCGGCCTGGAAGGCCGGCCGGCCCGCGCGGAGATGGAGAGCGCCTACCGCCGGATCGCGGTCGCGGCCAAGAACACCGACACCCGCGAACACGACATCGCGGACTCGGACGACTACTTCCAGTACCACGGCGGCATGGTCGCCACCGTGCGCGCCCTCAAAGGCACCGCCCCGGCCGCGTACATCGGTGACTCCACCCGCCCCGAGACGGTCCGCACCCGCACCCTGCACGAGGAGACCTCCCGGGTCTTCCGCGCGCGCGTGGTCAACCCGCGCTGGATCGAGGCGATGCGCCGACACGGATACAAGGGCGCTTTCGAACTCGCCGCGACCGTCGACTACCTCTTCGGCTACGACGCCACCACGGGCGTAGTCGCCGACTGGATGTACGACAAGCTCGCCCAGAGCTATCTCCTCGACCCCGAGAACCGCTCCTTCCTCCAAGAGGCCAACCCCTGGGCGCTGCACGGCATGGCCGAGCGGCTGCTGGAGGCGGAGAGCCGCGGTCTGTGGGAGCACCCGGACCCCGAGGTCCTGGCAGCGGTGCGGGAGCTGTACCTGGAGACCGAAGGAGGCCTAGAGGGC
>NZ_MUNE01000140.1 GCF_002154605.1 Streptomyces milbemycinicus | reverse complement strand
TCGAGGACATGCGGCGCGGCGTCCACGACCACCTCCCGTTCGGGGAGGGCGAGATGGACTTCCCGCCCGTCCTCGCGGCGCTCGCCGCGACCGGCTACCAGGGCCTGACGGTTGTCGAGCTGCCCCGCCACTCCCACGCCGGCCCCCACTACGCCGAGACCTCCCTGCCGTTCCTGCGCCGCGCTGCCGCTGCCGCGGCGGCCACCGTGCCGCTTACCGCAGTCTCGGGCGCTGCCCCGGGCGCGGCCTCGGACGCCGCTGCCCCGGCCGCCACCTCGGGCGCTGCCCCGGCCACTGACACCCCGGCGGCCACCGCCCCCGCCATCACCGTGCCGGAAGGGAGCGCCCCATGACCCACTCGCCCGCCACAGGCACCGGCCCGGAATTCACCCCCGACGTCCTCCGCGACCACCTCGACAGCCACCTCCACCCGGCCGCCCGCGCCTGGCTCCGGCAGGCCCTGGACGAGGCCACCGCCAACTCCGGCTCCGGGTGGGAGCTGCGCGTGGCGGAGGCCGGACGCCGCTGCGGCAGCCGGCACGCCGACGCCGCCCGCGTCCTGATCCTGTACGCGGCCCACGCCGACCCCGCCACCCTGGCCCGCCTCTACCACCAGGGCTCGGCCGCCGAACGCCGCGCCGTGCTGTGCGCCCTGCCGCACCTCGTACCAGGACCCGACGCGATCCCCCTGGTCGAGGACGCCCTGCGCACCAATGACACCCGCCTCCTCGCTGCCGCCCTCGGCCCCTACGCGGCCCGCCACCTGGACGCCCACAGCTGGCGGCACGCCGTACTGAAGTGCCTGTTCACCGGCGTTCCGGTGGACGCGGTGGCCGGCCTGGCGGCGCGCGGACGCGGCGATGCCGAACTCGCCCGCATGCTCGCCGACTACGCGGCCGAGCGCACCGCCGCCGACCGGCCCGTGCCCGCCGATCTGTACCGCGTTCTGGACCTGGCCGCCGAAGACTTCGAGGCGGACCACCCCCACGGCAAGGAGTCCTGATGCGCCTGTTCGACCCGCACATCCATATGACCTCCCGCACCACCGACGACTACGAGGCGATGCGCGCCGCCGGGATCCGCGCCGTGGTCGAGCCGTCGTTCTGGCTCGGCCAGCCCCGTACCTCGCCCGCCTCCTTCCTCGACTACTTCGACTCCCTGCTCGGCTGGGAGCCCTTCCGCGCCGCCCAGCACGACATCGCCCACCACTGCACGCTCGCCCTCAACCCCAAGGAGGCGAACGACCCCCGCTGCGTGCCCGTCCTCGACGAGCTGCCCCGCTATCTCGTCAAGGACCAGGTCGTGGCCGTGGGGGAAATCGGCTACGACTCCATGACCTCGGCCGAGGACACCGCCCTCGCCGCGCAGCTCCAGCTCGCCGCCGACCACGGCCTGCCCGCGCTTGTGCACACCCCGCACCGCGACAAGCTCGCCGGTCTGCGCCGCACTCTCGACGCCGTCCGCGAGTCCGCGCTGCCCATGGACCGGGTGCTGGTGGACCACCTCAACGAGACGACGGTGAAGGAGGCCAAGGACAGCGGCTGCTGGCTGGGTTTCTCCGTCTACCCGGTCACCAAGATGGACGAGCGCCGGATGGTGGCGATCCTGCGCGCGTACGGGCCCGAGAAGGTGCTGGTGAACTCGGCCGCCGACTGGGGCAGAAGCGATCCGCTGAAGACCCGCCGGGTGGCCGACCTGATGCTGGCCGAGGGGTTCACCGAGGACGACGTCGACCGGGTGCTGTGGCGCAACCCCGTCGCCTTCTACGGGCTCAGCGGCCGACTGGACCTCGAGGTCACCCCGCCGGAGGCCACCCACGAGGGCAACTCCCTGCTGCGCGGAGGGGAGTGAGCGATGCGCTTCCGCCACCCGGACGGCACCACCGTCCACCTCGCCTACTGCACCAATGTGCACCCCGCCGAAACCCTCGACGGCGTCATGGCCCAGCTCCGCGACCACTGCGCGCCCGTCCGCCGCCGCCTCGGCCGCGACCGCCTCGGCATCGGCCTGTGGCTCGCCCGCGACGCCGCCCGCACCCTGGACACCGACCCGGCCGCGCTGCGGGCCCTGCGCCGCGAACTCGACCGCGGCGGCCTGGAGGTCGTCACCCTCAACGGCTTCCCGTACGAGGGCTTCGGCGCCGCCGAGGTCAAGTACCGCGTGTACAAGCCGGACTGGGCCGATCCCGAGCGCCTGGAGTACACCACCGCACTGGCCCGGATCCTCACCGGTCTGCTGCCCGACGATGTCACCGAGGGCACCATCTCCACCCTGCCGCTCGGCTGGCGCACCACTTGGAGCGCCGACCGCGCCCGCGCCGGGCAGCGGGCGCTGTCGACCCTCGCCGAGCGCCTGGACGCCCTGGCGGAGCTGACCGGCCGGAGTGTCCGGGTGGGCCTGGAGCCGGAGCCCGGCTGCACCGTGGAGACGACTGGTGACGCCATCGCCCCGCTCACCGCCGTCGGCCACCCCCGTATCGGCGTCTGTGTCGACACCTGCCATCTCGCCACGTCCTTCGAGGACCCGACGGCGGCACTGGACGCGCTGGCCGCCGCCCGCGTCCCCGTCGTCAAGTCCCAGCTGTCGGCCGCCCTGCACGCCGAACACCCCGACCGGCCGGAGGTGCGCGAGGCCCTCGCCGCCTTCGCCGAACCCCGTTTTCTGCACCAGACCCGCACGGTCACCCCGGCCGGCCTGCGCGGCACCGACGACCTCGACGAGGCCCTGGGCGGCCTCGGGGAAGTGAAGCACGCCACCACCCCCTGGCGGTCCCACTTCCACGTCCCGCTGCACGCCGCCCCCGCCGCGCCCCTCACCTCCACACTCCCGGTCCTGCGGACCGCCCTGACCCGCCTCGTCGGCGGCCCGTATCCGCTGACCCGCCACCTGGAGGTCGAGACCTACACCTGGCAGGCGCTCCCGCCCGAGCTGCGGCCCCGCAGCCGGGACCGGCTCGCCGACGGCATAGCCGCCGAGCTCGCCCTCGCCCGCGACGAGCTGACCGGCCTCGGGCTGAAGGAGCTGCCATGACCACTGACATGACCACTGCCATGACCGGGCCCGCGCCCCGCCCCACCCCGCTGCTCGTCCTCGACGTGGTCGGTCTCACCCCCCGGCTCCTCGCCCATATGCCGCGCCTCAAGGCCCTCGCCACGGCCGGCTCCCGGGCCCACCTCGGCACCGTACTGCCCGCCGTCACCTGCGCCGCCCAGTCCACCTTCCTCACCGGCACACTGCCCTCCGAACACGGCATCGTCGCCAACGGCTGGTACTTCCGCGAGCTCGGCGACGTCCTGCTGTGGCGCCAGCACAACGGCCTGGTCGCCGGGGACAAGGTGTGGGACGCGGCCCGCCGCGCCCACCCCGGCTACACGGTCGCCAACATCTGCTGGTGGTACGCCATGGGCGCCGACACCGACCTCACCGTGACCCCGCGCCCCGTCTACTACGCCGACGGCCGCAAGGAGCCGGACTGCTACACCCGGCCGCCCGCCCTGCACGACGAACTCACCGAGAAGTTCGGCACGTTCCCGCTGTTCCACTTCTGGGGGCCCGGAGCCGATCTGGTCTCCAGCCAGTGGATCATCGACGCCACCCGCCACATCCTCCACACCCGCCACCCCGACCTGGCGCTCTGCTACCTCCCGCACCTCGACTACGACCTGCAGCGCTACGGCCCCGACGACCCCCGCTCCCGCAAGGCGGCCGCCGACCTGGACGCGGCCATGGCCCCGCTGCTGGACGACGCCCGCGCCGAGGGCCGTACGGTCGTCGCGCTGTCCGAGTACGGCATCACCCGTGTGAGCCGGCCCGTCGACATCAACCGCACCCTGCGCCGCGCCGGGCTGCTGGAGGTGCACACCCAGGACGGTATGGAATACCTCGACCCGATGGCCTCCCGCGCCTTCGCCGTCGCCGACCACCAGATCGCCCATGTGTACGTCCGCCGTCCCGAGGACATGGCCGCCACCCGCGCCGCCCTCGACGGGCTGCCCGGTATCGAGCAACTCCTCGACGACGAGGGCAAGAAGGCCCACCACCTCGACCACGCACGCTCCGGTGAACTGGTCGCCATCGCCGAACGGGACGCCTGGTTCACGTACTACTACTGGCTCGACGACGCCCACGCACCCGACTTCGCGCGCCTGGTCGAGATCCACCGCAAGCCCGGCTATGACCCGGTCGAGCTGTTCATGGACCCGCTCGACCCCTATGTGAAGGTCAAGGCCGCCACCGCGCTCGCCCGCAAGAAACTCGGGATGCGCTACCGCATGGCGGTTGTCCCCCTCGACCCCACCCCGATCCGCGGCAGCCACGGCCGCCTGCCCCTGAGCGACGACGACGGTCCGCTCCTGCTGTGCTCCACCCCCCGCGCCGTCGGCGACCGCATCGCGGCCACCGACGTGAAGTCCCTGCTGCTCCACCTCGCCGGTCTCCACACCGACGCCCCATATGAAACGAAGGAAGGCACCCCGTGAACCACACGCCTGACACCGACGACCAGCTGCGCCGCAGCCTCGGCATCGGCCGCCGCCGCTTCCTGAGCACCTGCACCGCCGTCGCGGCCGGGGCGATCGCGGCCCCCGTACTCGGCGCGAGCCCCGTACAGGCCGCACCCCGGTCGGCCGGCGCCGGCAGAGGGCACGCACTCGTCCCCGCGGACAAGCGCGGCATCATCCTCTACACGGTCCGCGACGCCATCGGCCGCGACCCGCTCACCACCTCCCTCCCGTCCGGCTTCCGCGCCGTCTTCGAACAGCTCGCCCGCTTCGGCTACCGTCAGGTCGAGTTCGCCGGCTACGGCCAGCACGCCAACGCCCCCGGCGGCGCGAGCCTGGAGTCCGTCCAGGGCGCCAAGCTGCTGCGCCGCTGGCTGGACGACAACGGGCTGCGCGCCCAGGGCAACCACGGCTTCATCCCCGGCTCCTGGCCCTTCACCAGCGCCGACCTGGACACCTTCAAAAAGCACCTGGAGATCGCGAACATCCTCGGCCTGGCCCACATGGGCACCGGTGGCGATCCCACCGGAAGTGCCTACAAGGCCGACTGGGATGTGGCCGCCGACAAGTGGCACGCCCTCGGCGCGATAGCCCGCCGCGCCGGCCTCAAGCTCTACACCCACAACCACGACGCGGCCTACGGCTTCCTGCTCGACGGCGGCCCGCTGGACGACCAGGGCCGCCCCACCCGCAGCTCCGGTATCCGCAAGCTGGAGTACTTCCTGTCCATCACCGACCCCCAGCTGGTCTGGCTGGAGATGGACGTCTTCTGGGCGCATGTCGCCCAGTACAAGTTCCGCACCTACACCGCCCACGACGGCTCCACGCAGACGAACGTCTTCGACCCGGCCGGCCTCGTCACCCGTAACAACAAGCGCTACCCGCTGTTCCACGCCAAGGACGGCGTCGTCAACACCACCAACGGGATGGGCTACGACATGGTCCCGTTCGGCACCGGCGTCATCGACTACACCACGTTCTTCTCCCGCGTGGGCCACCGCAACTATCACAACCCGATGGTCGAGCAGGACAACGCGCCGAGCACCACCAACCCGGGCCAGTCCCTGGAACACGCGGCGATCGGCTACCGCAACCTGGCCGCCCTGCGCCGCTAGAAGCGGGTGGGGGCGGAGGGTTTCCGGGGCGACCCGGCCACCCTCCGCCCCTGCCGGCGGCTGACGCGGCGTACCGCCGTGGTGCGGTCGACGTCCTCGTGGTTCACGCGGACGTCGGCGGCCTTTCCCGGCTGACCGTGTCGAGCAGCAGCTTCGCGGCCACCGCTGCCCCGTCGGTGCGGACCGTGCCGGCCACGGCCTTCGCCCGCGCACGGGTCTCAGGGGTCAGAGCCTTCCTGAGCGCGGCGGACAGGGACTCGACGGTCGGAGTCGGACCGTCGTGTGCCGCTCCGATGCCCAACTCGGCCACCCGGCCGGCCCAGTACGGCTGGTCCACCATCTGGGGCACGATCACCTGGGGCGCACCGGCCCCGGCGGCGGCCGTGGTCGTGCCCGCGCCGCCGTGGTGCACAACGGCGGCCACCCGGCCGAACAGCGCCTGCAGATTGGCCTCGCCGACGACGAAGCAGTCGTCCCGGTCGTCGATCGGGGCCAGGTCCGCCCAGCCCCAGCCGCGGGAGACGAGTACGCGGCGGCCCTGCGCGCGGATCGCCTCGACGGCCACCCGGGCGGCGTCCTTCGGGGCGCGCATGCTGCCGAAGCCCACGTACACCGGTGGTGTGCCGGCGTCCAGGAACGCCTCCAACCCGGCCGGGAGCGGGCGTTCCTTGGGCAGAATCCACGCGCCGGTGTGCACCACGGCGAGCTCCGGGATCTCCTGCCACGGGCCCAGGGCCGGATCCGCTGCCAGCCATGGGTGGTCGGTGAAGACGTGGTCCCGGACGTTGTCCACCGGGGGCAGGCCGATGGATGCCCGGTGGGTGTTGAGCGCCGCGCCGAACAGCTCCTGGATGGCCTGGGCGTCCAGGTCCCACAGCGCCCGGTTGTCGGTCACGTCCGCCGGGAACGGCAGGCCCTCCCGCGGTGGCGGCGGAAAGTGCGGCGACGGCAGGGCGACCGGAAAGTAGCTCGCGTACACGTAGCGGATGCCCAGTTTCTCCGCCACCGACCGCGCGGCGACCTGCATCAAGCCGCCCGCCACCAGGGCATCACATCCCTCGGCCGCCGCGGCGACCGTGTCGAACTGCTCGGCGACCAACTCGACACGGTGCCGGGACAGCTCCGCCGCCGACGGCGGCGCCGCCCCGTGCATGATCGGGCGCACCGGCCGGCCGATCGGCACCAGCGGCACGCCGACACCGGCCAGCAGCTTTGCGAACTCCTCGTCCGGCGGCGCGCACACCCGCACCTCCGCGTCGAGTGCCCGCAACTGCATCGCGAGTCCCACCATCGGTTCGACGTCCCCGCGCGTACCGTACGTCGACAACAACACACGCATTCGGACTCCCGTTTCCGTTTCCGGTTTCCCGTTTCCGTTGGACGTCAGGCCTGGGGCCGGGTGCCGTCGATGGCAACGCGCCGGCCGTAGCGCGAGTGCGGGAAGTAGTCCCATGTGGCGTGGTGCTGGACGCAGCGGTTGTCCCAGAACACCAGCGTGTTCGCCTGCCAGCGGACCCGGCACTGCAAGAGGGGCGTCTGGGCGATGTGGGTGTAGAGCATGTCGAGGACGGCGGTGCTCTCGGAGCGGGAGAGCTGCGTGATATGGGACGTGTAGGGGGCGTTGACGAAGAGGAGCTTGCGGCCGGTGTCGGGGTGGCGGACCACGACCGGGTGTTCGTTGCGCGGGACGTCGTACTCGGGTGGCGGGGTCTGCCCATGTACCAGCCAGGGCAGCGCACCGTCGTGCAGAGCGGTCAGCCCGTCCAGGAACGACTTCATCGCGGGCGACAGCAACTCGTAGGCGAGATGCATGTTGGCGAACAGGGTGTCGCCGCCGCTGCCGACCTCCGGGACGCGGGTGATGTGGAGCATCGAACCGAGCGACGGCTGGGTATCCGCGGTGCCGTCGGCGTGCCAGCCGTTCCCGACGATCATGCGGGAGTCTCGGTCCGCGCTGATCTCCAGGATGTACGGGTCGGAATCCTCCGCCGGGAGGGCCACGAGGTGGAGCGGGCCGAAGAGCGCGGCGAACCGCTTGTGCTCCTCCGGGGTGAGGTGCTGGTCGCGGAAGACGAGCACATGGTGGGCGAGGAAAGCCTGTTTGACCTCCTTTTCCTGCTCCGGTGTCAGTTCTTCGGACAGGTCGAGGCCCGTTACCTCGGCGCCGAGCAGCGGGGTCAGCGGGTCGACGGCGATGGTGTCGTAGCGCTCCTGCGGGCGGGTGGTGACGGTTTGGACGGCGTCCAGCGCGAATTGCTCCATGAGTTCTCCGTAAGTTGTCGAGCAGCCCTGGTCAGGAGACGTCCTTGTTGATCGACCGGGCGACGTGGTCGGCATGGGGCCCGGCGACGAGTTCGTAGTGCGTGGCGTCCACCTCGTGCACATACGGTGAGCCCGGCAGGATACGAGCCCAGTCATCGGCCCCGGACTGCCGCACCGGCAGCGACGGCAGGTCGGTGACCGTCCTGGTCGCCAGCCACAGTGTGCTGGGGGTGCGGGTCAGCCTCGGTGGCCGGTGGGCGGCCAGGCCGGCGAGGTTGACACGGCAGCAGTGGGCGAGTCGCTCGGCGTAGGCATGTCCTGGTCCGGCGAGCGGAGACCGTGCGCCGTTGCCGTGCAGCTCGTGCTCGAAGACCGTCCGAATGTCATGCTCGTCGTAGCTGCTCAGGAGGGGCCCGGCGGTCGGCGGTGGTGGGTCCAGGAGATACAACTGGTCGACGGGACGGTCGGCGGCTTCTGCCTCGGACGCCATCGACAGAGCGACCCAGGCCCCGAACGACCATCCGGCGAGCCGGAAGCGTGTGTCCGGGTCGGGGAACCGGGCACGCAGAGCGGAGTGATAGCGGGCCGCCCTTTGGGTGACCGACCAAGGTGGCAGCCCAGGGTCGCGCAGCGCGGGATCGGGGATCAGACAGACGGTCAGCCGAGGGTCGAGGGCCGACACCAGCGGTCGGTACGCCTGGATGTCGCCGCCGATGGGATGGACCAGACACAGCACCTCGGGTCCGTCGCCACGCTGCCACACCTCGACGGTCACCGCGTCTGCGACGTCTGCCGCGTCTTCCGCTCGGTCCTGGGGGCGGATGCCTCCGTTGAGATGCGTCAGCACCTCGTTCAGGGTCACCTGGTGGCTGAGCCGGGACAGGTCGATATCGACTCCGTACTGTCGCTTCACCTCTGACAGCAGGTCGAGCAGGGTCAGGGAGTCGGCGCCGAGGTCGTAGAGGCAGGTGTCCGGGTCCAGGGTGTCGACTCCGAGCAGTTGGCACACGGCTTCGGCGAGTTCCCCGTGCGGCACTGCCGGCGTGCTCATGGCCGGGCTCGTACTCGTGAGCTCGTGGCGGTCGGGCTCGTAGAAGTACCGGGTCTCCTCCAGCGGTGTGGTGGAGACCATCAGGTGGGGCAACTGGAGTTGCAGGGCGTCCGAGAAGACCCGCAGGGCCTCGGCGGACGACAGGCCGGCCGCCAGGTGCGCCTGGTGGCGTGCGTCGGTGGTGAGGGCGGTGCGCGCCATGCCGACGTCCCGCCACACGTCCCAGCCGATGCCGATCCGCACGGTGGCGCCCTGGTCGTCGGAACCGTGGTGGGCGAAGGCGTCGAGGACGCCGTTCGCGGCCGCGTAGTCGAACTGGCCCACGCCGCCGAGCACGGCGGCCATGGATGAGCAGTAGACGGCATAGCCGGGACGGTGGGCGGCGATCAGGCGTTCCATGAGGAGCGCGCCGTGCAACTTGGCCCGTGTCGTGTGCCGCATGGCGTCGCCGTCGCGGCGCACGAGGAGTCCGCCGGCCGCGGTGCCGACCGCGTGCACGATGCTGTCCAGACGGCTGAGATACGGAGCGAGTCGCGCCAGCACGTTGTCCAGCGGCTCCTGGGCCAGATCTGCCTCGACGACCGTGATCCGATCGCTCCACCGTGCGAGAGCGGGTGGTAGCTGCGGTCGGCGTGCGAGCAGGACGACGCGGGCGTCGGACTGTTCGAGCAGCCGGGTGGCGATGGTGCTGCCGACGCCTCCGGTGCCGCCGAGGACGAGATGGGTGCCCGACCCTTCCATGAGGATGGTCCGGGCCTGCTGCGCGGGCGGCCTGACCGGCTGCTGGACGGCGCGCCACCAGTAGCCCTGGCGCAGTGCGAGGCGCCTGGGTGCCGTGTCAGCGGGGGAGTCCGGCTCGGCGTCCGGCTCGGCGAGTACGAGTGACAGCAGCTCTGCCCAATCGGATGCGAGACCGCTGGGCAGGTCCAGCCACCGTGTTTCCAGGCCCAATTCCTGGCGCGGTATCTCCAGGGCACCGGCCAGCAGACCGAGTTCGGGCCGTTGCACGGGGCCGGTGACCGGCTGGGCTCGGTGGGACAGCCACCAGATGCGTGGCCGAAGGGCCTGCGGCAGCCGGGCCAGGGCCTGGCACAGGGCGGACGGAGCGTCGAGGCAGGCGTGCCGGGCGCGGTCCAGCGACTGCTCGCCGACCGTTCCGGCGACGCCGAGCGGGAGGGCGTGCAGCCACTCCACGCCGCCGCCCGTGGCCGCGGCATCCCGGGTCACCGCCTCCAGCAGCCGTGTCAGCGAGTCGGGGTCGGCCGGGTCGACCTCGTAGCGGTTCTGCGCGAGACGGGCGTACGCCTGCCCTGCCGTGACATGGACGACTCGGATGCCATGGCCGTCAAGCGCCTTCCAGTGCGCTGGTGGTGAGGTGGCGTCGGCGACGACGATCACCTGACGTACGGACATGGGCTTCACACGGGTGGCGCGCCGCATTCGTACCCAATCGGTCTGGTACAGCCACTGATCCTCCGGCGCCCTGGCCGGGAGGGCGCGGGTGGCCCTGGGGAAGTCGTGGTCGGTCAGGTCGAAGGCGGGTGGCGGGAAGTCCCAGGGGGCTGGTGCGGGGC
>NZ_MUNE01000014.1:139-28623 GCF_002154605.1 Streptomyces milbemycinicus | reverse complement strand
CCGGCCGCCGGTCGTTGCGTGCGGGCGCACCAGCGGCTGATCGGCCGTGAACGCCGGCGGGTGGGAGGCGCACTGGTGGTCGCTCACTGCCCCTCCTCTTGCTTGATACGGACGGCGGCGGCTCGGCGGGCTCTCATCAGGTGGGCGCGGACGGTTCCGGGATCCAGCTCCAGCTGCTCCGCGATCTCTGCGGGGGTGAAGGACTGCAGGCTCAAGGACAGGACCTGGCGTTGCCGAGGGGGCAGGGTCTTCAGTATCTGCAGCATGTCGTGGCGTGCTTCGAATTCCGCAAGCGCATCAGGGCTTGGCACTAGAGACGTCGGCTCCGGCAGCTCTTCGACGGGCGCTTCCATCTGCACGCTTCCGATCCTGCAGGCCCACATCCGGCCTGCGGCTTTGTAGACATACGCACGTGGGTGCTTGACGCTGTCCCAGCGTCTGAGCAGCTCGATCATGCAATCCTGGGCGATCTCCGCGGCGATTGCTGCAGGGCGCCGCTCGCGATCAGATACGCGATCAGCGGCTTGATCGCTTCCCGGTAGAACGCGGCGAACGCCCGGCTGGCTGCTACGCGCTCAAGCGCCCGATGGCTTGCCAGAGTTGGAAGGGAGCGTGCCGGTTCGGCCAGGTTGCCGGCGCCCTCGGCCGAGTCGTGGGTACTCACGCCGCGTTCGTCTCCCCCGGGCTACGGGTGATCTTGATGCGGACGCTGTGTCCGTCGGGCCGCTGCTCCACGACCTCCGCCTGTCCGCCTTCGGCGATCGACTGAGTCACCGAAGTGAGGTGCTGGCGCTGCACCTGCTCGTGCCGGGTGCGCCAGCGCAGACGCAGCCACAGGCCAACCAGCAGACACACCTTGCCGGAGACAATCGAGACGATGGCCAGGATCACGATTGCCGTATCCATCCAGTTCCCCTCACGAAAGGCCGGGCCACCGCGACCCGGCACAAGTTGAGAGGCTCAACCGACCGTCACCGTGTAACCGCAACACCAGATTTGTCGCAATACCCTGGCCAGCAGCTCGTCACTTCGCGCACCACCGTCCAGGCACGGCCTGGCCATCCCGCTGACCTTCCATCCCAAGGACGACCGGGCCGAAGCCTTGCCCCCCCTTGCGGAGACCCCTCTGCGGCCAGCCCAAGCAGCGCTTGGCACACTATTTAGCGTGCAAGGGCACCTGCCGACTGTCTCGCTACGGCGCTACAGAGCCCGATAGGGCGCTCACGCCCTGGGAGTGCCCCGTCTGCCGGCGGACGCCAAGGGGCATTACCTCGTCTTGACGCGGCAGGCACCTTGCGGCCGGGACACCCGAGCACCGGCTGCCTGCGGAAACACGCCGACCGAGGCCCTCAGCCCACAGCTTCCCCCTGTCGCATGGGGAGCACGAGATCGTGCTCCCACCCCGAAAGGGGGTCGAGAGCCGACAAGGGGTTCTTATACCTCTCGATGCAGAGAGCATCCGAATCGATCGGATGATCTCAGGGGCCTGTGGTTGACGACGGCGCGTGGGGGCGCGGTACTGCGCTGTAGGTCTACCGGATCGGGTGACGGACGAATCGGGCACCGTTGACACGTCTGCGAGTTGGGAGCACGAGGGCTCCCAGAGGGCTCCCCATTGCTCCCAGCCCGGACATGGTTAAGGCCGCTCCCGCTACCCGCGGAAACGGCCTCCGACCTGCGATGATGCTGGTCGGGACGACAGGATTTGAACCTGCGACCCCTTGACCCCCAGCCCAGTGACCACCCTCCGCGACGATCTGTAGCGCACAGTAGCGGCAGGTCTCGGAGCCGTACAGCGCCGTACAGAGGAAGAGAACGCCGCTCCCAGCGGGGGGCTCCCGAGCACGCTCATCCCGCTGCCACACTCCTATATTCTGGCCACTGCCGACCCTGGTACCCGAGATCACGAAGGAGGATGAGCTATGAGGCCAGCCACTGCCACGAAGCTCCGCGCCAATGCCGCGACCGTCCACCAGCTCGGGCGTCAGCACGGCTTGCACTCCTTCGCGCTCAGCACCGAACCCGGGGAACTCGTGGCAACCCTGGACGCCGACCGCTCCTACTTCGTGACGACCTCGATCCCCGCATGCGCCAGGATGGCATCGAACAGGTCGGAGAACTTTCCGTCCCGGTCCCTGATCATGTAACGCGCTCGGCAGCCCGCGTCCTCAAGGTCCATGGTGAGGTTCTTCGCGGCCTGCGCCACCCATGAAGAGGTTGGGTGCGCGGTGGCACCCAGGACCCGGATCCGTCGGTTGGCGTGCTCGATGACGGCCAGCACGTACATCCGAGCCCCGGACAGGGTGACCGTTTCGAAGAAGTCGCAGGCCAGCAGGGCGTCGGCCTGGGAGCGCAGGAAGTCCGTCCAGGTGCTGGAAGACCGCTCGGATGCTGGATCGATACCGGCCTCTTGCAGGATCTCCCACACGGTGGAAGCCGCCACTTTCACGTCCAGGACGAGCAGTTCGCCGTGCAGGCGGCGATATCCCCAGCCGGGGTTCTCCCGTGCCAGGCGCAGCACCAGGGCCCGCACGGAGTGCACGGTCCGTGGCCGTCCCGAACGCTTGGACCGGGAGGCGGCAGCATGGCGGCGGGCGAGAAGGTCGCGGTGCCAGCGCAGCACCGTGTCCGGACGCACCGGCAGCCGCACTCCGCGGAGCACGTCCGTGGGGAGCCGGTGCAGCAGCGCCGCCAGAAATGCCCGGTCGCTCGGGGCGAACCGCACCCAGCCCTTACCGAGTTGGCGTTCCAGCACCATGATCTGGTGCCGCAAGGCGAGTATCTCAACAGCTTTGTCTCGATCACCCATCGGTAGCAGGCGCAGCATGGCTAACGCATTCGTCACGCCCAAGTAGGCCAGTCGCAGCAGCACGGTCGATCATCTTGCCGCGGCGAGCACCAGCCTCGCGAGAGCGCCCGTTCAGGCGACTTCGCCGGTCGACCTCCCGTACACGGCGCGCACCGCATCCCACCAGGGCGGATGATATTTTCGGCAGCGCAACCTCGGCGCCGCCGTCGACCACCTGCGGGCCCTGCCGCCCGAGGAGCGGGAGCATGACGTCCTCAACGAGGACGTGGCCCGGGTCTCCCCGCTGAAGCACGCCAACCTCAACTGCCTGGGCCGATACAGCTTCGCCGCCCGCCCGCCACGTGAGGGCCTGCGCCCACTGCGTGACCCGGCGACCGTCCACCTCGACGAGGACGACGAGGGCACCGGCGAATGACGCGGCGTTAGGGCGCGTATCGGGTCGTGATCAATGAGCATCGCAGCTTCCGGGGCGGATGCCCGTCTGGGGTACGGGGCCCGGCGATCTGCGGCTGCGCCGTGTGGACCTCCGGCTGCGTGCCCGCCGGCCTCATGATGCTCGGCGGCAAGTCCCGCAAGCCGCAGAAGCAGGGCTGATCCTTTCGGTCTTCCCTTTGAGGGCATCCGCCGTGACCGAGGTCGCGGTGGGTGCCTGGACGCGTTCTTCAGGGCGTGGGTGCGGTGAGATACCGCTGGACCGTGGGTCCGAGCCAGTCCACGATCTCCTCGCGGCCGAGCGCCACGCTCGCCGGGAACCGCAGCACGTAGCGCGTCAGCGCGAGCCCCAGCACGGTCGAGACGCACAGTGCAGCCCGCGCCTGCGCCTGCTCCGGCTCGTGGCCCAGTCGGCGGGCCAGCGGGATCATCTGCTCGCGCAGCACGCTCTGCATGCGATCGGCGGCGGCCGGGTCGGTGGCGCCGACCCGCATCAGCGCGGTGAGCTCCCCGTTCTCCTCCCACAGGGTGAGGAAGTGGCGCACCAGCGTACGGCCGATCTCCTCGCGCGGTTCGAGGGACAGGCCCGGCAACCCGGGATCGATCGCGACGGCCGCCGCGAACAGGCCCGCCTTGTTGCCGTAGTAGCGCATCACCATTGACGGGTCGATCTTCGCGTCGCGCGCGATGGCCCGGATGGTCGCCTTCTCGTAGCCGTCCGCCACGAACCGCTCGCGGGCCGCGTCGAGGATCGTGGCGCGGGTGGCGTCGGAACGCCGTGCGGCCTGCTGGTTCTCCGTGGTGCCGGTCATGCCAACAACGTAGACCAACAGGTGTTGACAGTCCAGAGCTGCGGCTCTACGTTTGCCAACAACGTTGGCCAACGGCGTTGACCAACAAGCGTTGGCAAGGTCGCAGTCGCTGGAGGCCTTGGTGTCACCAGCGATGCCCTTGAGCGACCGTCAGATCCCCTCGTGCCACAGATAGCGAGCGTCGTGAGCGTCGCCGGACCCAGTACGGCGGTGGCCGGCCTCAGTGCCGCGGGGCAACCGACAGCGAGAGGAAGTACCGAAAATGGCCAAGCTGCAGAGTCTCGACCCGAATACGCCGATGTTCGCGCAGTTCAAGGAGAAGACCGGACCCATCGTCCTGGCCAACACCTTCGTCGTCCCGAAGGAGAGGACTGAAGCGTTCCTGGCCCTCTTTCGGAGGCAGGCGGAGTTCATGAAGGCTCAGCCGGGATTCGTCTCCCTGCAGATGCACAAGGGAACGGCGGACAGCCAGCTTCTGATGAACGTCGCGGTCTGGGAGTCGACCGAGGCGCTCGCCACGGCGTTCGGCAGCCCGGAGTTCCAGCGCATGGCGGCCGAGTTCAGCGACGACATCGTGTCGTACCCGCACATATTCGAGCAGATCAACGTATGACACGGCAGCTGCAGCCAGAGAGGGCAGCCGGAGAAGCCCTGCCCTCCCCCCGGCAGTCACGCATCCATGCACCATGCCGGGTCGCCAAGGCCGAGCCCGAAGCCGGCCGCGCCTTGCGCCCCACCACGCGTAGCCCCGTCCCTGAAGAGGAGTCACCATGCCCGTGGAACTGAATCACACCATCGTCCCCGCCCGTGACCCGCAAGCCTCGGCGCAGTTCCTGGCCGACATCCTCGGCCTGAGTGTCGATCCGCCGGTGGCACACTTCACGCCGGTCACGCTGGCCAACCAGGTCAGTCTGGACTACGACCAGCTGGACGACTTCGAGCCACACCACTACGCGTTCATAGTCAGCGAGCAGGAGTTCGACGCCGCCCTCGCCCGCATCCAGCACGGCGGGATCACCCACTACGGCGATCCTGCATGCCAAGAGATCGGGCAGATCTATCGCAGTAAGCACACCATGGGCCGCAGGGGCGCCTACTTCCGCGACCCCGACGGACATCTCATGGAAATCCTCACCCCGGGCGGCGCCGGGTCGTGAGGCCGATGGCGGCCCAGCGGATCACGGCTTCACTGGTGGTGGCGGGATCGCGGCAAAACCGGCATCGGCGAAGACGAACCGGCAGGCCGGCGCGGTCAGAGACCGAGTAAGGCGATCTCGCCCCCCACCCGCGCCGGTCCGCGTCATCTGGCACGTCATCGACCGCCCCCGCTATGCCCGCCGCATCCGCCGCTGAACCCCTGCCCCACCCCAGGCCGAACGTCAAAGGAGAAGAACCATGTCGCTGAAGAACGTCAACACCGTCCTGGCCACCGTCTGCGCCCTGTTCGTCCTCTACCTCGGGTTGTCCTTCATCCTGGTCCCGGAGGCATCCACTCAAGGCGTTGGCCTGCCGACCTGGCCCGCCGGCAACGGCGACGGCTTCCTCATCATGAAGGGCACCCGCGAATTCTCGATGGGCCTGGTCATCGGCATCCTCCTGCTGACGGGCCACCGCCGCGCCCTGGGCTGGGTCCTGCTGATGGAGGCCGTCGCCCCGTTCGGCGACATGATCAACGTCTTGGCCCACCACGGCCCCCTCGCCGCCGCGTTCGGCATCCACGGCCTGACCTCGGCGCTGATCGCGATCACCGGCCTGCTGACCCTCCGGGAGACCAGTAAGGCTCACAAGGCCACCGCCCCGGCGCCCGCCGCACAGCCCGCCTGACAGCTGCATGCCCCCAAGGGGTGGCCCGGCCACATGGCCGGGCCACCCCTTATCCGTCAGCGACCGCCGAGAAGGGTCAGGCAAACGATCTTCTTCCAGCCGGCGGCGGCATGACAGCTGAGGCGGCCTGCTGCGCCGCAGCGGCCACGGCCACCTGAACTGGCTGGTATTGGGCACGGGTGCCGCGGTCACCACCATGCCGCTCATCACCCTGTGCCGTTCAGAAACCTGTCGCGGCAGGTCAGGCCGCATACCTGTACTCGTTGATCAGGCCGCTGAGGACGCGAGTCTGGAGTAGTCGTCGCGGAGTGCGCGAGTCAGTCAACGCTGCGACCTGGCGGTCGCAAAGGGGCGGACGTTGCCCACGGGCCTGATGAGGGCGATGGCCGTTGTAATGCTGGGAGTAGACGTCGAGGACGTGCCGAGCGTGGGCCTCATTCCAGATCAGCACGTGATCGAGGACTTCACGCCGCAGTGTCCCGATGACTCTCTCACAGTGCGCGTTCATCCGCGGGGACCGCGGGGCGGTCTTCAGGGTTTCGATGTCCTCGGCTTCGAAGACCGCGTCGAAGGACTCGGTGTATTTGCTGTCCCGGTCGCGGATCAAGAAGCGCAGCGACTCCAGGGGCATTCCCTCGTGGAGGGCAAGGTTGCGGGCCTGCTGGGCTGTCCACTGTGCGGTCGGATGTGCGGTCACCCCGGCGACGTGGAGGCGGCTTGTACCGTGCTCGAGGAAGACCAGGGCGTAGACCCGGCGAAGATTCACCAGGTCGATGTGCAGGAAGTCGCAGGCGATGATGGAGCCGGCCTGAGCCGTAAGGAACTCGCGCCATGTCGGCCCGCTGCGGCGGGGAACAGGGTCGACACCTGCTGCCGTCAAGATCTTCCAGACCGTGGAGGCGCCGATCCTGTGGCCCAGCCGGGCGAGCTCGCCCTGGATTCTGCGGCAGCCCCAGCGCGGGTTCTCCTGCGCCAGCCGGAGCACCAACCTCTTCACAGCTTCCGCTGTCGGCGGGCGGCCCGGCTTGCTCCGGCGCTCACTGTAGTCCCACCTGCGTGCAACGAGACGTCGATGCCAGCCGAGCAACGTCCCCGGCGTCACGCGGAACACCTGCGTCCAGCGCGGCCGGGGTATCAGCGAGGACAGTGCCGCGAACCACAGCCGGTCCGCCCACTCGTACCGCACCGGACCCGCGAGTCGCCTGCGCAGCGCCACGTTCTCATGCCGAAGCACCAGCAGTTCGGCGTCCTTGCCTGCCTGTCTGCGTAACAGCACCGCCGGAACGGAGAGCAGCCTCCGTGTCACCTGGCACACCAGTGAGACGATCACCCAGGCATGATCCCAGCGTGCCCACGAGGCCACCAGACAGCCTATGAGCTGCAGCGACGCATTTCTGAACGGCACACCTCAACGGCACAGGAGCGGGAGAAAACCGCCAGGCGACCCCCTCGGTCGGATCAGGAGGAGTCGCGGACGACCAGCGTGGTGGGCAGGACCACGTGTCGGCGGGGCGTCTTGGGGTCGGAGATCTCCTGGATCAGGATCCGGGCGATCGCACTGCCGATCTCCTCGACGGGCTGGCGCACGCTCGTCAAGGACGGGGTGGTGTGACGGGCAATGATCGAGTCGTCGAAGCCGACCACCGCCACATCCTCCGGGACCCGCCGCCCCTGCGCGCGCAGTTCGACCAGGGCGCCTGCGGCCATGACGTCGGAGGCTACGAACACGGCGTCGAGGTCGGGAACGCGTCGCAGCAGCTCGCGCATGGCCCGCTGCCCGCTCTTCTCGGTGAAATCCGCCCGGGCCACAAGCACCTCCTCGGGTTCCCGGCAGGCCTCCCGCAGGGCGTTCCGCCAGCCTTGGAGCCTGCTGCGGCCGACTTCCATGTCCAACGGCCCGGTGATCGTCGCGACCTTTCTCCGGCCGCGTCCCAGCAGATGACGCACGGCCTCCTCGGCGCCGCCCAGATTGTCCGAACGAACATGACTCAGCGGCTCGGAGGGAGACCGCCGCCCGGCCAGCACCGTGGGAAGGCCGAATTCCTCCAGCAGCCCGGGGATCGGATCGTCCCTGTGCACGGAGACGAGGAGTACGCCGTCGACCCGTCGCTCGGCGACCGACTCGGTGAGCTGGTCGAGTTCACCCTTGTCACGCACGAGGACGAGCTGCAGCTGCGTCTTGGTGTCGACAAGACCGGTGCTCACGCCACGGATCACGGCGGAGAAGTAGGGCTCCGAGTCCAGCCTGCTCTCCGCTTCAGGGATGACCAGTGCGATGGAGTTGGTCCTGCTGGTGACCAGGCCGCGCGCCACGGAGTTCGGCACATAGTTGAGTTCGGCGATCGCGGCTTCCACCGCTGCTCGGGCCCTGTCGCTGACCAGCGGTGATCCATTGATCACCCGAGAGACCGTGGTGCGTCCGACCCCGGCCCGTGCGGCCACGGTCTTGATGGTCGGTCGCTGGCTGGCGCCCATGATTCCCTCCTCCTGCGCGCTGCTCCCCTGGCGCTCACCAGCGCATTGTGCCAGAGCGTTTCACCGGCCACCGGCCGGAAAGTGAAGGCACGACGTCTGGCGGCAACAAACTGGATTCAAGTTCTTGACACAGCCGTCTTCCCACCGCCAGTCTTCCCTGGACTTACTGGGAACGTACCCACCACGAATGGGAGCGTTCCCACTCGCGGATGTAGCCATGAGCCGTCCCAGTGGTTCGTACTCCGGTGCGCCGGTGCCGTTGTCAGGAGGAAGAAATGGGTGGGCCCTACAAGCTTTTACGTACAAGAAGTGCGGCTGCCGTCTCGGCCGCGCTCGCTCTCGGGCTGGTCGCCGGCTGCGGTGGAGGCAGCGACTCGGGAACGGGAGGCGGACGGTCCAAGGACGGCAAGGTCACCATCACCATGGGCCTGTTCGGGGTCATGGGCTTCAAGGAGACCGATCTCCTCGATCGGTACATGAAGGAAAACCCCAACGTCACCATCAAGGCCGAGGTGGCCGGCGATGAGCAGACGTACTACACCGCCCTGCAGACACACCTCGCGGCGGGCAGCGGGCTCAAGGACATCCAAGGCATAGAGATCGGCCGGGCCAAGGAACTCGTCGACACCCAGGCGGACAAGTTCGTCGACTTGTCGGACGTGCCGGGCACAGATCACTTCCTGCCGTGGAAGCTCAACCAGGTCACCACCTCCAAGGGCAAGGTCATCGGTCTCGGCACGGATATCGGACCGATGGCCGTCTGCTATCGCAAGGATCTCTTCAAACAGGCGGGCCTGCCCACCGACCGCGAGGAGGTGGGCAGGCTCTGGGAAGGCGACTGGTCCAAGTTCGTCGACGTGGGCAAGGAATTCAAGTCCAGCTCCAAGGACGACAAGGTCGCCTACATCGACAGCGCCAGCGGGCTGTTCAACGCGATGGTCTACGGCGCCTCGAAGCAGTACTACAACGAGAAGGGCGACCTGATCTATCAGGACAACCCTGTGGTCAAGGAGGCCTGGGCCACGGCCTCGGAGGCCGCCACCTCGGGGCTGACGGCGAAGCTCCGGCAGTTCCAGCCCGGTTGGGATCCCGGGCTGGCCAACGGCACCTTCGCCGCCACCGTCTGCCCCGCTTGGATGCTCGCCCACATCAGCGAGAAATCCGGAGCCGCGAACAAGGGCAAGTGGGATGTCGCGAAGGCGCCCAAGGGCGCCAACTGGGGCGGCTCCTTCCTCGGCGTCCTGGAGAAAAGCCCGGTCAAGGAGGAGGCCAAGAAGCTCGTGGCCTGGCTCACCGCGCCGGAGCAGCAGGAGTACCTGTTCAAGAAGCTCGGCAACTTCCCCTCTTCCGCAAAGGCGTTGAAGTCCCCCGGTGTGGCGGAGGCGAAGTCCGAGTACTTCAGCGGCGCACCGATCGGCAAGATCTTCGGCACCGCGGCCCAGGAGATCCCGGACAAGCAGGTGCTGGGCCGGAAGGACGGCACGATCAAGGACATCTTCTCCCAGGGGCTGACGCTGATCGAGTCGCAGAACCAGAGCCCCGACAAGGCGTGGGCCACCACGGACAAGCGGATCGAGAAGGCCACCGGCTGACCGTACGCACTTCCAGGGTTCCGGCGGCCGTCACGGCGGCGGCCGCCGGAACCGACCCCTCACCCATGTCTCGAAAGGAGGCCTGAAGGTGGTCACTTCCGGTTCGGTACCGCACGCCGACGGCACCCAGAACATCCCGGCCGGCGCCGTGAAGGCGCCCGGCGTCAGCGGTGACGGAGACCGCCCCAGGCAGGGCCGGCGCAACCTCCTGCACCGCCTGGACATCAAGGGGGCTCCGTACGCCTTCATCGCTCCGTTCTTCATCGTCTTCGCGGCCTTCGGCTTCTACCCGCTGCTGTACACGTTCTGGATCTCCCTGCACCACGTGGAGCTGGCCTCCATGAACCTCATGGAGTGGCGCGGCTTCGGCAACTACACCGAACTCTGGCAGGACGACCGGTTCTGGAACGCGCTGTCCAATACCTTCACCATCGGTGTGCTGTCCACCGTCCCCCAGCTGTTGATGGCCCTGGGTCTGGCCCATCTGCTCAACTACAGACTGCGCGGCTCGACGTTCTTCCGGGTCGCCGCCCTGACACCGTACGCCACCTCGGTGGGTGCTGCTGCCCTGGTGTTCACCATGCTGTTCGAGCGCGACTTCGGTTTGATCAACTGGATGCTGAGCCTGGTCGGCATCGACAACGTCGACTGGGAGAACAACAAATGGGCTGCCCAGAGCGCGATCTCCGTGATCGTTATCTGGCGCTGGACCGGCTACAATGCGCTGCTCTACCTGGCGGCCATGCAGGCCATTCCGCGGGACCGGTACGAGGCGGCGGCCATTGACGGCGCGTCACGCTGGCAGCAGTTCACCAAGGTCACCGTCCCCGGCATCCGGTCCACGATCCTCTTCACCATCGTGTTGTCCACCATCGGCGCGACCCAGTTGTTCGGCGAACCGCTGATCTTCGGCCAGGGACCCAACGGCGTCACCGGCGGTGCGGACAACCAATATCAGACGCTCGGCCTGCTGCTGTACGAAGAGGGCTGGAAAAACTACCAGATGGGGCGGGCGGCAACCGTCGCCTGGGCGATGTTCCTGCTGCTGATCCTCATCTTCGCCCTGCAGCGTGTCCTCAAGCGCTTCACCTCCCGCAAGTCCTGACCAGGAGCAGCCAGCCATGACCACCGAAAGCCTCCAGCCCCGGGCGGGCGCGCGTTCGGGGACCCCCTGGGACACGTCAACGCCGTCCAGGCGCCGGTTCCGCCCTTCACTGCGCCTCAGGGCCGGGCGCCAGCACCACGCCGGTCCGGTCGCCTACGTCCTGCTCGGCCTGGCCACGGTGTTCTCCCTCTTCCCGCTTTATTTCACGGTGGTGGCGGCGTCGAGCGACAACACCCGTGTCACGCAGACCCCGCCACCGTTCCTGCCCGGGCCGAATCTCTTCGACAACCTCGGCAAGGCGTGGCAGGACGCGGCACTGGGCAAGGCCATGATGAACAGTCTCATCGTGGCGAGCGCCATCGCCCTGTCCACCGTGCTGTTCGCCACCCTGGCCGGGTTCGCCCTCGCCAAACTGCGTTTCAAGGGACGCAACATCGCGCTGATGCTGGTCATCGGCACCATGATGGTGCCGCCGCAGCTCGGTGTCGTACCGCTCTTCATGATGATGACGGAACTGGGATGGGGTCAGCAGCTGCCCGCCGTCATCTTTCCGACGCTGGTCAGCGCGGTCGGAGTGTTCTTCATGCGACAGTACCTCTCCGAGGCGCTGCCGGACGAACTCATCGAGGCAGGGCGGGTGGACGGCGCGCACTCGCTCCGCATCTTCTGGAGCATCGTGCTGCCGATCGCCCGTCCGCCGATGGCAGTCCTGTTCATGATCACCTTTGTGCACGCCTGGAACGACTTCTTCTGGCCGTTCATCGTGCTGGACATGAGCAACCCGACCGTCCCGGTCGCGCTGACCCAGCTCAGCGCGGGCTATGTGCGCGACCAGTCGCTCATCATGGCCGGCGCGCTGCTCGGCACCCTGCCGCTGCTGGCTATGTTCATCGTCTTCGGCCGCCAGATAGTCGGCGGCATCATGCAGGGCGCGGTCAAGGGCTGAGCCCCCACCCGCTCCCTCGGGCGCCTCCCCCGCCCGGGTTCCTCCTGAAGGGTGTCAATGTGGGATGCCGTCGGGAGCATCGTTCAGCGCCCGAAGACTCAGGCCGAGGTGAGCTCGTCCGGCGTTGTAGTGCTGGGCATACATGGTGAGAACGGTGCGCAGGTGTCGCTCACCGGTGATGAGGAGTCGGTCGGTGCATCCGGCGCGGGCTGTGCGTATCCATCGTTCGGCGAACGCGTTTGACCGCGGCCTGTGCGGCGGGGTCGGGATGACGGCTGTGCCGTTGCCGACGAAGACGGCGTCGAACGCAGCGATGAAGTGCTGTCCCGGTCACAGATGAGGAACCGGAAGCATCCGCCTCTGTCCTCGATGCCCATGAACAGATTGCGGGCGAGTTGGGTGACCCATGCACCGGTAGGGCGTGCGGTGACACCCAGGACGTGGACGTGCCGACTGGCAATCTCCATGACGAAGAAGACGTAGAGACGTCTGAGGAAGACGGTCTCCACGTGCATGAAGTCAGGCAGGAAGGAAGCGGTCTCCGCGGGGACGTCGCACCAGGCGACACCGGTCCGCAGCACGTAGATGACGCCGGCGAGTGCCGCCCGGTCCGGAACACGCAGCCGCCCAGGGTAGCGGTGGCGTCGTTCGGGAACGGGCGGCAGCAGCGGAGCCTGTCCCGCTCGGAATTACGATTCTGGGTCTGGCCTGCAGCTTCTCCGCGCAGGATGGCGGCCTGCGCGGCGCCTGGGATGATCTGCCGATGCCGCTTTCATTCGTCACCGCGCTGGTCCGGAACCTGATCAAAGTGCCCGCTGCCGTGCTGCGCTGCCGCGTGGCCAAGGATGCGGAGGTCTTGGCGTTGCGGCACGAGAACGCGGTGTTACGCCGCCAGATCGCCCGAGTCCGCTACGAGCCCGCCGACCGAATCCGGCTCGCCATCCTTTCCCGGCCGGTCCCGCGGGAACACTGGCGTCACGTATTCTCTGTCACCCCCACCACACTGCTGGCCTGGCACCGGCAACTCCTGGCGCGGAAGTGGACGTTTCCCCAGCACCGCCGCCCCGGCAGGCCGTCCACCGCGCCCACCGTCACCATCGGCCACGCCGCCTGACCAGGGGCGACGAGATTCCGAACGGCACAGCTGCGGCCACGGTCCGAGCGCAAGGCACGCAGGAGCCGATCGAAGACATCCAAGGCCTGCTGTGCCACCTGGCCATCCGCGTCCACGCCTCATCAACGCGCACCCCGGGATACCCACGCACCCGACCAGAAGCGACAGGGCCGCCCGCACCGTCACCAACACCCTCGTCGCTGCCTGGTCCGGCATTGAACGCGACACCTGAAGTCAGGCATGGCGGCGTGCGACGAAGTTGCGGCGCCACCGCAATACCGCATCGGGGCATATGAGCAGCCGTAACCGCCGCAGGACATGAAGTGGCAGCGGGTGTAGCAGCGCCGCCAGGTACGTCCGATCGCTCAGCGTGAACCGGATCTTCACCTTGCCGAGTTGGCGCTCCGGCACGATGATCCGGTGGCGCAGGGCGAGGATCTCTGCATCCTTGTCCCGATCAGTCATCGGCAGCAGGCGAAGCATTGCGAACGCGTTCGACACACCCAGGTAAGCCCGTCGCAGCAGCACGATCGATCATCATGACGCACTGACAGCAGCTGCACGAGAGCGCCAGCTCGCGCGATCGCGGCCAGATTTCAGGAAACCCGATGCACCGGCCCCCACCGGGGCGGATGAGATTTCCAGCAAGGGCAACGTTCCCCGCACCCCCGCAGATCCCGCCAGACCCCCTTTGAGCTGCAGCGACGCATTTCTGAACGGCACAGGCGGCGTCCCGCCGCGGTGCGAAACTGCCGCCCACCCTCCGTCCCGGCTCTTGTTTCACCTATCGATTTTCGATAGATTCCCATCGCAACTCGATGGAAGGTGGGGTCATGGGAAAGCTGGCAGTGCGTGCGCTGCGCGCCGTGCTCGTAGTGGTGCTCGCCGGCACCGTGTTCGTACAGGCATTGATGGTGTGGGCGTTGGCCACCGACCCAGAGGACGGGGCGCTCCCGCTGACCCCGCTGCGCGTGATCACGATTCTGGGCATGGCGTCGGTCCAAGTCGCCCTGGTCTGCGTATGGCGGCTGGTGACGATGGTGCGACGCGGAACCGTGTTCTCCCACGCCGCCTTCCGGTACGTGGACGGCGTGATCGGCGCGATCGTGGCGGCTGCCCTCGTGTGGTTCGCGGTCACGGTCATCAATGCGCCGGGCCAGCGGGACGACCCGGGCGTCACCGTCATCATGGGCGGGGTTGGCGTGGCCATCCTGGGAGTTGCGCTCATCGTGCTGCTGCTGCGGATGCTGCTCGCCCAGGCCGTCGCGCGCGACGTCGAAGCGGCACAGATGCAGGCCGAGTTGGACGAGGTGATCTGATGCCGATCGCCGTCGACATCGACGTGATGCTGGCCAGGCGGAAGATGTCCGTGGGCGAGCTGGCGGACCGCGTAGGGATCACGCCCGCCAACCTGGCGGTACTCAAGAACGGGCGCGCCAAGGCCGTGCGCTTCGCGACGCTCGCCGCGCTCTGCGAGGTGCTCGAGTGCCAGCCGGGCGACCTGCTGCGCTGGGAAGCCGAGGACGCCCCAGGCGGATGACCTGCCCTTCCAAGATCATGGAGTTCTCGACGCCCCGTGATCCGAGTGGAAGACCGTGCCTGCCGACGCATCATCGCCGATCCCGCCTGCCTTTGACCAACTCCGCGAGCATCCCGGGGCCGTGCCCGAGGAGATCCCGGGCCTGCTGGAGCGACTAGCCGAGGTGCCCGACCCTCGCGATCCGCGCGGCGTACGGCACGCTCTGGTCGTCGTGCTCGCGCTGACCGCGTGCGCGGTCCTTGCCGGAGCGACTTCCCTGCTGGCGGTAGGTGAGTGGATCACCGACGCCCCGCCGTCCTGGAGCGCCTTGGCGTACGGCCCGATCCGCTGTCCCCGAAGCGGTGCCTGCCAGCGGAGGCGACGGTGCGGCGGCTGCTGGGCCGCATCGACGGCGACGCTCTGGACCGGGCGGTGGGCCGCTGGCCGGCCGACCGGCGCGCTGGGGCCGCCGGTCAGCTGCACGCAGTGGCGGTCGACGGCAAGACCCTGCGCGGAGCAGCCAGGGCCACGGGCCGCAAGATCCATCTGCTCGCTGCCTGCGACCACCTCTCCGGCCTGGTCCTGGCCCAACTCGACGTAGGCGAGAAGACCAACGAGATCACCTGCTTCCCTCCTCTGCTGGAGACCCTCGCCGACCTGGCAGGCATGGTCGTGACCAGCGGCGCCATGCACACCCAGCGCGAGCACGCCAGCTACCTGCTCGGCCGAGGCGCGCACTACATCGTCATCGCGAAAGGGAACCAGAACAAGCTCCACAAGCAGCTCAAGTCCCTTCCCTGGAATCAGATCCCCCTGCAGAGACGCACCCGCGACACCGGCCACGGCCGCGGCGAGATCCGCCGCATCAAGGTGTGCACGGTGAACACCCTGCTCTTTCCCAGCGCCCGCCAGGCCGTCCAGCTCAAGCGCCGCCGAGTGGACAGCAAGACCGGCAAGATCAGCATCAAGGCGGTCACCAGCCTCACTGCGGAACAGGCCACACCCGCCGAGCTCGCCCGGCTGATCCGCAGCCACTGGAAGATCGAAGCCCTGCACCACGTCCGTGACGTGACGTTCACCGAGGACGCCTCCCGGCTGCGAACTGGATCCGCGCCCCGCGCCATGGCGCAACCTCGCCATCGGCGCCCTTCGCCTCGCCGGGAAGAGCAGCATCGCCGCCGGCGTCCGGCACAACGCCCGCGACGCCAGCCGACCGCTCGCCCTCCTCGGACTCACATGATCACGAAACAGACGTCACGCGACTACGCCGAGGCCCTGGCCTCAGGCCCAACTACGAATGTCGGCCCACGTACCACAGGCGGCCTTCACACCTCTTCTCTAGTACCAGCTGTCATTCGAGACCCTCTCTGCGGGCGTCGAGACAACGGTGCGCACACGCGACCGTGCTCACCGGCCTCGCCATCCCCGTGCGTGGGAGCAGGTCTCCCGGTTGCAGGTGTCGTGTCGGTCGCAGGGGCCATCCCAACAGGTGCGGGGAGCAGGCCGGCGCCGAGGCGCTGGACGCGCTCCGTTATGAACCATCCCCGCAGGTGCGGGGAGCAGCATGACGGACTGTTTCGCGCAAGCGTTCTTCGTGGGACCATCCCCGCGGGTGCGGGGAGCAGTGACCGTGACGGGCCGGTTCGCTGACATCGAGGGCGACGGTCGGCTCTTTGTCTCACCAGACCGAATGCCCCCGCGATCCTGGATCGCGGGGGCGTTGACGGCATAAATTGACGACAGCAGCCGGTCCATGTGACACCGTTCAGTAGGCGTGGATCGATGTTGCCTTGATCCTCCTGTAAGCACCCCATGTCGTGCACAACGTGGTGCTGGTCTTGTTGTACTGGGTACCGTGTGCCGCGATCTTCCAGCCCGGGTACGCGATGAAGCCGCCGCCCTTCTTGTACAGGCCGCCGTTGCCACCCATCGTGTAGCCCTCCAACAGATAGTGGTATCCGGCTGCGGAGCGCAGGTACACGCACCCGTCGGAGTGCTGATAGGTGCCGTAGAACGTCCCCGTGCGGGACGCGGCCGTCGTCGGCGCGGCCGCTGCCGGTACCGCGGCGCCGAACACGATGGCCAGAGCGCCCGCGGCCAGAGCCGTCTTCCTCTTCATCATGCTTCCTGCTTTCTCCGGTGCTCCGAGTCGATCACTGCCCCGTCGCGGGGCCCTGGCTTCGAATCCTTCCTGGTCTCAGGAGGAATGTCCTTGACACTCAGCGCACTCGTATTGACCCACAACGCCCTGCCGGCCTTTTCCGATCTTGAGTGGTGGCGGTCGAACGCGGATGCCCGGTCGGGTGATCCTTGAAGGGTGCCTTTATTGCCGTATGGTGGTTGACCTGGGGCTTTGCGATCACCCACGTATGGGCATGATCAATGATTGTGGGTCTGCGACTGCTCTACCTGATCTTCTGTCGAACTGGGCTGCTTGCTCTTGCTGGGCCGATCGACCGCCGCGAACAACGCCGAGATCCTTGCCCTTCGGCATGAGGTCGCCGTGCTTCGCCGGCAGGTCCAGCGGCCGCGGCTCGCATGGGCCGATCGTGCCGTGCTCTCCGCTCTCGCACGGCACCTTCCACCCGCCCTACGCCGCCATCGACTGGTCACCCCAGGCACCCTGCTGACCTGGCACCGCCGTCTGGTGCGCCGGAAGTGGCGCCAAACACCGGTCAGGCCCGGTCGGCCACCGTTGCCGGAAGAGACAGTTGCGCTCATCCAGCGCCTGGCGAGAGAGAACCCGACCTGGGGGTATGTCAGGATCCAAGGTGAGTTACGTCGGCTTGGTCATCGGGTCGCCGCTGCGACTATCCGACGCGTTCTGCGCCGCTCCGGTCTACCGCCGCACCGCAGCGAGCAAGCCAGCAGACCTGGCGTTCCTTCCTCCGTTCACAGGCCCACACGCTGCTCGCTTGCGATTTCATGCACGTGGAGACCGTCTTCCTCAAGCGTCTCTATGTCTTCTTCGTCATGGAGATCAAGACCCGGCGCGTCCATGTCCTGGGCGTCACCGCCCACCCGACCGGCGCCTGGGTCACCCAGCTCGCCCGCAATCTGCTCATGGACCCGACAGGGCTGGGTGCTTCCGGTTCCTCATCCGTGACCGGGACAGCCAGTTCGCCGCCGCGTTCGACGCCGTCTTCGCCGGCAACGGCACAGCCGTCATCCCAACGCCACCGCAAAGCCCACGGTCCAACGCAGTCGCCGAACGATGGATACGCACAGCCTGCACCGAGTGCACCGAAACGTCATCCCCTGCCCTCTGCCACGGTCAGGCGCCGCCAGGTACTTGGCGGACTGCTCAACGAGTACCACACCACGTCGCCCCGACTGCCTCACTAACTCCAAGGAAAGCCCGGCTTGGCAGTTCGAGCAGACCGCCAGCAGCTACAAGTGGACCAAGACGGACAATAAGTACGTTCAACGGCTCCTGGAGTTCAAGGTGCAAGCGGATGACGTGATGCACCGACAGATTCGTACCAGCCGTGGCGTCATCACCAAGCACGACCTCCCTAACTCGGGGCACATCAGAGCCCTGTTGCGGGAGTGCATTGACCGGCTTCAGTGCGGCCGGTGCTCGCCATCATCGGCTTAGGCCGTCGTTCCGCCGACCGCGCCCTCCACTGGCGGCAGTACCAAGCCGGGGCAGTAGCACCCTGATCGCGGCTCATGCCAAGGGAGGTGTCTGCGGCGGCGTCTTGCCATCTCGCAGAGAACCCTTCGTCCTAAGGGGCCGCGCCCGTGAACGCCGGTCCGGCCGGCCCAAGGGCGACCCGATACAGTGCGCGAGACGGCAGCCCGGTCAGGGAGGGGAAGCGTGACCGACACCAGCAACACCCGGCCAGCCGAAAGTGAAGCGCAAGCACCGCGGCAGAGCCGACCGCACCGCCTGATGCGCTACATCCCCCTGATCGCCCCCATCCTGCTGTGGGCCGTGCCCTGCTGGGTGCTCCTGCACACCGGCCAGCACTGGCCGCTGCCCGTCACGCTGGCCGGCACCGCCCTGTTCACCCTCGGCCTCATCGGTATGCCGCTCGCGATGGTGCGCGGCCACGGCCGCCGCCAGCAGGACCGGGCGGCGATCACCGGCGACACCCTGCTGGGCACCAGCTGGATTCTGTCCACCTGGTCCGTTCTGCTCGGCGTCCTCTTGCGGCTCGCCCTGACCGTGGCCGGCGTCGGCGAGAGCCAGGACCGGGCCCGAATCGTCACCTGGGCCGTCCTCGGCATAACCGCCGTACTGCTCGGCTGGGGGTACGCCGAGGCCCGCCGCGTGCCACGCGTGCGCCAACTCGACGTGAAACTCCCACGGCTGGGTGCCGGGCTGGACGGCATCCGCGTCGTCCTCATCACCGACACCCACTACGGCCCGCTCGATCGCACTCGCTGGTCGGCGCGGGTATGCGAGACGGTGAACACTCTGGAAGCCGATCTGGTCTGCCACACCGGCGACATCGCGGACGGCACGGCCGAACGCCGCCGCGCCCAGGCCGCCCCACTCGGTACCGTGCGGGCCACCCGGGCCCGTGTATACGTCACCGGCAACCACGAGTACTACAGCCAGGCCCAGGGCTGGGTCGACCTGATGGACGAGCTGGGCTGGGAGCCGCTGCGCAACCGCCATCTGCTGCTCGAACGCGGAGGCGACACCCTCGTGGTCGCCGGCGTGGATGACGTCACCGCCGAGTCCTCCGGCCTGGCAGGCCACCGCGCCCACCTCGCCGGAGCCTTGAACGGCGCCGACCCCGACCTACCCGTCCTGCTCTTGGCACACCAGCCCAAGTTCATCGACCGGGCAGCAGCCGCCGGCATCGACCTCCAGCTCTCCGGCCACACCCACGGCGGCCAGATCTGGCCCTTCCACCACCTCGTCCGCATCGACCAGCCCGCCCTCGCCGGCCTCAGCCACCACAGCCCCCGCACCCTCCTCTACACCAGCCGCGGCACCGGCTTCTGGGGCCCGCCGTTCCGCGTCTTCGCCCCCAGCGAGATCACCCTGCTCGTGCTCCGCTCCCCGCACCTGCCCACCTCGATATAGCACTCGACGGGCCGACACATCCGCTTGGAGAGCTCCTCGTCTTCGATGTGCTGCCACAGGGTGCGAGTCAGAACGGGGTTGAAGGGTGTCAATATCCCGATCAGGCCGCTGAGCTGGGTGTTTCTTGTGGATGGAGAAGTCGTTGGGGTGGCATGGTGTGGTACTCGTTGAGCAGGCCCGTAGCGTTCCAGAATGGCTTCAGCGGACCTGACCTGGGGTAACGAACCTGACCACCAGGTTCCAGCATGATCAGTACGGCTTACCTACCTGATCGCCACGCGGATCTTCGCGTGGCTGTTCCTGATGACTCGATCCTCTGCGACCAAGAATGTGGAGATACTGATCCTGCGGCACGAGCTCGCGGTTCTGCGTCGGCAGATCATCTCGCCCAAGCCCGGATGGCCGGACCGTGCACTGCTCGCTGCCCTGTCCCGACTGCTCCTGAAGGGTGTCTTTATTGCTGTACGGTGGTTGACCTGGGGCTTTGTGATTGTCTGGGTGTGGGCATGATCAATGCTTGTGGGTCTGCGTCTGCTCTACCTGATCTTCTGCCGACTGCTGGGCTGGTTGCTCTTGCTGGGCCGATCGACTGCCGCGAACAATGCCGAGATCCTCGTGCTTCGCCATGAGGTCGCTGTGCTGCGCCGGCAGATGGAGCGGCCGCGGCGCTCGTGGGCTGATCGTGCCGTGCTCTCCGCTCTCGCGCGGCACCTGCCATCCGCCTTACGCCGCCATCGGCTGGTCACCCCGGGAACGCTGCTGACCTGGCATCGGCGTTTGGTGCGCTGGAGGTGGCGCCAAGCACCGGTCGGATCCGGTCGGCCACCGTTGCCGGAAGAGATGGTCGCGCTCATTCAGCGCCTGGCGAGAGAGAACCCGACCTGGGGGTACGTCAGGATCCAGGGTGAGCTGCGGAGGCTTGGTCATCGGGTTGCCGCCGCCACGATGCGGCGTGTCCAAAAGGGGCGAAGGACAGGACACGCCCGGCCTCGTGGACCGCTTCCGCCCCGCTACACTCCCACCCCCAGACAGCTGACCAGCAGGAATGGAGAAGTCCGGCTGGGGTACTAGCGGGACTGATCGAAGAGCCAGTCGATGACGACGTCGTTCTCGTATGTCTGCGCCCACGCGAAGTGCGGGTTCACCGGCGTCGTTCCGGGCGTATAGCTGGTGAACAGCACATGGCCGCCGACCCGGCGAGCCCGGTTCAGGAGGGACCTCGACCGGGCTTCGAAATCCGCCTTCGACAGGTCGTTGGCCCACTCCCCGCGGGTGATCTGTGTACCGGCGTTCTCCAGTGCGTTCATCAGCGTCCAGGTGCCGGGGTTTCCGAACCGTCCCTCGCGGTAGGGGACCACCGGGTCGTCGATGGAGTGATCGGCCCAGATCGGGATGTGCGTGATCTTGCCCAAGGTGGACGGGTCACCCCAGCCGGCGGTGGCCAGGGCCGCGGCGAAGGTGTGGGGACGCCTCGGAAGCAGGTTGAAGATGCCTCGCGCACCCGATGACAGGCCGACGAGATAGAGCCGATCCGCGTTGACGGGGCGCTGTGTTGTGAAGGTGTCGATGAGTTCGACCAGCGCCGCTTGGACCTTGGGGTCGGTCCAGTCCGTACCGTCAGGTCCGTCCATGGGGCGGGGCAGCGGGATCTGCGGCGCGAGCACGAATGCCGGGTGCCGGCGCTGGCGTTCCGGCTTGGCGAAGGTGACGGCGACTCGATTGGCGGTGAGCTGGGTCATGTTGTTGTCGGCCACCTCGCCGCCGCCGTGCAGGGTGACGACGAGCGGATACTGGGTGGCCGCCCCCGGATTCCGCACGAACCCTTCCGGCTCGTACAGTCGGAAGGCCAGCTGGAATCCGGTGGAGTCGGTGAACGATCCCGCTGTGAAGTCGTCGACCACCGGGGTGATGACGTCGTCGTTCTGGATCGCCAACGGACCGGTCGCGAGAACCGGTTCACCATCGGGGGCCGTCACATCGGCCACCTGCCTGACGGTGTAGGCGCGATGGAGCGGAAGAGGATCGGTGCCGGAAGCCTGCCCGTTGGTATCGTCCGGGTCGAGCTCGATGATGAGGTATCTGCCCGGCCGTCCCGCTTTGGGGAGGTCGTCCGCCCTGGCTACCGTGTTCGGGTAGACCCGGGTGACCGTACGGGCCGCGCTCTGCCCGCCCAGGGCGGCGGTGACCTGGAACGCGGAGGGTGGGATGACGCCGCCGCGTGTGTCGATGGGGTTCGCGTAGCGGATGGCGACGGTGGTCACCCGCCAGTTGTTCCTGGGTGTCACCCGTGTGATGAGGGCGGTCCGCAGAACGGGATTGGCTCCGGACGCCACCGGTCGTCCCGGCGCCGGGGCATCGGCCGCCGCGGTGGCCGCGTTGATCACCGTCGACGCGGTGACGGTACCCGCGGCCATGGTGAGCGCCGTACGTCTGGTGATCTTTCTCATGGGTCCTCCGTAAGGTGGCGGCCCGGGAGACATCTCACGTGCCTTGGAGTCAAGCCGCGAGGGCTTGAGCAGGCTGTGAGAAGGCCCGGGATTCGTTGTAGGTCTGGCGGGTTTGCAAGCAGTGATGGAGCTGGCCCAGGAGCTTGTTGAACAAGTTGCGTTGGGCTGAGCTGTGACGGTCTCCGACTTCACGTCGGCGCTTGTAGTGCGCTCGAGCTCCGGGCGACGCACGCAGGGCTGTGAGGGTCCACACGTAGCCACAGGAAGCCAGCCGACGGTTTTTGACGACTCGGTGTGTGACGATGCGGACCTTGCCGCTGGCGCGGGTGACCGGGGCTGATCCTGCGTACGCCTTCAGCGCCCGTGCGCTGGTGAAGTAGCTCCGGTCATCCCCGATCTCGGCGAGAACCCGGGCGCCGGCCAAGTCGCTCAGGCCGGGGAAGCTGGTCACGATGTGCGCATCCGGATGCTCGCGGAACCGGACCTGGAGAGACTCGGCAAGTTCATCGGCGGCCTTGCAGGCTGCGTCGAGCTGCCGCAGCAGGGCGAGCATCTGGAGCCCCATGGCCTCTTCGACCATCGGGGTGTGCCGGAGGTACTCGGCGCGGAAGACATCTTGGATTCGCTCGGCGTCGGCATCGATCCCGCGTTGCCGGCCGCCGCGCTTCAACGCGGCACGCAGCTGGCTGCGGCTGAGCCGGATCGCCTTGCCCGGTGTCGACGCGATCGCCAGTACTGCACGGGCATCACCCCTGGTCAGGCCACCTTGCAGGTGCTGGAAGGCGATCAGGGCAGCGGGGAAGTACTCGCGCAGATGCGACCGGAGCTGGTTGGACAGCTGCTGGTAGTTCCATACGGCGTCCTGCTGAGCGCGGGCCAGGACTGTTATGGCCTGTGACAGTTCCGAATGCGCAGGCAGAGGACGGTGACTGGCCTTGTCGGTCCGCAAGATGTTGGCCAGGACGACAGCGTCGCCGTGGTCGGACTTCTTGCGGGAGACCGCGTGCCGGTCGCGGTAGCGGGAGGCGGCCATGGGGTTGATCGCGTAGATCAGGCGTCCAGCCGCGCGCAGTGCGGCAACCAGCAGGCCGTGGCTGGTCTCGATCGCCACAGGGACGAGGGCCGTGGCGCGGTCGTCGTACTCGGCCAGGACCTCAAGAAGCAGGCGATGCCCCTCGGCGTCGTCGCTGATCCGACGCTTGGCCAGCAGTTTTCCCTCCTCGTCGACGACCGCTACGTCATGGTGGTCTTCGGCCCAGTCGATCCCGCAGAACACGCTCACGAAGTGTTTTCTCCTTGCCTTGTTCGTCTCCGTCTGGAGCCTGTGCGGGCCACGCGGCGCCCTAATTCCAGGACTCGATCGGTCCGACATCTCACTGGCCGTTCGTGACACCAGCGCACCGCAGGGGCTCCGGTCTGCGAAAGAGCTCGCGGCTCGCGGCACAGTGAGGAGGTCGTCCTGCGGAAGGCTCGTCTCACGATGATCAGCCTTCCGATCACCCACTCCGCGGTCGGGCCGCACGGTCGGGCGAAGGCAGAGGACAGTGCCGGTCTCCCGAGGGGCCTCAAGGGCCAGGGCCGGATCGGGCATCTGATCCTCCCAACAACGAATTAGGGCCGGATGTGGACCCGGTCGCCTGGTGCGAGGAACCGAGGATGAGCGGTACGGCGGGGTGAGCGGCGGCGCGTGGCCGGGCGGCGTCATTCCGGGGGCAAGGCAGGTGGCGGGCGTCGCCGCATCACACGTGAGTCTCCAAGCCGTGTCCGAACGGTGTCCAGCAGCAAACCGAGATCTGTCGATGCGTCGTGTGCATCAATCCCGCCGCGTGGTCATGGTCCCCGGGCAACGGGGTTCAACTCCGCGTGTGGGTGCCGGAAGCTGTCTCACCTGAGGTGACCTGCGGTTTCGGATCTGCCAGAGCGCAGGAGGCCAGCGGATGTCGTGGGCATCACTCCGTCCAGGATCAGCCCGTGAAACTGGGGAAAGGCTGGCAGAAGTGCGCGAGGAGTTGGCGGGGCGACTACGGCTGCTGCGTGACCTGACCGGACGGAGCCTGCGCGAACTCGCCCGCGACGGGCTCGTCAGCAGTTCCTCGCTGTCGCGCTACTTCTCCGGCCAGGCCGTTCCACCCTGTGCGACTCTGTCGCACAGGGTCCGCTCCTGATCGCCCGGAATCGGTACGCGCTCCGCCGTGACCGATCTTCTGGGGCCGAGGACGGCCGTGAACTCTCCGACACCGACCTCCAGGTCCACATCCGACCACAAGGCTCGTCCGCCGACCCGTACGGCCACCCCGCGGAAAGCCGCGATGCTTTCGCCGCTGCCGCGCGGTCCGGTGAGCGTCGTGGCGTACGGCGGGACGCGATGACGAAATCGCCGCCCGCATCCGGGCATCCGGCCTTTCAGGCGGGTGCCCTGTCGTGCGACTGGGTCACGGCGTCGGTAGCAGTTCGGCCGTAGGGCCGCTGGCGGTGATCCGGCCGGTGTCCATCAGGTGCGCGGTGTCGGTGTAGCGGGTGATCAGGTGGTGTTCGTGGGAGACCACGACGAGGGTGGTGCCGTGTTCTTCGCGCAGGCGGGTGAGGAGGTCCATGACAGCTGTGGCGGTGGTGGTGTCGAGGGCGGAGGTGACCTCATCGCAGAGGAGGATGTCGGGGCCGGCGGCGAGGGCGCGCGCGATGGAGACCCGCTGGCGCTGGCCGCCGGACAGCTCGCCGGGGTAGCGGTTGGCGAAGTCGGCGGGGAGTCCCACCTGCTGAAGGAGTTGGGTGATCTGCTCGGGTATCTCCTTCGCGGTGAGGCTGGTGTGGAGGCGTAGGGGGCGGGCCACCTGGTGTCCTACGGTGCGCCGGGGGTTGAGCGCGGCGAGCGGGTTCTGCGGGACGAGCTGGATACGGCGCTGCTGTTCGCGGGTGCGGCGCCGGGCCGTGGCCGCCAAGGTCTGGCCGTCGAGGGTGAGCTGGCCGCTGGTGGGCGGGTGCAGTCCGGCGAGGACCCGTAGGAGGGTGGTCTTGCCGGATCCGGAGGGGCCGATCACGGCGGTGGCCGATCCGACCGGTGCGGTGAAGTCGAGTCCGGTCAGGGCGAGGCGGCGGGTGCCGCCGTTCCGGAAGTAGACCTCGACACCCTGGGCGGAGAGTGCCGGTCCGGCTGTGCGGATCGGCACAGCCGCTGCCGACGGCTCTACTGCCATACAGGACACGGAAGCCGGCGGCTGCGTGCCGGGCGCGATGAGCCGGACGGTGTGGTCGGCGCACGCTTCGACCAGGGCGGTGTCGTGGGTGGCGAGGACGACGGCCAGGTTACGGCTGGTGGCGAGGTGGCGCAGCAGGTGGGCGATCTCGTCGCGCAGGGCGGTGTCGAGGCCGGCGGTGGGCTCGTCCAGGAGGAGGATCTGAGGGGTGCGGGCGAGGGCCCGGGCGAGGGCGACACGGCGCTGCTGTCCGCCGGACAGGGCGGTGGGACGTCGGCCGAGGAGGTTGGTGGGGAGCCGGCACTCCGTCAGCAGGGAGCGGACCGAGTCGGCGGAGGGGTCCGTGGCCAGTTCGGCGACCAGGCGGTGGACGGTCATCCGTGGGTTGAGCGCCGAGCCGGGGTCCTGGCCGACATAGGCGACGCGGGTGCGGCGCAGGTGTCGTAGCGCGTCGGGGGTGAGGGTGTGGGGCTGTGTGCCGAGGACGTCGACGGTGCCGGTGGTGATCGTGGCCCGGTCGGGGAGGTGGCCGATGAGGGCGCGCAGCAGGGTGGTCTTGCCCGAACCCGAGGCGCCGGTGAGAGCGGTCACCTGGCCGGGCCGGACGAGCGCGGAGGTGGCGGGCAGCAGCACCGTGCCGTCGGGCAGGGAGATTTCCAGGCCGGTGACGGACGCCACCGGCTGTGCCGCGTCGGTCGGGGTATCAGGGCCGGTGCGGGCGCGGTCGTGGTGGGTGAGGTCGCTCACGAGCGGGTGACCGCCTTCTGCGTGGTGTCGGGGGCCAGGGCCTGGGTGGCGAGATTGACCATGATGGCCACGGCCGCGATCGCCAGGCTCGGGGCGACGACGGCCCAGGGGTTGAGCAGGATGCCTGAGGCGTTCTCGCGGACCATCAACGACCAGTCGGAGGCCGGGGGCTGGGGCCCGATCTGGAGGAAGCCCGCCATGGAGATCACGTAGACGGCGTCCACGAACCGCAGTCCGAAGAGGGTCAGGACCGTGAAGCGCAGGTTGGGCAGCAGCTCGCACAAGGCGATGTAGGCGGTGGACTCGCCGCGGGTGATGGCCGCCTCGACATAGCCGGCGGAGGCGAGCGGGGCAGCAGCAGCGGCGACGACTCGTACGGCGTAGGGGGTTCCCAGGACGATCGCTGCCGCGATGACGGCCCAGCGTCCGCCGCCGGGCCAGGCGAGTGCGATCAGCATGATGCCCAGCAGCGGAGGCAGCAGGATCGCGACGTCGGCGCAGCGCTCGACCGCCCGGCCGAGTGCGGGGCGCAGGACGGCGAAGCAGCCGACGACGGTGGCGGCCACGGTGACCACGGCGGCCACCAGCAGCGCGCCGGCGACGAGGAGGGTGCCGCCGTGCAGGAGGCGGCTGAGGACGTCCCGGCCCAACTGGTCTCCGCCCAGCGGGGCGTCGGCGCTGGGGGCTGCGAACGGGGCGGTGACCGGTGAGGAGAGGGAGTGCGGGGCCAGCAGCGGACCGGCGACGGCGAGCAGGAGGGGCAGGACTGCGACGGCGGTCAGCGCCAGGGTGCGGGTGCGTCCGGTGCTCCGGCGCCCGACCTCCGAGGCGAGGGTGGTGGTCATGGGCGGTCTCCCACGGTGGCCTCGCGGATCAGGTCCGCGGCGAGCAGGACGAGGCTGATGACGGCGCCCGCACAGGCGACGACTCCGGCGATCAGCGCGGTGTCGCGCGAGGCGACGGCGCCGGCCAGCAGGTTGCCGATCCCGGGGTAGTTGAAGAGGGTCTCCACGACCACGGCCCCGCCCAGCAGCATGCCGGTGGTGGTGGCGAAGCCTGTGGCGATGGCGGGTACGGCGCCGGGCAACTGGTGGCGCAGCAGCACCCGGTGGACCGGCAGTCCGTCCAGGTGGGCGGCCTCGACGTGAGGGGTGGTGGCCTGGTCGGCGAGGGCACCGCGCACGATCCGGACGTTCCAGCCGGTCTGCGGGATGACCAGGGCGATCACCGGCATGATCAGCATGGTCCACTGGGCGGGCCTGCCGTCGCTGCCGGTGACGGTGACCGCCGGGAGCCAGCCGGTCCACAGAGACAGCATCAGTAGCAGGACCACGGAGATCACGAATTCGGGCAGGGCGAACGCGGCGGTCGAAGCGTGGCCGATGATCCGGTCGGTCAGCCGGCCAGGGCGGGCGGCGGCCCAGCAGCCCAGCAGCAGGGAGAGCACTGTCGTGAGGGCGAACGCGCTCAGGCCCAGGACCAGGGTGTTGGGCAGCGGGTCGGCAAGCAGGGCGGTCACCTTCTGGCCCTGGGCGGAGGTGCCCAGGTCACCGGTCGGCAGGGCGGTCATCCAGTCCCAGAACCGTGCCCACACCGGCCGGTCCAGGCCCAACTGGTGCCGGCGGGCGGCGATGTCGGCCGCGGTGACGCCGCGTTCGGAGGTGGCGCCGGCCGCGTCCCCGGGCAGTAGCTCGACGGCGGCGAAGACCAGGGCCAGCAGGACGATCAGCATGAGTGCCCGGTGGGCGACCGCGGCGGCCACCCTTACGGCCGGGTGGCACGGGCGGCGCGGTGCGGCGGCCGTGCCCGCGGGGGGAGCGGGCACCGCACCGGCCTTGGTGAGGGGGCTCAACTCAGCCACACGCCTTCGAGCTGGACGCGTCCGTAGCCGGCCAGCTTGGGCAGGTTGCGCACCTTGGCGGCGGCCAAGTCGATGCCGTCGGCCATGCCCCACAGCAGGTAGCCGGAGCTGTCGTACTCGATCTGCTGCAGCTGCTTGAGGTGGGCGGCGCGCTGCTTTTCGTCCTTGGCGCCGATGACCTTGCGGTAGGCGGCGTCGAATTCCTTGTCCGTCCAGCCGGATTCGTTCTGTCCGGCGCCGCTGACCATGGTCTTGGAGGCGAAGAAGACGACCGAGTCGTTGGTGCCCCAGTAGGTGGTGTAGAAGTCGCCGGTCTTCCAGGTCTTCTGCCAGAAGGCGCCGGACTCCTGCTTGACGACGTTCACCTTGATGCCGGCCTCGCGGGCCTGGTTGGCGAAGAGGGTCGCGGAGTCGGCGAGGCCCGCGATGTCGTCTGTGGTGACCAGGTCGTAGGTCTTGGACAGATCGAAGCCGGCGTCCTTCAGCAGCGTCTTGGCCTTGGCGAGGTCACGCGTGCGCTGGGGGATGTCCTTGGCGTAGTCGGGGTCGCCGGTGCCGAGGATGTC
>NZ_MUNE01000014.1:0-128 GCF_002154605.1 Streptomyces milbemycinicus | reverse complement strand
TTCGCGGTGCGCATGACGATGGGCATGGCCATGTCGTTGGGGCGACGCAGGATCTGGATGTCCTTGCGCGTCTGGGCGGTGCGGGCGGCGATCGCGCCCGCGTTGGAGGCGAGGTCGATCTGCCCGGC
>NZ_MUNE01000139.1 GCF_002154605.1 Streptomyces milbemycinicus | reverse complement strand
CCGCGTACGCGGGCAGCTCGAATGGACGTCGCACAACTCCCCCCAGTGGAATGCGCGGCGCGCTCACTCGGCCTGTTTGACCCCGCGAATCCTTGATTGGTTGCCCCGCGGTCCGGGGAATTTACTGAACGATGGGCCGACTTCCGGAATTAATCCTTCGTATTTGCTGTGTTCACCTTTTGAGCGGCAAGAAGCAACGTACGAAGCATCAGGGGACGGCGCCGCAGGGGCTACGGGGGCTGCGGTCGCTTAGACGATCTTCCAGCGCACCAGGGTTCCCAACACCAGCGCTCCGGGGATCAACGGGAGCCACACCGTGATGAAGCGGTAGGCGAGCACCGCGGAGGTGGCGGCGTCCGCCGGGGCCCCGGTCGCGACGAGCGCGATGACCAGCGCGGCGTCCACGGAGCCGATGCCCCCGGGCGAGGGGATGACCGCGGCCAGACACGTTGCGGCCAGATAGGCGAGCACGACATGCCCGGGCGGCACGTCCAGCTCCACCGCGACGGCGACCGCGGCGAGTCCGGCCGCCTGCAGCACGGGAAAGGCCACCGAACCGCCCCACAGGGCAAGCGCCCTGGACGGCCGGGCGTGCAGCGAGCGGGCGTCGGTGAGGGCGGTGACCAGGAAGCTGCGGACGATCCGGCGCACCGGACGGATCGCCAGAACCGCGACCACCAGGGCGCAGACCGCCGCCCCGACCGTCAACGGCAGCGCCGCGCCAATCCGGTCCGGGAGCAGCGGCCCGATCCTGAGCGCTTCGGGGAAGGCGACCAGCAGGACCAGCAGCAGCCCGATGCGGGCGGTGGCCTCCGCGAGGAAGTACAGAGCGAGCGCGGCCGAGGAGCGGGCGGCGGGGAGGCCGCAGCCGGTCATGAAGCGGATGTTGACCGCGCTCGCGCCGATCCCCGACGGCAGAAGGTGGTTGGCCGCCCCCGCGGCGAACTGGGTGGCGAACAGCCGCCCCGGAGGCAGCCGTTCCAGGACGGTGCCCTGCCGGGCGAAGGACACGGCGACCCAGCCGAGACCGGTCGTGGCGACCGCGGCGAGCAGCCAGTAGGGGTTGGCGTCAAGGAGCTGACGGGCGCCGGAGCCGATGAGCGACCAGTGCCCGATCACCCATACGGCGACGACGGCGATCGGCAGCAGGCACAGGATCTGGCGCAGCGGAAGCCGCCGGCGGGCGGGGAGGCTCTGCCGCTCGGGCATCATCGTCGCGGGCATATGCGCTCACAGGTGCTCGGGGGGCGGAGAGACCGGGGCGGTGTGGTCAGGGTGTCCACCGTGGGAGACGTTGGGGCGTACTCGGATCGACATCCGGTCGGCGCGGCGGTGGCGAAAAGGCGACGTCCGGCTCGCGCACGGGGACATCCGGCTCGCGCACCGGGAGGGCGAGCAGCAGGCCGAGGCAGATCCATACGTAGGCGTTGCTCCCCAGGAAGCCGTCCACGCCGGTGGGGTGGAAGCGCCACAGCCACACCACGCTGCTGCACAGGATCACATACACCGCGGACGCCGTGGACAGCAGCCGGCGGCGGCGCGCGGGCGGTGTGCCCGACCGCAGCCCGGTGTCGACCAGCACGGTCAGCGCCGGGATCAGCCAGACCAGGTGGTGCACCCAGGTGATCGGGCTGACCAGGCAGGCGGCGACGCCGGTCAGCGCGAACCCGGCCGCCTCGTCCCCCGCGGCGGCCGCGCGCCGTACACGATGGGCCCACAGGGCCATGACGGCGAGCGCCCCCAGCGCCCAGATCGCGCCGCTCGGCGGGACGGGGTCGGTGAGCCGGGCCAGCACGCCGCGCCACGACTGGTTGGAGACATACGCGGCGACCCCGATGCGGTCGGTGTCCCACAGGTCCTCGGTCCAGTAGTCCCGCGACGCGGTCGGCGCCACCCAGGCGGCCAGCAGGGTCGCGGCCGCCGCGGTGCCCGCGGCCGTCCCGGCGGCGCGCCGGCGCCCGGTGACGGCCAGATAGCAGATGAAGATCGCCGGTGTGAGCTTGATCGCGGCGGCGATGCCGATGGCGAACCCCGCGTACTTGCCCCGGCCGGTGGACAGCAGCCAGGCGTCGAAGAGTACGAGCGCCAGCAGGACCAGGTTGACCTGGCCGAAGCTGAAGGTGTCCCGGACCGGCTCCAGCAGGGCGAACAGGCAGGCCGCCACGGCGAAGGCGAACCATCGGTGCCGGGCGTGGCGGCGTACGAGGGGACCGGTCAGCCAGTACAGCACGACCGCCGAGGCTGCCAGGTTGAGCAGCATGCAGATGGTGATCGCGCCCGACCAGCTCACCAGGGCCATCGGCAGCATGCACAGGGCCGCGAACGGCGGGTAGGTGAAGCCGTAGGCGGTGCCGTCCGCACCGGGCACCGTGTAGTCGTACATGCGGCCCCCGTCGTGCAGCCAGTGGTCGACGGTGCCGTAGTAGACGCTCAGGTCGAACCAGTCGCGGTGGAGCGGCACGGTGGCCAGGAAGAGCGCCACGGCCCCGGTCAGCCCGAGCGTCAGCAGCAGTCGGCCGCGTGTGGTGGTGGGCCCCGTCATGCCGCGTGCTCCGTCCAGCGGTCGCCTGCGGCGAGTCTCGGGGCCCGTTTGACGCACCACAGCGTGAGCAGCGCCAGCGCTCCGCCGCATACGGCGAGGGTCAACTGCTGCCGGTCCGGCGCGAATCCGCTGGGCAGTACGGCCAGGGCCAGCACCCCGCTCGCGGCGGCGACCGCGCGGCGCACCGGTCCGCTCGGCGCTGCCGCGGCGATGAGGAACAGCCCCCACAGCAGATACCAGGGGCGGATCGCGGGGCCGAGCGCCGCCACCGCCACCAGGCTCAGCCCCAGCGCGTAGACGGGGCGGGAGCGGGAGGCGCGCAGCCAGACGACCGCGACGGTGACGGCCGTCGCCAGCAGGCCGAGCGCATGCCAGGCCGGGGTGGCCAGCGGCGCCAGACCGCTGCCGAGGGCGTCCAGGGCGGCGCCGGTGGCCCGGCCGAGGGCGCTGGTCAGCGCCCAGTTGTCCGGGGAGACCGGGGTGGTCAGGGCGGTGATCCAGCCATAGCCGGTGCCGGCGACGGCCGTGGCCGCGCCCGTGGTGCCCAGCGCCAGGGCGCCGGTGGCCAGCGCGGCCCGGGTACGCCGCCATCTCCCTGTCAGCAGGCCCGCCCAGAGCGCGGCGACGGCCAGCAGCCCGAGCGCGGCGGGCGCCTTGACCAGGGCGGCCAACGTGACCAGCACGGCGCCGCACGCGGGCCACCGGCCGGTCGCGGCCACCAGCCCGGCGCCGAGCAGCCCGATCATCACAGCGTCGTTGTGCGCCCCGCCGACCAGGTGGATCAGCAACAGCGGATTGAGCGCCCCCAGCCACAGGGCGGCGGCCGGATCGGTGCCGCAGCGGCGTGCGAGCGCGAGGAGGGCGAGGATCATCAGCGCCACGCCGACCAGCGCGACCAGCCGCATACCGAACACCCCGGCGGACACCTCGGTACGGGAGGCGCCCACCACCGCCGTCTCGAAGGCCAGGGACACCGGGCCGTAGGGGGCGGGGGTGTGCTGCCACAGGGGCGCCACCTCGGCGGCCAGCGGCCCACCGAGCCGGGCCGGGCCGTGTACGTACACATCGATGCGCGCGTCGACCATGGCGCCCTGGGCGAGATAGCTGTAGACGTCCCGGCTGAACAACGGGGGCGCGGCCAGCAGCGGAGCGGCCCAGACGGCGAGGGTCAGCAGCAGGTCGCGCGGGCTCGGCGGCCGGGGGCCGGGTACCGCGCGGCCCAGCAACAGCCAGGCCCCGACCAGCAGTACAAGGCCGAAGTACGTACTGACCAGGCCGAGCGCGGCGCCGCCGGAATCGGGGACCAGGACGTCCGCCACGGGCAGCGCGCCGGCGGTTTTTCCCCCCGCCGCCAGCGCCAACGAGCCCGCGAGCCCGAGCAGCGCACACTGGTGCGGATGGACGACGAGGGCAACACGGCGAAGGAACACACGACGGACCAGCACCTGACCAGAATTGGCCCGCCGTGTGTCCGAAAGTCGACGCTGCGGTCACCGTCAGTCGGCGGCCAGGTGTCGACCGCCTGGCGTACCCCCGGCGATGTCCAGCCCCATGTGCTCGGCGAGCCCGACGGCGAGCTCCGCCACCGTCGGGTGCTGCCAGACGAAGTTGGCGGCGAGCTTCACGCCCAGGCCGGATTCGAGCCGCACGCGCAACTCCATGGCCAGGAGGGAGTCGAAGCCGAGGGCCTTCAGAGAGGTCTGCGGGTCCAGCGTGGAGCCGCTGAGGCGGAGGACCGTACGGATGTGGTCGCCCAAGTACGCCTCCAGGGCCGCGCGGCGGGCCAGGCCCGCGGGGAGCGTGGCCAGCCGCGCGCGGATGTCGTCGCCGCCGCTTGCGTTGTTTACGCTCTGTGCGCCCCCGGTGCCGTCGGCGTCGTCGGGGAGCAGCGGGCCGAAGAGCGCCGACTGCCGCCCGGCCGCCGGAATCCAGGTGCCCGGCTCACCGGGGATCACCCCGGTCTGCACCCGGCCGTGCGCCAGCAGGGCGCCCAGCGCTCGTAGGCCCCGGTCGGTGGGGATGGTCTCGTAACCGCGGTCGGCGAAGCCAGTGGCGACGCCGGTCTCGCCCCACGGGCCCCAGTCGACCGCGAGGGTGGGCAGCCCGCGCGCGGAGCGCCAGGCCGCGAACCCGTCCAGCCAGGCATTCGCGGCGGCGTACGCGCCCTGGCCGGGGTTGCCCAGCAGCGAGGCCATCGAGGAGAACACCGCGAACCAGTCCAGCGGCTGCCCCGCGGTGGCCTCGTGCAGCCGCCACGCACCGGTGGCCTTGGGCGCCCACACCCGCCGCAGCTGGTCGTCGCGGATGTTGGTCACCGCCGCGTCGTCGAGCGCCATGGCGCTGTGCACCACCCCGCGCAGCGGCGTCCCGTCCGCGGTGGCGGCGGCCACCAGGCGCTCGGCCGTGCCCGGCCGGGCGATATCGCCGAGCACCACGGTGATCCGGGTCCCGGTGGCCGACAGTTCATTGAGCTCCCGCGCGGTGGCGGCTGTGGGGGCGGTACGGCCGTTGAGTACGAGGTGTCCCGCGTGCCGGGCCGCCAGCCAGCGCGCGGTGGCCAGCCCCAGACCGCGCAGACCGCCGGTGATCACATAGGCCCCGCCCTCGCGCACCGGCCGCGGCCCGTCGGGCAGCACGGCGCCGGTTTCGCCCCGTTCCGGCACGGTCAGCACCAACTTGCCGATATGGCCCGCACCCGCCATCAGCCGAAACGCGTCGGAGGCCGCCGACAGCGGAAACGCCGTACACCGCAGGGGCGCCAGCCGCCCTTCCGCCAACTCCGCGACCACCTCGCGCAGCGCCGCGCCGAACACCGCCAGGCGGTCGCGCTGCAGTTCGCCGAGGTCCACAGTGCTCAGCGTGATGTTGTGGCGCAGCGGCGCCAGCCCCAGCGGGGCGTCGGAGAGGATGTCGCGCACGCCCAGCTCGACGAACCGGCCGAACGGCCGCAGCGCTTCGAGCCCGGCCCGGATCGCGGCGCCGGCCAGTGAGTTGAGGACGACGTCCACCCCCTCCCCGCCGGTCGCCGCCCGGGCCTGCGCGCAGAAGTCCAGCGAGCGCGAGTCCATGACATGCGCGATGCCCATGCCGCGCAGAAACCGCCGCTTGTCCTCACTGCCCGCGGTGGCCAGCACCTCCGCGCCCAGCAGCCGCGCCACCGCGATGGCGGCCAGCCCGGTTCCGCCCGTCGCCGAGTGGATCAGCACCCGCTCCCCCGGGGCCAGCCGGGCGACATGCCGCAGGGCGTACCAAGCGGTGAGGAACGCGATGGGCA
>NZ_MUNE01000138.1 GCF_002154605.1 Streptomyces milbemycinicus | reverse complement strand
TCTCCCGCCTCCTGGGCCGCCGTGTGCACCCCGTCGACGTGCTCGAGAATCGCGCGCTGACGCCGCGGCAGGCCCGAGTCGAGGGGCAGCCGGGTCCTGACGAGCGGTTCGCTGTCCGTCTCCGCCTCGGGCCAGATTTCGTGCAGCAACTCCCGTCGGCGCAGCGTCTCGCGCTGCACCGCGTCGACCGGCACCGGGCGCACCGCGCCCATCCAGTGCGCGACCCCGTACCGGAAGCGGGCCGGGCCGCCGCCCGGGCCGAGTACGAAGAACGCCGCGTCGTACAGCGCCCCCAGATGGCACAGCTCCAGTGCGCCCTTCGGGAGGCGGCCACTGTCCACCAGGAACCGCCCCACCCGCTGTTCGGGCCCGGCCTCGTCAAGGGCCTCGCGCCACTTATCGGGTGACATTGCGCCGCCCGCGGTGAGCAACGTCTCAAGACTCGGCGTGTCCGGGCTGTCCGCGTAGATCACCTGTCCGTCGGAGAGGTGCAGCGTGCCCCTCTCCCGCATGAAGGAGCCGGTCGCCTTCTCGGCGGCGAGCCGGTCCAGCATGGGTGAGCCGACCTGAGCGGTGCCGGTGGGGGCCGTGGGACTCCGCCGGGTCGGGCTGGAGAAAGGTTTCCGCAAACCGGTCACCCCAGCACCAGTTCTCGCGCCATCTCGCTCAGCCGGATACGGGCCAGCGCGAGGTTGCCCTCCGTACGGCCGAGCCACAGATGCAGAAAGACACTGCTGTCGAAGGTGGTGCGGACGAACTGGAGGACGTGGTAACTGTCGCGGTTGCTGACGATCAGATCTTCTATGGGAGTTTCGCCGTCGGACCAGTCGGAGCCGTCGGCGGGGGCGAACGACCGGTATTCCGCCGCCATCCGGGCGAGCTCCGCCGTCTCGGCCGCCGTGGCCTCGTGGTCGCCGCCCGGTGACTCCCCGACCGTGCCCAGAGCCAGACCGCTGGTCCAGTCGACCACGGCGGCGCCCCGGGCGCCGGGAAGTTTCATGGCCTCCAGCAGGCACTCGTCAATCCCGGGCAATGTGACTCCCTCCCCGTGTGCGTCGAATGAATCATGGAGAACTTAGACTCCGCATGTGGAGGAAGCGTGAAGACGCAGGTGAATTTCTGTGCAATGTGTGAGTGATGGGTGCCCTTCGTTGAGATTCAGAGGTTGCGTCAGAAGTTTGGGCGGCCGTCCGCGTTCCGGGGTTTCAGCGGCTGTACTCGGCCGCGCCCTGGGGGTCCGCGACAGCGGGGCGGTGGTCCGAGCGCGCTGGAGGCATCCAGCCGAAGCGCGGTGCCCGCCGTTCGAGGAAGGCGGTGACGCCCTCGCCGAGCTCGCCGCTGACGCTCAGCTGGTCCCGCCAGTACTCCAGGCGCGCAGGATCGACCGGCCCGGCTGTGAACTCCTTGACCGCCGCCTGGCTGAGCGCGGACCGGGACAGCAGTACCCGGGTGAACTCCGCCACCCGCTCGTCCAGCCCGCCCGGCGGCAGCACCTCGTCCACCAGCCCCGTCCGCAGCGCCCGCTCGGTGCCGATCAGCTCGCCGGAGAGCAGCAGATACTTGGCGGTCGCCGGGCCGACCAGGTCCATCAGCCGCCGGGTGGACGAGGGCGCGTAGACCACCCCCAGCCGGGCCGCGGTGATCCCGAAGCGGGAGCCCTGCTCCGCGAACCGCAGATCGCAGGCGGCGGCCAGCTGGCAGCCGCCGCCCACGCAGGAGCCGCGCACCGCGGCGAGCGTCGGCTTGGGGAAGCCGGCCAGGGCCTCCTCGGCGGGCAGTGCCAGCGCCGTCGTCTCCTCGTACGTCGTGCCGAGCGAGCCGATGTCCGCGCCCGCACTGAAGGTGTCGCCCGCTCCGGTGAGCACCAGCGCCCGTACGGCCGGGTCCGCGGCCAGCCGCTCCAGGAGCGGGGGCAGCCCGTGCCACATGCCAGGGGTAAGTGCGTTGCGCTTGCGGGGGTTGTGGATCACGACGGTCGCTATGCCGTCGGCGACGGCGTGCTGCAGGCAGGGCTCCATGTCGCGGATGCTATCCGGCACCCTCAAGCGACTGTCGGCATCGCCGTAAGCAAGCCGGGCAGGAACAGTCGAGCGAGTGACGCTGGCATACGCACGCGGTCAAAAGCCGTCGATAGAGGGCGACTTGCGCTCAGTTAGCCGGTCCGTACCAACACGTTCCCAACACTCGATGACGACTGGTCGGGCTGTGGCGATGGATGGGGATCGGACATGGAGATTGTCGGAAGCGTCCCTCCTGAACCGGGGGCGGCCACGCCCCGCGGGCCGTTCGCCTACGAGGGCGTCTGGCGCTTCACTGCCCCCGCGCTCGACACCTCCGTCCCACAGGCCCGGCACGCGGTGCGCGATCTGCTGGCCCACCAGCGGGTGCCCGCCCCTGACGACCTCGTCCAGAACCTGCTGCTGATCGTCTCCGAGCTGGTCACCAAC
>NZ_MUNE01000137.1 GCF_002154605.1 Streptomyces milbemycinicus | reverse complement strand
CCGTGGGGGGACCTGGGGATCCTGGCGGTGTGGGCGGTGCTGGGGCTGGGGGCGGCGGCGCGCTGGTTCCGCTGGGAGTAGCGGCACCCCTCGTGAAAAGCTGCACAAGCGCCCGCCTACGATGGGCGACGTGCCCTCTTCGCTGAACCCCCTTGAGCAGATCGCCCGCCGCTGGCAGCCGTCCGCGCGGTTCGTGGAGCGCGCGGCGCTCGCCGCCGTGGTGATGGCTGTGGTCATCGTCGTGACGGGCGGAGCGGTCCGGCTCACCCAGTCCGGGCTCGGCTGCCCGACCTGGCCGACCTGCACGGAGGACAGCCTGACGCCCACCCACGCGATGGGCATCAACGGCGTCATCGAGTTCGGCAACCGCATGCTGACGTATGTGCTGTGCGCGGTCGTCGGCCTGTTGATCATCGCGGCCCGGGCCCGTACGCCGATGCGCCGCTCCCTCACCAAGCTCGGCTGGGCCCAGTTCTGGATCGTCATGGGCAACGCCGTCGTCGGCGGCATCACGGTGCTCACCGGGCTCAACCCGTACATCGTCAGCTCGCACTTCCTGCTGTCCACGGCGCTGCTCACGGTCGCCGTGCTGACCTGGTGGCGGGCGCGCGAGGGCGACGCCGGGCCCCGCGACCTCGTCGCCCGGCCGGTGCGCCAGCTGTCCTGGCTGCTGGTCGGCGCGACCGGCGCGCTGATCGTGATCGGCACCGTGGTCACCGGGGCCGGGCCGCACGCGGGAGACGCCCAGAAGGTGCACCGCATCCCCCTGGACTGGCAGGAGATCACCCAGTTGCACGTGGACTTCGTCTACATCGTGCTAGGCCTCACCGCCGCCCTGTGGTTCACCCTGCGCGCCGTGAAGGCCCCGGCAGCGCCGCGCCGGGGTGTCCTCGAACTCCTCGCCGTGCTGCTCCTCCAAGGCGTGATCGGGTACATCCAGTACTTCACGCACCTGCCGGAGATCGTCGTCGGCATCCACATGTTCGGCTCGTGCCTCGTGTGGATCGCGGTGCTGCGGGTCCTGCTCTCCCAGCGCGAACGGGCCGAACTCCCCGCGCCGGTCGGCGCCCCCGCGCCCGCCGCTCAGCCCGTGCCCGAGGCCGCCGCGTCCAGCCGGTAGACCCGGCGCGCGGTTCCGGCCGCGACGAGTGCGGCGATGCGCCGCGCCTCGGGCCGGGTGCAGAAGCCGTCGGCGACCCACTCGGACGCCAGCCGCGCCATGGACCGTACGAACAGCCGGGCGCCGGTCACATACAGCTCGGGCAGCGCCCGCGCCCCGGTCGAGAACAGCAGCTTGCCGAACGGCGCCTCGCCAAGGGTCTCCCCCGGCCGGGGCCCCGCGTCCGCGTATACGTGCGCGAAGGCGGCGGCCAGCTGGGCGGCGCGGCGGTGGTGCGGCCGGCTAGGCAGCAGCACCAGGTCGGTCCCGGCGCCCGCGGTGGCGCGCAGAAAGCCCGCGAGCGGCTGTGGGTCGGCGCAGTGCAGCTGTACGGGCAGTCCGGACGCGACGGCGCTCCACAGCAGATGCTGGAGCAGCGCCGGATCGGTGGGGCGGGCGCGCGGGGTGCGCCCGCCGAGCCAGCGGTCCGCCGCCCGCCGCACCTCCCGGGGGTCCGGCGGGGTCTCGTCGCAGAAGGTGATGCCCACGGCGAAGGCGGTGGCGTGCTGGGCCGCGGCGTACAGGGCCTCCGCGGTGTTGCCGATGAACGAGTCGACCGAGCCCGAGGTGTCCGCGACCTCTTGGGCCAGCGGCTCCAGGCGGATCACCTCGTGGACCGGTCCGTCCGCGGCCGCGGCCAGCTCGTCGGCCGAGGTGAACTCGCCCGGCGACCCCGACTCGAGCAGGAAGGCACCGATGCCCGCGCCGCGCAACAGCAGCCGCCCGGCGCGGTAGGCGCCCAGCTCGCGCCGGCGGGCGAGATAGCGGACGGGGGCGCAGTGGGCCTCCAGGCCGAGCAGCGGTGGGCACCAGCGGCGTACGGCCAGGCCGGTCCAGCTGTCGAAGAAGGTGGTACCCGCCGGGGCGGCGGTGCCGGAGCCCACGGCGGCGGCGAGATGGGCTTCGAACGAGCCGAGGCCGAGTTCGCCGTGGAGGGCGCCGTGGCTGTGCTGGTCGATCAGCGGCGGCAGCGCTCTCGCCCAGGCGGAGGGTCTGTCCGCCGCGTCCAGGACGGTGTCAAGGGCTGCCTTCGAGGTGCCCTCGGCGGCGTCCGAGGAGGCCGGGTCGGCCGACGTGCCCGTCGCCTCGTCCATCGCCGCCGCCTCCTCGCCGTGGGGCATCGAAGGGCTTAACGGGCGAAACGGTTATGAGGTGTCGCCGGGCCCACCCCGAGCCTGACCCGCCCCGGCTTCGCTCGGCAAGGGCGCCCCTGGTGCGGGGTGCGGGGCCAACTGGGACGGGGCGGAGGGAAACCGCCGTGGTCGGGCTAGGGTCTGTCGTCAAAGGGGGCGTCCGGCCGCGAGCGGCGTCTGGTGCGGTACATCGCAAGGCGGAGCGTCGCCCTCGTACTGGACGTACTTGGGCGATGCGACAACGCAGCGAGGTGCCGTGCCAGGCGTCGGGAGCAGGGCGCCCCCTTTGACGGCAGGCCCTAGGTGTTGCTCGGGCCGCCGAGTTGGATGCCGGCCATGCGGGTCCACTCGTACGGGCCGGTGCGGACCTTCGCGGCGAGCTCGCCGTCGAAGTTGTCGTGCAGGGTGATCCCCGCGGTCTCCGCGGCGCGGCGGGCGGTCTCGTAGGAAGGGGCGACCAGGTTGCCCCAGTCACCGTTGGCGCCGACGAGGGCGACGCGGACGGTGCCGCGGCCGATGTGGGCGAGCTGGCCCTCGGCGCTGCCGCCGTGGGACTGCGCGAAGGCCGTCATCTGGTGGGCGAGCCGCTTGGCCCGCTTCTCGGCCTTGGCGGACGCGGACTTGCCCGACGCGGGCTCGTCCGACGGGCCTTCCGGGGCCGTCTGCGTGGTGTCTCCCATAAGGCCGATGCTACCGGCTGGTAATCAGCGCAGGAAGGGGTCCACGGCGATGGCGATGAACAGCAGCGACACATAGGTGATGGACCAGTGGAACAGCCGCATCTCCTTGAGCCCCGACCCCGTGATCCCGGCCTTGGCGCGCGCCTGCAGCCCGTGCGCCTCCTTGAGCCAGAACGCGCCCAGCGCCGCCGCCACGACCGGGTAGAACCAGCTGGTGTAGCCGAGCGGCCACAGCAGCAGCGAGACGATGACCATGACCCAGCTGTAGAGGACGATCTGCCGGGCGACCGCCTTGTTGCCCGCGACCACGGGCAACATGGGCACGCCCACACGCTCGTAGTCGTCCTTCACCTTCATCGACAGCGGCCAGTAGTGCGGCGGCGTCCAGAAGAAGATGACGAGGAAGAGAATCGCCGCGGCCCAGGAGACCGAATTCGTAACGGCCGACCATCCGATGAACACCGGCATACAGCCGGCGATGCCGCCCCACACGATGTTCTGCGCGGTACGCCGTTTGAGCCACATCGTGTAGACGACGACGTAGAAAACCAGCGCGCCGAGCGACAAAACCGCGGACAGCGGATTGACCAGGAACCAGAACCAGGCGGTGGACCCGATGGTGAGCGCGAAGGCGAAGACCAGGCATTCGCGCGGCGAGACCATGCCGGTGACCAGCGGGCGCTGCGAGGTGCGGGCCATGAGCGCGTCGATGTCGCGGTCGTAATACATATTGAACGCGGCCGCGCCGCCGGCCGACAGATAGCCGCCGACGCAGGTGGCAAGCACCAGCCACAGATCCGGGACGCCCTTGGCGGCCAGGAACATCACCGGCACCGTCGTCATCAGCAGCAGCTCGATGACACGCGGCTTGGTCAGTGCCACGAAAGCCTTGACGCGGGCACCGAGCGGCCGGTGGCTCCGGCTCGTATCGAGCACCCCCGCAGGACGGGAATCGACGGCCGTCACGCACACCCCTGGTAGAAGCAAGAACCAGCAAGCACCGGACATGAAGAGCCGGTAAAGACTTGCGCGTACCACGCCACTCTAGACGTTGCGGATACTCCGCCCGCCGCCGGGGTCGGCTCGTGTTCGCCGAGCTCACGGCCCTCGGGGGAATGCCGCATCTCCGGCATTCGTTCCCGGGATGTCGGGTACTCGCTCGAAAAGATGAGCGTTCTTCCAGGGGTAGGCTCGACAACGCCGGTGTGCGCATCGTCGCCGGGATATAGACATTGTGGAGAGGAGCCCTGACTCAGGGTGAGCACGAAGCCGACTACCACAGACCTCGAGTGGACCGATGTGGACCAGCGCGCCGTGGACACGGCGCGTGTCCTGGCCGCGGATGCCGTGCAGAAGGTCGGCAACGGCCACCCCGGCACCGCGATGAGCCTGGCCCCCGCCGCGTATCTGTTCTTCCAGAAGCTGATGCGGCATGACCCCTCCGACGCCGGATGGGTGGGCCGCGACCGGTTCGTGCTCTCCCCCGGCCACACCTCGCTGACCCTCTACGTCCAGCTGTACCTGGGCGGGTTCGGCCTGGAGCTGGAGGACCTGAAGTCGTTCCGCACCTGGGGCTCGCTGACTCCGGGCCACCCGGAGCACGGTCACACGGTCGGCGTCGAGACCACCACCGGCCCGCTGGGCCAGGGCATCGCCAACGCGGTCGGCATGGCGATGGCCGCCCGCTACGAGCGCGGTCTGTTCGACCCGGAGGCGCCCGAGGGCACCTCCCCCTTCGACCACACCATCTGGGCGATCGTCTCCGACGGCGACCTGGAGGAGGGCATCTCCGCGGAGGCCTCCTCGCTGGCCGGCCACCAGAAGCTCGGCAATCTGATCGCGCTGTACGACGACAACCACATCTCGATCGAGGGCGACACCGCGACCGCCTTCTCCGAGGATGTGCTGAAGCGCTACGAGGCGTACGGCTGGCATGTCCAGCGCATCGAGCAGGCGGAGAACGGCGACTTCGACGTCCACGCGCTGTACGCGGCGCTCAAGGCGGCGCAGGCCGAGACCGAGCGCCCCTCGATCATCGCCGCCCGTACGATCATCGCCTGGCCCGCGCCGAACGCGCAGAACACCGAGGCCGCCCACGGCTCGGCGCTCGGCGCCGACGAGGTCGCGGCGACCAAGCGCGTCATGGGCTTCGACCCCGAGAAGAACTTCGAGGTCGACGAGTCGGTCATCGCCCACACCCGCTCGCTGGCCGACCGCGGCCGCGAAGCCCGCGCCGCCTGGGACAAGAAGCTCCAGGACTGGCGGAACAACAACCCCGAGCGCGCCGCCGAGTTCGACCGGATCACCGCCGGTGAGCTGCCCGCGGGCTGGGACAAGGCGATCCCGGTCTTCGAGCCGGGCAAGGACGTGGCCACCCGCAAGGCCTCCGGCCAGGTCCTCAAGGCGCTCGGCGGGGTGCTCCCCGAGCTGTGGGGCGGCTCCGCCGACCTCGCGGGCTCGAACCTCACCACCATCGACGCGTCCTCGTCCTTCCTCCCCAAGGACAACCCGCTTCCCGAGGCCGACCCGTACGGCCGCACGGTGCACTTCGGCATCCGCGAGCACGCCATGGGCTCGACCATGAACGGTGTGGCGCTGCACGGCAACACCCGTATCTACGGCGGCACCTTCCTGGTCTTCTCCGACTACATGCGCCCCGCCGTCCGGCTCGCCGCGCTGATGAAGCTCCCCGTCACCTATGTGTGGACGCACGACTCCATCGGCCTGGGCGAGGACGGCCCGACCCACCAGCCGGTCGAGCACCTGTCCGTGCTGCGCGCCATCCCGGGCCTGAACATCGTCCGCCCGGCCGACGCCAACGAGACCGCCATCGCCTGGCGTGAGATCACCCGCCGCCACAGCGACCAGCCGGCCCCGCACGGCCTCGCGCTGACCCGGCAGAACGTGCCGACGTACGAGCCCAACGAGGACGCGGCCAAGGGCGGCTATGTGCTCGCCGAGGCCGAGGGCGGCGCTCCGCAGGTGATCCTCATCGGCACCGGGTCCGAGGTGCAGCTCGCCGTCGAGGCGCGCGAGCAGCTGCAGGCCTCCGGGATCCCGACCCGTGTGGTCTCGATGCCCTCGGTCGAGTGGTTCGAGGAGCAGGACCAGGCGTACCGGGACAGCGTGCTGCCGCCGTCGGTGAAGGCCCGGGTGGCGGTCGAGGCGGGCATCGGCCTGACCTGGTACCGCTTTGTGGGCGAGACCGGCCGCGTCGTCTCCCTCGAGCACTTCGGCGCCTCCGCCGACTACAAGGTGCTCTACCGGGAGTTCGGCCTGACCGCGGACGCCGTCGCCACCGCCGCCCGCGAGTCGCTTGAGACCGCCGGGCGCTGACGCCGTATACGACCTTGTAGCGACGAGTAGGAGATGCAATCCCGATGACAGACGCACTCAAGCGGCTGGCCGACGCAGGCGTCGCGGTCTGGCTCGACGACCTTTCGCGCAAGCGCATCACATCCGGCAACCTCGCCGAGCTGATCGACGAGAGCCATGTGGTGGGCGTGACCACCAACCCGTCGATCTTCCAGAAGGCGATCGCAGGCGCCGACGGCTACCAGCAGCAGGTGGCCGACCTCGCCACCCGCAAGGTCACCGTCGACGAGGCCGTTCGCATGATCACCACGGCGGACGTCCGGGACGCCGCCGACATCCTGCGACCGGTCTACGACGCGACCGGCGGCCAGGACGGCCGGGTCTCCATCGAGGTGGACCCGCGCCTGGCGCACAACACGGCGGCCACCATCGCCGAGGCCAAGCAGCTGGCCTGGCTGGTGGACCGGCCCAACACCTTCATCAAGATCCCGGCCACCAAGGCGGGCCTGCCCGCGATCACCGAGGTGATCGGGCTCGGCATCAGCGTCAACGTCACGCTGATCTTCTCGCTGGAGCGCTACCGCGAGGTCATGGGCGCCTTCCTGGCCGGTCTGGAGAAGGCCAAGGCCGCGGGGCTCGACCTGCAGAAGATCCACTCGGTGGCGTCCTTCTTCGTGTCCCGCGTGGACACCGAGATCGACAAGCGCCTCGACAAGCTGGGCACCGACGAGGCCAAGGCGCTGCGCGGCAAGGCCGCCCTGGCCAACGCCCGCCTCGCCTACCAGGCGTACGAGGAGGTGTTCGGCTCGCACGACAAGTCGACGCCGCCGTCGGAGCGCTGGGCCGCCCTGGACCGGGCCAACGCCAACAAGCAGCGTCCGCTGTGGGCCTCCACCGGCGTCAAGGACCCGGCCTACAAGGACACGCTCTACGTGGACGACCTGGTCGCCCCGGGCACGGTCAACACCATGCCGGAGGCCACCCTGGAGGCCGTCGCCGACCACGGCCAGATCACCGGTGACGCGGTGCGCGGTACATACGAGCAGGCCAAGGCCGATCTCGTCGCGCTCGCCGGGGTCGGAATCTCGTACGATGACGTTGTACAGCTCCTCGAGGACGAGGGCGTCGAGAAGTTCGAGACGTCCTGGAACGACCTGCTGAAGTCCACTGAGGCGGAGCTGGGCCGCCTCGCTCCTTCGGAGGCGTGAGAGACCTTGTCACTTTCCACGAGCGGAGCCAATCCGCTGCGTGACCCCCGGGACCGGCGGCTTCCGCGCATCGCGGGGCCGTCCGGCCTGGTCATCTTCGGCGTCACGGGCGACTTGTCCCGCAAGAAACTGATGCCGGCCGTCTACGACCTGGCCAATCGCGGCCTGCTGCCGCCGGGCTTCTCGCTCGTCGGCTTCGCCCGCCGCGACTGGGAGAACGAGGACTTCGCCCAGGTCGTGCACGAGGCGGTCAAGGAACACGCCAGGACCCCCTTCCGTGAGGAGGTCTGGCAGCAGCTCGCCGAGGGGTTCCGCTTCGTGCCCGGCGAGTTCTCCGACGACGAGGCGTTCGAGAAGCTGCGGGAGACGGTCGACGAGCTGGACAAGGCGCGCGGCACGGGCGGCAACTTCGCCTTCTATCTGTCGGTCCCGCCGAAATTCTTCCCCTCCGTCGTCCAGCAGCTCAAGAAGCACGGCCTGTCCTCCGGGCCCGGCGACTCCTGGCGGCGCGCCGTCATCGAGAAGCCCTTCGGTCACGACCTGACCAGCGCCCAGGAGCTCAACCAGGTCGTCCACGAGGTCTTCCGGCCGAGCGACGTCTTCCGGATCGACCACTACCTGGGCAAGGAGACGGTCCAGAACATCCTGGCGCTGCGCTTCGCCAACACCATGTTCGAGCCGCTGTGGAACCGGTCGTACGTCGACCATGTACAGATCACCATGGCCGAGGACATCGGCATCGGCGGCCGGGCCGGCTACTACGACGGTATCGGCGCCGCGCGCGACGTCATCCAGAACCATCTGCTGCAGCTCCTCGCGCTGACCGCCATGGAGGAGCCCTCCTCCTTCGACGCCACCGCGCTGGTCACCGAGAAGCTCAAGGCGCTGAAGGCCGTCAAGCTGCCGAGGGAGCTGGGCAAGCACACCGTGCGCGGCCAGTACGCCCACGGCTGGCAGGGCGGCGAAGAGGTGCTGGGCTATCTGGAGGAGGAGGGCATCGACCCCAACTCCAAGACCGACACCTATGCCGCGATCAAGCTGGAGATCGACAACCGCCGCTGGGCGGGCGTCCCCTTCTACCTGCGTGCGGGCAAGCGGCTCGGGCGGCGGGTCACCGAGATCGCAGTGGTCTTCCAGCGCGCCCCGCACTCCCCCTTCGACACCACCGACACCCAGGAGCTCGGGGAGAACGCCCTGGTCATCCGGGTGCAGCCGGACGAGGGCATCACCATCCGGTTCGGCTCCAAGGTGCCCGGCACCTCCATGGAGATCCGGGACGTGACGATGGACTTCGCCTACGGCGAGTCCTTCACCGAGTCCAGCCCCGAGGCCTACGAGCGGCTGCTGCTCGACGTTCTGCTCGGCGACGCCAACCTCTTCCCCCGTCACCAGGAGGTGGAGGAGTCCTGGCGGATCCTCGACCCCGTCGAGGCCTACTGGGACCAGCACGGCAAGCCCGAGCAGTACACGGCGGGCACCTGGGGGCCGAAGGCGGCGGACGAGATGCTCGCACGAGACGGACGGAGCTGGCGTCGGCCATGAACATCGATCTCACCGACACCACGTCCAGCCAGGTCAACGCTGCTCTGGTGCAGGCGCGGAGGGCGGCGGGGATACCGGCCGTGGGCATGGTGCTCACCCTTGTCATCGTCACCGACGAGGGCAATCACTACGACGCGCTGAAGGCGGCGAGCGAGGCGTCCAAGGAGCACCCGTCGCGCATCCTGGTCGTCATCAAGCGGCCGGGGCGCTCACCGCGCGAGCGCAAGATGGCCCGGCTGGACGCGGAGGTGCGGATCGCCGGCGAGAGCGGCACCGGCGAGACGGTGCTGCTGCGGCTGCACGGCGAGCTCGCGGGCCACGCCCAGTCGGTGGTGCTGCCGCTGCTGCTGCCGGACGCCCCGGTGGTGCTGTGGTGGCCGGACGACGCGCCGGAGCACCCCAGCGAGGACCTGCTGGGCCGGCTGGCCGCCCGCCGGATCACCGACGCCCAGGCCACCGAGGACCCGGTGGCCACGCTCGCGCTGCGGGCCAGGACGTACACCCCGGGCGACACCGACCTGGCCTGGACCCGTATCACGCCGTGGCGCAGTGTGCTGGCCGCGGCGCTGGACCAGAAGCACTCGGCGATCACCTCCGCGGTGGTCGAGGGTGAGGCGTACAACCCCAGCGGCGAACTGCTGGCCCTGTGGCTCGCGGAGCGGCTGCGGGTCCCGGTGCAGCGGCAGGTCTCGGAGGGTCCGGGGCTGACCGCGGTACGGCTGGAGACGGCCGACGGCACGATCTGCCTGGACCGGGCGAACGGATCGCTGGCCGAGCTGGCGATGCCGGGGCAGCCGGACCGGCATGTCGCGCTGCAGCGGCGGGACAAGTCGGAGCTGATCGCGGAGGAGCTGCGCCGTCTCGACCCGGACGAGATGTACGCCTCGGCGGTGAAGTTCGGGGTGAGCCGGCTCGGCAAGGGCATCAGCGGCCCGGCCGAACAGCCCGCGGCGCGGGCCGGTGCCGGTACCGGGGGTGGCTCCGGCGGCGCTGCTGCGAGTGGGAGTAGGGGTAAGCCCGGTGGCGGGGCCCGTCCGGAGCCTGCGCACAAGGCGGCCGGGGCCCCGGCGCGTACGGCCGGCGGCGCCGGTGACGCGGGGACGGGCGGCGCGGTCGGCAAGGCTGCGTCGTGAGTGCTCCGCAGGTCGTGGTCCACCGCGACAAGGAACTGATGGCGCAGGCCGCGGCGGCCCGGCTGATCACCAAGATCGTGGACGCCCAGTCCGCCCGCGGCTCGGCCTCGGTCGTGCTGACCGGCGGGCGCAACGGCAACGGCCTGCTGGCCGCGCTCGCCGAGGCGCCCGCCCGGGACGCCGTGGACTGGTCGCGGCTCGACCTGTGGTGGGGCGACGAGCGGTTCCTGCCGGAAGGCCACCCGGACCGCAATGTCACCCAGGCACGGGAGGCGCTGCTGGACGCGGTGGGTCTGGACCCGGCCCGGGTGCACCCGATGCCGGCCTCCGACGGACCGTGGGGCAGCGAGGTGGAGGCCGCCGCGGAGGCGTACGCGGAGGAGCTGAACCGGGCCGCGCGGCCGGAGAACCACGGCGCGGTGCCGTCCTTCGACGTGCTGCTGCTGGGCGTAGGCCCGGACACCCATGTGGCCTCGCTCTTCCCGGAGCTGCCCGCCGTACGGGAGGCCGAGCGGACGGTGGTGGCGGTGCGCGGTGCGCCCAAGCCCCCGCCCACCCGGGTCTCCCTGACCCTGCCCGCGATCCGCGCGGCGCAGGAGGTCTGGCTGCTGGCGGCGGGCGAGGACAAGGCCAAGGCGGTGACGATCGCGCTGTCGGGGGCCGGGGAGATCCAGGCCCCGGCCGCGGGCGCGTACGGCCGCCGCCGCACGCTGTGGCTGCTGGACCGGGCCGCCGCGGCGGGGCTGCCGCGCGAGCTGTATCCCCCGGCGTCGCCCTGACCGGGCGCGTAGCGAGTCCTGACAATTGAAAAGCGGACGGGCCGACTGGGCAGAAGCCCGGTCGGCCCGTCCGTCGTCAGCGCCCGCGCAGCGAGCGGTACGTGGCGACCAGCCTCGCCGTGGAGGCGTCGAGCCCCGGCACCTCGGCGCCCTCGGTGAGGGCGGGCTCGACGCGCTTGGCGAGGACCTTGCCGAGCTCGACCCCCCACTGGTCGAACGAGTCGATGTTCCAGACGGCGCCCTGGACGAACACCTTGTGCTCGTAGAGCGCGATCAGCTGGCCCAGCACCGACGGGCTCAGCTCGGCGGCCAGGATCGTGGTCGTGGGGCGGTTGCCGGGGAAGGTCTTGTGCGGCACCAGCTCCGGCGCCACCCCCTCGGCGGCCACCTCCTCCGCCGTCTTGCCGAACGCCAGCGCCTGGCCCTGGGCGAAGAGGTTGGCCATCAGCAGGTCATGGTGGCCGGCGAGCTTTGGGGACAGGTCCGCCACCGGGTTGGCGAAGCCGATCAGATCGGCCGGGATCATCTTGGTGCCCTGGTGGAGCAGTTGGTAGTAGGCGTGCTGACCGTTGGTGCCGGGGGTGCCCCAGACCACCGGGCCGGTCTGCCAGCCGACCGGATTGCCCTCGCGGTCCACCGACTTGCCGTTGGACTCCATGTCCAACTGCTGGAGATACGCGGTGAACTTCGACAGATAGTGCGAGTACGGCAGCACGGCATGCGCCTGCGCATCGAAGAACTGCCCGTACCAGATGCCCAGCAGCCCGAGCAACATCGGCGCGTTCTCCTCGGGCGGGGCACAGCGGAAGTGCTCGTCGACGAGGTGGAAGCCGGCCAGCATCTCGCGGAAGTGCTCCTGGCCGATGGCGATCATCAGGGACAGGCCGATGGCCGAATCGAAGGAGTAGCGCCCGCCGACCCAGTCCCAGAACTCGAACATGTTGTCGGTGTTGATGCCGAACTCGGCGACCTTCTCCGCGTTGGTCGACAGCGCCACGAAGTGCTTGGCGACCGCCTCCTGGCCTGCCTCCAGACCCCTCAGCAGCCAGCGGCGGGCGGAAGTGGCGTTGGTGATGGTCTCGATGGTGGTGAAGGTCTTGGAGGCGATGACGAACAGCGTCTCGGCCGGGTCGAGCCCGCGCAGCGCCTCATGCAGATCCGCCCCGTCCACATTGGAGACAAAGCGGAACTGCAACTCGCGGTGGGTGTAGGCGCGCAGCGCCTCGAACGCCATCGCCGGGCCCAGGTCGGAGCCGCCGATGCCGATGTTGACAATGTTCTTGATGCGCTCGCCGGTGTGGCCCCTCCACTCCCCCGAGTGGATCCGGTCGACGAAGGGGCCCATCTTGGTGAGCACCGCGTGCACTTCGGGGATGACGTCCTTGCCGTCGGACTCGATGACCGCGGAGTGGGGCGCGCGCAGGGCGACATGGAGGACCGACCGGTCCTCGGTGGTGTTGATCTTCTCGCCCCGGAACATGGCGTCCCGCAGCTGGGTCACCCCGGTCGCCTGGGCCAGCTCCCGCAGCAGGCGCAGGGTCTCGTCGGTCACCAGGTGCTTGGAGTAGTCCAGGTGGAGGTCGCCGACCTGAACGGTGAACCGCTCCGCGCGCTCGGGGTCCTGGGCGAACAGCTCGCGCAGCTGCGCGTCACCCAGCTCCTGGCGGTGTGCGGCCAGTGCGTTCCACTCCGGCAGCTGGTCGAGCCTGCTGCGGCCATCTGCGTTCATCTCGGAATCAGCCCACTTCTCGTCGGTGCCTGGCCCCCATGGCCCCCAACCTAGTTGATCGGGGAGCGCATACCGGGGACGAGGGCCACCAGTCCGCAGGCGAAGAGCGCGGCGGCCGCCAGCGCCGGTGTGTTCAGCCCCCATGCCCCGGCTATGACCCCGCCGAGCAGGGCGCCGAGCGGGGCGCCGGCGGTCGACAGCGTACGGAAGGCGGCGCTGACCCGGCCCAGCATCTCGGCCGGGCTGCGCTGCTGCATCATCGTCACCTCCGTGACGTTCCAGACCATCCCGGCCAGGCCGAAGACGCCGAAGGCGGCGACGGCGGCCGGCAGCTCGCGGATGGTGCCCAGGGCGAGGAGGGCGGCTATCTGCGCGATACCGCACACCATGATCGTGGGGCCGCGGCCCAGCCGCTCCGCCACCCGCGCGGCCATCAGCCCGCCGGCCACGCTGCCGATCCCATAGACCGTGATGACGGCCGCGTAACCCGCGTCCCCGGCGCCCAGCCATCCGGTGACATGCAGCACCAGCGTGGCGATGAGGGCGCCGATGCCGACATTGCACAGCGTGGTGGACACACACAGCGCCCGCAGCAGCCGGTCCCGCCACAGCACCCCGATGCCCTCGGCCATATCCCTCCGGATTGTGCTCCCCGGCGCCCGGGGCTCCCGCTGCGGCGCCTGCGCCCGCCCGCCCAGCGAGGCGACCAGCGCGGCGGCGGCGAGATAGGTGACCGCGTCGGCCGCGTACGGCACGGCGACGCCAAGGCCCAGGGCCACCGGCACCAGCGGCGCGCCCACGAACCGGCCCATGACCTCCTGCCCGGTCATCAGGCGTGCGTTGGCCCGGCTCAGGGCCTCCGGCGCCACCACGGACGGCAGCAGGGCCGTGGCCGCGTTGTCGAAGAGGGTCTGCAGGGTGGTCAGCGCGAAGGCGAGGGCGAGCAGCAAGCCGATCGTGGCATGTCCCAGCCATACGGCGACGGCGAAAGCGGCCATCAGCACACCGCGCGCCACATCCACCGCCCACATCGCCCGCCGCTGGTCCACCCGGTCGGCGATGGCCCCGCCGAGCAGCCCGAACAGCAGCCACGGCAGAAAGCCGCACGCGGTCACCAGCGAGACCAGCACCGGGGAGTCGGTCAGCGAGACGGCCAGCAGCGGAAGCGCCGCCCCGCGCAGCGCGTCCCCGAACCGCGACACCACCGCCGCCCCCCACAGCCGCCCGAAACCACCCCGCCACGCAAGCGACACAGCCCGCTCAGCACCCTGCTCACCGGCCTCCACCGTGGCCATGGCGCCCCTCCCGAACCACGGCACCGCCCCGCACGGCACCCCACGTCACGACCGTAGCCCCCACCACTGACAACGGCCCGGCCGCGCACCCCCGTCGGAGGTGCCCGGCCGGGCCGTCGTACTGTGCGTCGTCCCGCCTGCCGCTCAGATCTCGCCGCGGAGCTTGGCAAGAGCCTCGGCGAGGATCGCCTCGCCGTCGGCGTCGCTCCGCCGCTCCCGCACATACGCCAGATGCGTCTTGTACGGCTCGGTGCGCGGCGGGTCCGGCGGGTTGTCCCGGTCCTTGCCGGCCGGGAAGCCGCAGCGGGGGCAGTCCCAAGTGTCCGGAATCTGCGCGTCGCTGGCGAAGCTCGGCACGGTCTCGTGCCCGTTCGAGCACCAGAAGGAAATACGCAGGCGAGGCGCCGATTCGCCTCGCTCCGCTTCTCCCATCGGCCCCGCTCCGACCCGACTTCCACGGATCGCGTTGCCACTTGCCACGGTCGTAACTCCCTGCGTGATGGTGCCGCGAAGCATTGGTAGGCAGCTCCGCTGCCGGGCGCCCCAGTCTACGTAAGGCCCAACGCGCGTCCAGTGAGAGGAGTTACACCCGCCCCCAGCCTTCGGCCGGGAGGTGCCCCCGCCGGCCTCCAGCCGAGAGGTGCCCCCCAGGACGCAAGCCCATGATAAGCCGCGCTCGCGACGGTGCGTCAGCTATCGGCTCAATCGAGCTTGATCAGCAGGCCGAGCACCACGATGCAGACGAACCAGAGCAGGCCGATGACGACGGTGATCCGGTCCAGGTTGCGCTCGGCGACCGAGGAGCCGCCCACGGAGGACTGCATACCGCCACCGAACATGTCGGACAGACCTCCGCCCTTCCCCTTGTGCATGAGCACCAGCATCATCAGCAGAACGCTGAAAATAATGAGGGCGATCGAGAACCCCATGACCACGGCTGGAACCAACTCTCTCGGGCTTGGACGGGACGGTAAAGAACGGTAAGGAGCGGGGGCCGGGCAGTGCCTTCCGCACCACCTCGACCCCCGCCAGGGTACGACGAGTGACCTGCTACGGCCTACTCACCGGTCTGCTCACTGGTCGCGGAACCGGACGATCTTGACGAACTCGTCCGCGTCCAGCGCCGCGCCGCCGATCAGCGCGCCGTCCACGTCCGGCTGCGCCATGATCGCGGCGACGTTTCCGGACTTCACCGAGCCGCCGTACTGGATCCGGACCTTGTCGGCCACGTCCTGGCTGTACAGCTCGGCCAGGCGGCCCCGGATGGCCCCGCAGACCTCCTGGGCGTCCTCGGGGGTGGCCACCTCACCGGTGCCGATGGCCCAGACCGGCTCGTACGCGATCACGATCCGCTCGGCCTGCTCGGCCGGGATGTCCTTCAGGCCCCCGTCGATCTGCGCGAGCGTGTGGGCGACCTGGTTGCCCGCCTTGCGCACGTCCAGGCCCTCGCCGACGCACAGGATGGGGGTGACGTCGTTCTTGAAGGCGGCCTTGACCTTGGCGTTGCACAGCTCGTCGGTCTCGCCGTGGTACTGGCGCCGCTCGGAGTGGCCGACCGCCACATAGGAGCACCGCAGCTTGGCGAGCATCGCGCCGGAGATCTCCCCGGTGTACGCGCCGGAGCCGTGCGCCGAGATGTCCTGGGCGCCGTACTTGAGCTTGAGCTTGTCGTGCTCGACCAGGGTCTGCAGGGTCCGGAGGTCCGTGAACGGCGGAAGGACCGCGACCTCGACGTCCTCGTAGTCCTTGTCGGTGAGCGAGAAAGTGATCTTCTGGACGTGGGCGATGGCCTCGAGGTGGTTGAGGTTCATCTTCCAGTTGCCCGCCATCAGCGGGGTGCGGTCACTCACGGTGTTCAGTCCTCCAGTGCTGCGAGGCCGGGGAGCGTCTTGCCCTCGAGGTATTCGAGGCTTGCTCCGCCGCCGGTCGAGATGTGGCCGAAAGCATTCTCGTCGAAGCCCAGGATCCGTACGGCGGCGGCGGAGTCTCCGCCGCCCACCACGGTGAAGGCCGGGCTCTCGACCAGCGCCTGGGCGACGGCCTTGGTGCCCTCGGCGAAGTCGGGGTGCTCGAAGACGCCCATCGGGCCGTTCCAGAAGACGGTGGCGGCGTCGGCCAGCTTCGAGGCGTACAGCTCGCAGGTCTCCGGGCCGATGTCCAGACCCATCTGGTCGGCCGGGATCTGCGCGGCGGAGACGGCCTGGGGGTGGGCCGGGGCCTTGGTCCTGAGGTCCGGGAACTCGGGGCCCACCAGGACGTCGACAGGGAGCACGAACTCCACGCCGCGCTCCTTGGCGCGCGCCAGGTACTCCTGGACGGCCTCGATCTGGTCGTCCTGCAGCAGCGAGGTGCCGATCTCGTGGCCCTGGGCCTTGAGGAAGGTGTACGCCATGCCGCCGCCGATGAGGATGCGGTCGGCCCGCTCCAGGAGGTGGTCGATGACGCCGAGCTTGTCGGACACCTTGGCGCCGCCGAGGACCACCGCGTACGGGCGCTTCACGTCCTCGGTGAGCTGCCTGAGGACGTTCAGTTCGGCGGCGATCAGATAGCCCGCGGCGTGCGGCAGCCGCGCCGGGAGGTCGTACACGGAGGCGTGCTTGCGGTGCACCGCGCCGAAGCCGTCGCCCACGTACAGGTCCGCGAGGGCGGCGAGCTGATCGGCGAAGGCGCCGCGCTCGGCGTCGTCCTTGCTGGTCTCACCGGCGTTGAAGCGCAGGTTCTCCAGCAGCACCACATCGCCCTCGCCGAGCCCGGCCACGGCCTCGCGGGCGCTGTCCCCGACCGTGTCGGTCGCGAACGCGACCGGCTTGCCGAGGAGTTCGCCGAGCCGCCGGGCGACCGGGGCGAGCGAGAAGCGGGGCTCGGGCGCGCCCTTGGGCCGGCCCAGGTGGGAGGCGACGATCACCTTGGCGCCCGACTCGGTGAGCTTGGCGATGGTCGGCACGGCGGCGCGGATACGGCCGTCGTCGGTGATCGTCTCGCCGTCGAGCGGAACGTTCAGATCGACGCGGACGAAGACCCGCTTCCCTGCGACCTGAAGATCGTCAATCGTCTTCACAGAGGACTCCTAGTTCATGGGACAGGGCCCGTACGACAGCGTCGTACCGGGCCCTGTCCTGGCTCATCTCGGCAGCGGTCAGAGCTGGTTGCCGACGAAGACGGTCAGGTCGACGAGGCGGTTGGAGTAGCCCCACTCGTTGTCGTACCAACCGATGATCTTGACCTGCTTGCCCTGGGCCATGGTCAGCGAGGAGTCGAAGGTGCAGGAGGCCGGCCAGTTGACGATGTCCGAGGAGACGATCTCGTCCTCGGTGTACTCGAGGATGCCCTTGAGCTGGCCCTCGGCGGCCTTCTGGAAGGCGGTGTTGACCTCGTCCCTGGTGACCTCGCGGTCCAGCTCGACGACCAGGTCGGTGACCGAGCCGGTGGGCACCGGGACGCGCATGGCGATGCCGTCCAGCTTGCCCTTGAGCTGCGGGAGCACCAGGGCGGTGGCCTTCGCCGCACCGGTCGAGGTCGGGATGATGTTCTCCGCGGCGGCCCGCGCGCGGCGCAGGTCCTTGTGCGGGAAGTCCAGGATGCGCTGGTCGTTGGTGTACGCGTGCACCGTGGTCATCAGGCCCTTGGTGATGCCGAAGGCCTCGTCGAGGACCTTGGCCATCGGGGCGACACAGTTGGTGGTGCAGGACGCGTTGGAGATGACGTGGTGGTTGGCGGCGTCGTACTTGTCCTGGTTGACGCCCATGACGATGGTGATGTCCTCGCCCTTGGCGGGCGCGGAGATCAGGACCTTCTTGGCGCCGGCGGCCAGGTGCTTCGCGGCGTCGTCGCGCTTGGTGAAGATGCCCGTCGACTCGATGACGATGTCGGCGCCGAGCTCGGCCCAGGGCAGGTTGGCCGGGTCCCGCTCGGCGAACGTCTTGAACGTCTGGTTGCCGACGGTGATGGTGTTGTCGGTGTGGCTGACCGCCTGCTTCAGCCGACCCAGGATGGTGTCGTACTTGAGCAGGTGGACCAGAGTGGCGTTGTCGGTCAGGTCGTTGACACCGACGATCTCGATGTCCGCACCCTGGTCCAGGAGCGCGCGGAAGTAGTTGCGTCCGATGCGGCCGAAGCCGTTGATGCCTACGCGGATCGTCACGAACCGATCTCCTCGTTGGTGTGCCGGTATGGACGCCGGCGAGCCTTATTGGATGTCCCCGACCGCATCCGACCCTACCGCTATCACGGGACGTACGTGACATTGGCACCGTCGGCCCGCGACCACTGAAAAGTGGTACGGACCGACGGCCTCGGTTTACCCGTCAGTCACTTTCTGTCACGAACGGTCAACGCCGCAGCGCACGCAGCGCGGCCCCCACGAGTCGCGTCCGCTCGGCGGCGCTGGGGATGTGTTCCAGGCCGAAGCCGAGGAGCACGGTGTCCCGGGTGGTGACCGCGGCCGAGGTGTGGAACAGCTCCCGCGACCGGGTCCAGTCGGCGGAGTTCGCCGGGCTGCCGGCCGGCGCGCCGGGCACCGCCCAGGGGCCGAGCGCCGTCTCGAAGCCCTCCCGGTCCCGCTCGGCGCCGCCGACGACGAGCGCGGTGCTGTCGGCCAGGACGCCGAGCCCGCCCGTACCGGAGTCGGTCACATACGAGATGGACAGCTCGACCTTTTTGCCCGCGTAGTCGCTCAGGTCCACGGAGACGGGCCGCCAGCCCTCCGAGGAGCCGTTGAAGGCGTTCCAGTCGCCCGTGGTCCCGCCCGCCTCACAGGCGTTCGCGCCACGGGTCAGGTAGTGCGCCAGGAACGGATGCAGGGTCAGATAGCAGTCGTCCGGGGCGGTGGTGGAGGTGGCGCCGCCCGCGTCGGGCAGGGTGGTCCAGTCGTCCTGGCCCACGGTGTGTGCCTCGACGATCGCATAGTCGTATCCGGGTTCGGTGTCATAGCTGAGCCGGAACCGCAGACTCGGCTTGTCGGCCGCGGTGTCCCCGGTCAGATCGACGGTGCGGGACAGCCGCATCCAGGAGCGGTCCCGGTGCAGCGCCGCCGCCATCCAGTCGCCGTCGTACGGCTGGAACGGGCTGCGCGCGCCCGGGTAGTCGCCCGCGGCCGCACTGCGGAACTGCGGGAACTGCTCCGGCGGCAGCGCGTCGGAGGTGACGGTGTACCCGCCCGCCGCGTCCAGGGGGTTGTCCGCGGCGTCGGCGAGGGTGGCCGCGGTGCCCGCGAGGGCGCCGGCGCCCCGGAAGCTCGGCGGGGACGTCAGCGACAGACGGCGGTCGGCGCCCAGGTAGTACTGGCTGAAGTCGTCGGTGTCGGCCGGGCCCACCTCGGAGCTGCCGCCCGCCCGCTCACCGCTGGTGATGAGCTTGCCGCCCTCGTTGAGGAAGTCGCGCACCGCGAGCAGGGTCGCGCCGCCGGGCCGCTGGGCGCCGGTGTACCAGTACACGGTCTTGAAGTGGCTCAACACCCCCAGGGCGTGCGGCGCTCCCTGGGTGGCGACGTCCCATACGGCGGACTTGCGGCCGTTGTCGGCGAGCGCCTTGGTGTACGCGGCGGTGTGCCGGGCCGCGGTGGTGCCGCCCTCGTCGGCGATCACCAGGGTGTCGGCGCGCGGCCGCTCGGCGACGCGGTAGGTGAAGGGCTTGCTCGCGGTCGTTGCGCCCTTGGGGGTGCGGCCGGTGAACCAGACCTTCACCTCGTCGCCGACGTCCGCGCCCTTGACCGTGGCGCGGTACTGGTCGAAGCGGATGTTGTCCTCGCCGCCGTAGGTCTCGCCGCCCTTCCAGGGCCCCAGCGGAGCGGTGCGGGTCCGGCCGCCGTCGACGCGGTAGTTGAGCTGCTTGCCGCGCACGCTCTTGCGGGCGGTCACCGAGACCTCCTGGCCGGCGCCGCGGGCGTAGGAGGTGGTGAAGGCGTCCGGGGTGAAGTCGGGGGCGTCGATGCTGACCGGGGAGTTGGGCCGGTCGGGGTGTTCGGCGGTCTCGGCGACAGCGAGCGCGAACGGGATGTTCTTGGCGAACTCCTCCTGGATGAGCTTTTTGTCGTCCGGGAAGGTGAAGATGGACTCGCAGTCGCCGGGCAGCCAGGGGTCGCCGGGGTCGACGGCGGAGGCCGTCTGACAGGTCGACATCTCCGGGGTGAACATCATCATCCCGTTGACGTTGGCCGCGTGGCCGTCGGCCTCGCCGTTGGTGGTGTAGAGCTCGGAGGAGACCTGCGGGTGGTAGCCGGGGATCGCGGACTTCTCCGGGGTGCCGGCGAGGGACTTGTAGAGGATGTCGTCGGGGGTGGGGGTGGCGACCTGCCAGCCGACGCCGTAGAGCAGCAGTTCGGCGGCCGAGTGGTAGTTGATGCCGTACTCGAAGCCGATGCGCTTCTCGAAGGCGTCCAGCGCCTTGGTCTCCGGTTCGGAGCCGGGGCTCGGGCCGCGGTAGACCTCTTCGGCCGGGTCGGGGGACGAACCCTCGTTGTCGTAGCCCCACTTGTAGCGGAAGTTGCGGTTGAGGTCGACGCCGTCGCCCGCGGTGATCTTGCCGTCGCCGTCGTTGTCGCGCAGATTCTTGCGCCACTGCCGGTTGTCGGGGCTCTGGTGGGTGAAGTCGTAGCCGTCCGGGTTGGCGGAGAGGACGAACCACAGCTCCGTACGGTCCACGATCTTGGTGACGCGGTCGTCCTTGCCGTAGTTGTCGAGGTAGTAGTGCATCAGCCGCCGGGTCATCTCCGGGGTGATCCACTCACGGGCGTGCTGATTGGACATGTAGAGCACCGAGGGCTTGGTGCCGTCGGGGGTGCGGTCGGCGCCCTTGCTGAGCTTGAGGGCGAGGATGTCGTTGCCGCGCACGGTCTTGCCGATGCTGACGACCTTGGTCAGCCCGGGGTGCGCCTGGCCGGTCTCGACGATCTCTTGTTTGAGCCCGCCCTCACCGCTGTACGGGCGGAAGACGCCGTCGCCCGCGGCCTTGGCCCGGTTCACGGCCTGCTTGGAGATCTCCTTGCGGGTGAGGCGGACGCCCTGCCCGCGCAGCGCCTCCGCCTGCTTGCCGGTGAGGTAGAGCTCGACCTGCCCGGCCCCCTTCTCCGGCAGCCGCTCGCCCAGTTCATGCCCGTCGGCTCCGGCCTTGAGCAGCAGCGGCACCTGTGCCCGGGTCACCTGGGCGGTCCATACCGACAGCCCCTCGTCGGCCGCTTGAGGCCGCGGCCTGGCCTGTGCCGTGGAGGTCGCGGCCACCCCTCCCAGCAGTAACGAGGCCACCGCGATGATCGCTCCGGCCTTGCGTCTTGTCATGAGCCCCCCTTGTCGCATCGGTCTTGTCCCATCGGTGCGCAGGCGCATAAGACTTGTCACACCCCATGATCATGTCAATGCCTTCACAAGACCGTCATACGACACGAAAAGGGCAGCGAAAACCCCCGGCTTCGCAGTGGAAGCCGGGGGCGGGATGTCTGTCGTACGGCCCTTCCGTACGGTCGGTCCGCCTGATCTGCGCGATCAGCCGACCATGCCCTCGGCCATCTCCTCGGTCAGGCTGGACTCCGTGCCGGGGATCCCGAGGTCCTGGGCGCGCTTGTCCGCCATGGCCAGCAGGCGGCGGATACGGCCCGCGACGGCGTCCTTGGTCAGCGGCGGGTCGGCGAGCGCGCCCAACTCCTCCAGGGACGCCTGCTTGTGCTCCATCCGCAGCCGGCCGGCCGCGGCCAGGTGCTCGGGCACCTCGTCGGCCAGAATCTCCAGCGCGCGCTGCACCCGGGCCCCGGCGGCGACGGCGGCCCGGGCCGAGCGGCGCAGGTTGGCGTCGTCGAAGTTGGCGAGCCGGTTGGCGGTGGCGCGGACCTCACGGCGCATCCGGCGCTCCTCCCACGCGAGCACCGACTCATGGGCGCCGAGCCGCGTCAACAGCGCGCCGATGGCATCACCGTCACGGACGACAACGCGGTCAACACTGCGCACCTCCCGCGCCTTGGCGGCGATCTGCAGCCGGCGCGCCGCGCCGACCAGGGCGAGCGCGGCCTCGGGGCCGGGGCAGGTCACCTCGAGCGAGGAGGAGCGGCCGGGCTCGGTGAGCGAGCCATGGGCGAGGAAGGCCCCGCGCCAGGCGGCCTCGGCGTCACAGGTGGCACCCGAGACGACCTGCGGCGGCAGCCCGCGGATCGGCCGGCCGCGGCCGTCGACCAGCCCGGTCTGCCGGGCCAGCTGGTCACCGCCCGCCACCACCCGCACCACATAGCGGCTGCCGCGGCGCAGCCCGCCGGGGGCCATCACCACCAGATCCGAGGAGTGCCCGAAGATCTCCAGGATGTCTTTGCGCACTCTTCGGGCCGCGATGCCCGTATCCAGCTCCGCCTCGATCACGATGCGCCCGCTGACCAGGTGCAGCCCGCCCGCGAACCGCAGGATCGCCGAGACCTCTGCTTTCCGGCAGCAGGTGCGGGTGACGGGGAGCCGGGAGATTTCGTCCTTCACCGCTGCCGTCATCGCCATGGGCCGATCCTTCCATGCATCCGAAAAATACGGTCGTACGCGGCGGCCAAAAGCTCCGGGTCGTGTTTCGGGGAGCCGTCGGGCCTGGCCACCGGCGCCAGCTCGACCGTGCCGCCCAGCCGCTTCGCGGCGTCGCACAGACTGCTCTGGTCGGGGACGGCGGCCTGGTCGGCCAGCACCACGTCGAAGGCGAGTTTAGGGGCGTGTCGGGCCAAAACCTCCAAATGACGCTGCGGGGAGAAGCCGTCGGTTTCGCCGGGCTGGGGGGCCAGGTTCAGCGACAGGACCCGTCGGGCCTTGGTGTCGGTGAGCGCTTCCAGCAGTTCGGGGACCAGTAGATGCGGGATCACGGAGGAGAACCAGGAGCCGGGGCCCAGCACCACCCAGTCGGCGTCCAGGACCGCCTCGACGGCCTCGGGGACGGCCGGCGGATCGTTGGGCACCAGATGGACCGACTGCACCTCACCGGGGGTGAGCGCGACGGTGGCCTGCCCGCGCACCGTGGTGATCTCGTCCGGGAGGTCCGGGTCATGGCCGCGGACGAACGCCTGGAGCTCCAGCGGGACCGCCGACATGGGCAGCACCCGGCCGTGCGCGCCCAGCAGCTTGCCGACCAGGTCCAGGGCCTTGACATGGTCGCCCAGCTGCTCCCAGAGAGCGACGATCAGGAGATTGCCGACCGCGTGGCCGTGCAGCTCGCCCTCGCTGGCGAAGCGGTGCTGGATGACCCGGGCCCAGGTCTGGCCCCAGTCGTCGTCGCCGCACAGCGCGGCCAGCGCCTTGCGCAGATCGCCGGGCGGCAGCACACCGAGCTCGTCGCGCAGCCGCCCGCTGGAGCCCCCGTCATCGGCGACGGTGACGACGGCGGTCAGATCGCCGGTGATCCGGCGCAGGGCGGCGAGCGAGGCGGACAGCCCCATCCCGCCGCCGAGCGCGACCACCTTGGGCTGCGCTCCTCTGCTGGTACGGGATCCGACCAGCCGCCGCAGCCGTCTGGTCCTGATCGTCACTCGCGCCCCATGTCACGGTGGACGATGACGGTCTCGACTCCCTCGGCGGCGAGCCGGGCGGCCAGCCGCTCGGACATCGCGACACTGCGGTGCTTGCCACCCGTGCAGCCGACGGCGATGGTCACATAGCGCTTGCCCTCGCGGCGGTAGCCGGCCGCGATCAGCTGCAGCAGCTCGGCGTAGCGATCCAGGAACTCCTTGGCACCGGGCTGGTTGAAGACATAGCCGGCGACCTCCTCGTTGAGGCCGGTGAAGGGGCGCAGCTCCGGGACCCAGTGCGGGTTCGGCAGGAAGCGGCAGTCCACCACCAGATCGGCGTCGACCGGCAGGCCGTACTTGTAGCCGAAGGACATGACGGTGGCGCGCAGCTCCGGCTCCTCCTCGCCGGCGAACTGGGCGTCCATCTTGGCGCGCAGCTCGTGCACATTGAGGCTGGAGGTGTCGATCACCAGATCGGCGTCGCCGCGCAGCTCGCGCAGCAGGTCCCGCTCGGCCGCGATACCGTCCACGATCCGGCCGTCGCCCTGGAGCGGATGCGGGCGGCGCACCGACTCGAAGCGGCGCACCAGGGCCTCGTCGGACGCCTCCAGGAACAGGACGCGGCGCTTGACGTTCTTGGCGGCCAGGTCCGCCAGGGACTCGCGCAGATTGTCGAAGAAGCGACGGCCGCGGACATCGACGACCACCGCGATACGGGCCACATTGCCCTGGGAGCGGGCGCCGAGGTCCACCATGGTGGGGATCAGCGCGGGCGGCAGGTTGTCCACCACGAACCAGCCGAGGTCCTCCAGACACTTGGCGGCGGTGCTGCGGCCCGCCCCCGACATACCGGAGATGATCACCAGCTCGGGGATGGCCGTCGCCTCTGCGGCGGCGTCTCCGGGGGTGCCCGTATTCACCTGCGCTCCGTCTCCATGGTTCTCATGCTCGTTCATCTGTCCGTCCCCCGCGTCGCTGATGACGCCACGCTTGTGGCCTCATCCTCAATGATCTCTCCTGTGGCGGTGTTCACCGCCGGGGCGGCCGGGGCCGCCGTGGCGAGGGCGGCCGCGACCGTCTCGGCCGTCTTACGGCCCACCCCTGGCACCTCGCATATCTGCTCGACCGTCGCGGCGCGCAGCCGCTTGAGCGAGCCGAAGTGCTTCAGGAGCGCCTGCCGACGGCTCTCACCGAGCCCGGGCACGGTGTCCAGCGCGCCGGCCTTCATCGACTTGGCCCGCTTGCCGCGCTGATAGGTGATGGCGAAGCGGTGCGCCTCGTCGCGCACACGCTGCAGCAGATACAGCCCCTCGCTGCTGCGGGGCAGCACCACCGGGTCCTCGTCGTCGGGCAGCCAGACCTCCTCCAGCCGCTTGGCGAGGCCGCAGACCGCCACATCGTCGATCCCGAGCTCGTCCAGCGCCCGCTTGGCGGCGGCGACCTGCGGCCGGCCGCCGTCCACGACGACGAGCTGCGGCGGGTAGGCGAAACGCTTCGGTTTGCCGCTCTCGTCGATGGGCCCGGCGGGCGCCTCAAGGGGCCCGTCCTGGGCCGTCTCGCCGTCGGGCTCCGGGCCCCACTCGCCGGTGTCCGTCTTCTCCTGCAGATAGCGGCGGAACCTGCGGCCGACGACCTCGTGCATCGCACGGACGTCGTCCTGACCCGCGAAGCTCTTGATCTGGAAGCGGCGGTACTCGCTCTTGCGCGCCAGACCGTCCTCGAAGACCACCATGGATGCCACCACGTCCTCCCCCTGCAGATGCGAGATGTCGAAGCACTCGATGCGCAGCGGGGCGGAGTCCAGCTCCAGGGCCTCCGCGATCTCCTCCAGGGCGCGCGAGCGCGTGGTCAGATCGGAGGCGCGCTTGGTCTTGTGCAGCGCCAGCGCCTGCTGCGCATTGCGCGCGACGGTCGCCATCAGGTCCTTCTTGTCGCCGCGCTGCGGGATGCGCAGATCGACCCGGGAGCCGCGGCGGTCGCTCAGCCACTGGGCAACCGGCTCGGCGAGCTCGGGCAGGGCGGGGACCAGGACCTCCTTGGGGACCGCGTCGCCCTTCTCCTCCCCGTACAGCTGCTGCAGCGCATGCTCGACCAGCCCGGCCGTATCCACGGCCTCCACCTTGTCGGTGACCCAGCCGCGCTGGCCGCGGACCCGGCCGCCGCGCACATGGAAGATCTGGACGGCGGCCTCCAGCTCGTCCTCGGCGATCGCTATCAGGTCGGCGTCGGTGGCGTCGGCCAGCACGACCGCGTTCTTCTCCATGGCGCGCTTGAGCGCCCCTATGTCGTCGCGGAGCCGGGCCGCCTTCTCGTACTCCATCTCCTCGGCGGCCTCCTGCATCTGCTGCTCCAGACGGCGCAGATAGGCGCCGGTGCGCCCCGCCATGAAGTCGCAGAACTCCTCGGCCAGCCGCCGGTGCTCCTCGGCGGTCACCCGGCCCACACAGGGGGCGGAACACTTGCCGATATAGCCGAGCAGACAGGGGCGGCCGATCTGGGCCGAGCGCTTGAACACCCCGGCCGAGCAGGTACGCACCGGGAAGACCCGCAGCATCAGATCGACGGTCTCGCGGATGGCCCAGGCGTGGCCGTACGGGCCGAAGTAGCGCACGCCCTTCTTCTTGGGGCCGCGCATGACCTGGACCCGGGGGAATTCCTCGTTCAGCGTGACGGCGAGGGACGGATAGCTCTTGTCATCGCGGTACTTGACGTTGAACCGGGGGTCGAACTCCTTGATCCAGGAGTACTCGAGCTGCAGCGCCTCGACCTCCGTGCTCACCACGGTCCACTCCACGGAGGCGGCGGTGGTGACCATGGTGCGGGTGCGCGGATGGAGATTCGCCAGGTCCTGGAAGTAGGAGGAGAGCCGCGGGCGCAGGCTCTTCGCCTTTCCTACGTAGATCACCCGGCCGTGCTCGTCTCGGAACTTGTAGACCCCCGGCGACTCGGGGATCTGTCCCGGCTTGGGGCGGTAGCTGCTCGGGTCGGCCATGGTCACCACCCTACTGGCGGGGAGTGACAGTCCGGAGCGGTCGGGCCGGGTGCGCCGCACGGGATGTCGCGGGGTGCGCGTAAACGCTTGCGTAAGCGTTTACGCGACGCCTGGAATGCGGTACGTTCCTGCCTCGACCCGCTCCGGGGCGACGGGCGGACGGTGAGGGGAAATCACAGATGGCGACGATGGCTGATGTGGCCCGGCGCGCGGGCGTGTCCGTGGCGACGGTGTCGCATGTGCTCAACGAGACCCGTCCCGTGCTCCCGGGCACCCGACAGGCCGTGCTCGACGCCATCGACGCCCTGGGCTACACCCACAACACGCTCGCCCGTTCCCTGGTCACCGCGCGCACCCGCTCGATCGGCCTGGCGGTCTCGGCGATCAGCAATCCGTACTTCACCGAGATCCTGCAAGGCGTCGAGGCCGGCGCCCTGGAGCACGGCTACGGCCTGCTCATCGCCGATCCGCACGACGACCCCGAGCAGGAGCGCAAGGCCGTCCAGCTCCTCCACGAGCGGCGGGTGGACGGAGTGATCGTCGCCGCCTCCGCCGAGCCCCGCGCGATGCTCGACTATCTGACCCGCCACCAGGTCCCCGCCGTCTTCCTCGACCGGCTGGTCACGGACGCCCACGACCAGGTGAGCGCGGAGAACGCCCACCACGTCGAAGAGCTCGTCCGCCACCTCGCCGACCTCGGCCACACCCGCATCGGCCTGGTCGCGGGCGCGCCGGGGCTGAGCACCACCGCCGAGCGGACGGCCGGCTACCGGGCCGGGCTGCGCCTGCGGGGGCTGCCGTTCGACCCCGAACTGCTGGCCGACGGCGACTCCGAGGCGGATGGCGCGCGGGACGCCACCCACCGGCTGCTGGCAGCCGCCCGGCCGCCCACCGCGATCGTCACCGCGAACAACGCGATGACCATCGGCGCGCTGCGCGCCCTGCGCGAGGCGGGCCTCGGCGTGCCGGACGACATCGCGCTGGTCTGCTTCGACGACTTCTCCTGGGCCGATGTGTTCTCGCCCCGGCTCACCGCGATCTCGCAGCCCAGCCGCCAGATCGGCGCCACCGCGGTCAGGCTGCTGCTCGACCGGCTGGCGGACCCCTCCCGGCCGCCGCAGACCGTCCGGCTGCCCTGCACCTTTGTGCACCGCACCTCGTGCGGCTGCAAGGAGGCTGCGGAGTGAAGCGCCCGGCGGGGCCGTCCGCCAGCCGGCGAGCAGCAGCCGGCCCCGGGATCCCAATCCACCCACAACGTGAGGAACCGCCTCGTGATTGTCGTCGCCGGAGAAGCCCTGATCGACCTGGTGCCCGACCGCCCGGCCACGGCCGGCCCCGCGGCGGACCCGGCCCTGCCGGCGCTGCTGCCGCGGCGCGGCGGCGGCCCGTACAACACGGCGGTGGCGCTGGGCCGGCTGGGCTCACCGACCGCCTTCTGCTCCCGGATCTCGACCGACGGCTTCGGCGAGGCGCTGATGGCGGGGTTGCAGGAGGACGGCGTGGACACCGCGCTGGTGCAGCGCGGCGCGGAGCCGACCACGCTGGCGGTGGCCTCGATAGCCCCCGACGGATCGGCGGGCTACGGCTTCTACGTCGAGGGCACCGCGGACCGTCTCTTCGAGCTGCCCGCAACCCTTCCCGACTCGGTCACGGCGCTGTCCTTCGGCACCTGCTCGCTGGTGCTGGAGCCGGGCGCGAGCGCGTACGAGGCGCTGCTGCGGCGCGAGGCGGCGCGGGGCGTCTTCACCACGCTCGACCCCAACATCCGCACCGGTCTGATCCCCGACGCCGACGCCTACCGGGCCCGGTTCCGCGGCTGGCTGCCGCATGTCGGGCTGCTCAAACTGTCGATGGAGGACGCCGCCTGGCTGGCCGGCGCCCAGGACCCGGCGGCGGCCGCCCGGGAGTGGCTGGCGGCCGGCCCGGCGGCCGTGGTCCTCACGCACGGCCGGGACGGCATCAGCGTCCTCACCCGGGACGGGGGCGGCTGCGCCGTCCCCGGTGCACAGGTCGAGGTCGTGGACACCATCGGGGCGGGCGACACGGTGAACGCCGCACTGCTGCACCGGCTGGCGGCGCATGAGGCGCTGTCGGCGGACGCGGTGGCGAAGCTGGACGAGGCGGCCTGGCGGGATGTGCTCGGCTTCGCGGCGCGGGCCGCCGCCGTCACCTGCTCCCGGCCGGGCGCGCAGCCGCCCTACGCGGCCGAGCTCTGACCCCCGGCATCTCCCGGGCCCACCCGGCCCCGCAAGGCGCTACGAGGAGCTGTGGGGGCACCGTCGAGGCGCACCCCCGCCGCTCCTGCGGCGGGCCGCGGAGCGTGCCGGGCCCGGCGGGGCTCGGCACGCTCCGGCACGTAACCACCGGCGCGCGCTACTTCGCCGCCGCGCGCCGTCCGGAGACAGTCGTCTTCGCCGCCGCCTTCGTGGCCACGGTCTTCTTGGCCACGGCCTTCTTGGCTGCCGCCTTCTTCGCCGGAGCCTTGGCAGGGGCCTTCGCGGGGGCCTTCTTCACGGACTTCCGGCCGACCGGCGCCACCGCGTCGCTCACCAGGTCCCCCAGCATCTCCCTGAGGAACTTGCCGGTGTGGCTGGCCGGGACCGAGGCCACCTCCTCGGGGGTGCCCTCGGCGACGACCAGACCGCCGCCGCTGCCGCCCTCCGGGCCCATGTCCACGACCCAGTCGGCCGTCTTGATCACATCGAGGTTGTGCTCGATGACGATCACCGTATTGCCCTTGTCGACCAGTCCGGACAGCACCTTGATCAGCTTGCTGATGTCCTCGAAGTGCAGCCCGGTCGTGGGCTCGTCCAGGACGTAGACCGTGCGCCCCGTCGACCGCTTCTGCAGCTCGCTCGCGAGCTTGACGCGCTGCGCCTCGCCGCCGGAGAGGGTCGGCGCGGGCTGCCCGAGCCGGACATAGCCGAGCCCGACCTCGTTGAGCGTGCGCAGATGGCGGGCGATGGTCGGCACCGCCTCGAAGAAGTCGAGCCCCTCCTCGATGGGCATGTCCAGCACCTCGGCGATGGACTTGCCCTTGTAGTGCACCTCCAGCGTCTCCCGGTTGTAGCGGGCGCCGTGGCAGACCTCGCACGGCACATACACATCCGGCAGGAAGTTCATCTCGATCTTGATGGTGCCGTCGCCGGAGCAGTTCTCGCAACGGCCGCCCTTGACGTTGAAGGAGAAGCGCCCGGGCAGGTACCCGCGGACCTTGGCCTCCATCGTCTCCGCGAACAGCTTGCGCACATGGTCGAAGACGCCGGTGTACGTCGCCGGGTTGGAGCGCGGGGTGCGGCCGATGGGCGACTGGTCGACATGCACCACCTTGTCGACGAGGTCGTCGCCGGCGACCCGGGTGTGCCGGCCCGGGACGGCCCGCGCCCCGTTCAGCTCGCGCGCCAGGTGGGTGTACAGGATGTCGTTGACCAGGGTGGACTTACCCGATCCGGAGACGCCGGTGACGGCGGTGAGCACACCGAGCGGGAAGGACACATCGATGTCCTGGAGATTGTTCTCCCGGGCGCCGTGGACCGTCAGCTGCCGCTCCGGGTCCATGGGGCGGCGCATCCCCGGCAGCTCGATGGACTTCTTCCCGGCCAGATACTGCCCGGTCATCGACTCCTCGTTGGCCAGCAGCTCCGCGAGCGGCCCGCTGTGGACGACCTTGCCGCCGTGCTCGCCCGCGCCGGGGCCGATGTCCACCACCCAGTCCGAGGTCTTGATGGTGTCCTCGTCGTGCTCGACGACGATCAGGGTGTTGCCCAGGTCGCGCAGCCGCACCAGCGTCTCGATCAGCCGGTGGTTGTCGCGCTGGTGCAGCCCGATCGACGGCTCGTCCAGTACGTACAACACGCCGACCAGGCCGGAGCCGATCTGGGTGGCCAGCCGGATGCGCTGCGCCTCGCCGCCGGAGAGCGTGCCCGCCGCGCGGTTGAGCGAGAGATAGTCCAGGCCGACGTCGACCAGGAACCGCAGCCGCTCGTTGACCTCCTTGAGCACCCGCTGGGCGATGGTCTTGTCGCGGGCGCTCAGCTTCATGTCGCGCAGGAACTCGGCGCACTCGCTGATCGACATCGCGGAGACCTCCGCGATGGAGCGGCCCTCCACCGTGACCGCCAGGATGAGCGGCTTGAGCCGGGTGCCCTCACAGGTGGGGCAGGGCACCTCGCGCATATAGCCCTCGAAGCGCTCGCGGCTGGAATCGCTCTCCGCCTCCGTGTACCGCCGCCGGACGAAGGGCACCGCGCCCTCGAAGGACGTGACGTAGGCGCGCTCCCGCCCGTAGCGATTGCGGTAGCGGACCTCGATCTGCGTCTTGTGCCCGTAGAGCAGCGCCTTCTTGGCGCGCTGCGGGAGCCCGGCCCAGGGGATGTCCGTACGGAACCCGAGCGCGTCGGCCAGCCCGCCGTACAGCCGGGCGAAGTAGTCCTTGGTGTGGCCGTGGGACCAGGGGTGGATGGCGCCCTCGTCGAGCGACTTCTCCTCGTCCGGGATGATCAGCTCGGGGTCGACCTCCATACGGGTGCCGATGCCGGTGCACTCCGGACAGGCGCCGAAAGGCGAGTTGAAGGAGAAGGAGCGCGGCTCCAGCTCCTCGAAGGACAGGTCGTCGTACGGGCAGTAAAGGTGCTCGGAGAACATCCGCTCGCGCTGCGGGTCGTCCTCGTCGAGGTCCACGAAGTCAAGGATCACCATGCCGCCGGAGAGCCCGAGCGCGGTCTCGATGGAGTCGGTCAGCCGCCGCTTGGCGCTGTCCTTGACCGTCAGGCGGTCGATGACCACCTCGATGGTGTGCTTCTCCTGCTTCTTCAGCTTCGGCGGGTCGGTCAGCTGGATGGTCGTGCCGTCCACCCGCGCCCGGCTGTAGCCCTTGGTCTGCAGATCGGCGAAGAGGTCGACGAACTCCCCCTTGCGCTCGCGCACCAGCGGCGACAGCACCTGGAAGCGGCTGCCCTCGGACAGCTCCAGCACCTTGTCGACGATCGCCTGCGGCGACTGGCGGGAGATCGGGCGGCCGCACTCGGGGCAGTGCGGCTTGCCGATCCTGGCGAACAGCAGCCGGAGGTAGTCATAGACCTCCGTGATGGTGCCGACCGTGGAGCGGGGGTTGCGCGAGGTGGACTTCTGGTCGATGGACACCGCGGGGGACAGGCCCTCGATGAAGTCCACGTCGGGCTTGTCCATCTGCCCCAGGAACTGGCGCGCGTACGAGGAGAGGGACTCGACGTAACGGCGCTGGCCCTCCGCGAAGATCGTGTCGAACGCGAGGGAGGACTTGCCCGACCCGGAGAGCCCGGTGAAGACGATGAGGGAGTCGCGAGGAAGGTCGAGCGAGACGTTCTTGAGGTTGTGCTCGCGAGCGCCACGGACGATGAGACGGTCGGCCACGCCGGTCGGCACCTTTCTTGAGAGAGGTGTGGGGTCCGCGGGCCCCGCTTCCGTGGAGGCTCTGCCGGTGCGCAGAACCGGAGCGAGGCGAAGCCCCCCGACCCAGGGTAGGGGGCGCGCCGCGATGTCTTTAAGGATGCAGCACACGAGCCTATAGCACGCACATTCGATTTGCGGACCGAGGACGACAGCTTCACCCGAACGTGTGGTGCGGACTACCGTCAGAGCATGACCGATTACGCGCGGGACGCGGCCGCGGTGCGGGGCGCGACCGACCGGCTGATGACTTCGGTGTCCAGACTGGACGAGACGGCCTTGACCGAATCCTCGCTGCTCCCCGGCTGGACCCGGGGCCATGTACTGGCGCATCTGGCGCGCAACGCGGACGCCCTGGTGAATCTCCTCACATGGGCGCGCACCGGGGAGCCGGCCCCCATGTACGCGAGCGAGGACGCTCGCGACCGGGAGATCGAGGACGCGGCGGCCCGTCTGCTCCCCATCCACCTCGACGATCTGCGCACCAGCGCGTTCCGCTTCAACGCGGCGGCCGCGGCGCTCCCCGCGCACCGCAGGCCCTTCGAGGTCACCATGCGGCGCGGCGTCGTCGAGCAGGCCGGCCGGCTGCCCTTCCGCAGGCTGGTCGAGGTCGAGCTGCACCATGTGGACCTCGGCGTCGGCTACACCCTGGCGGATCTGCCCGCCGCGTTCGTCGAGCAGGAGCTCGACTTCCTCGCCGAGGAGAGGTTCGCGGGCCACCCTGACATCCCCCCGCTGCGGCTGGTGTCGGCTGACGGCGGCCGGGCCCGGCACACCGGCCGGGCGGGCGCCGAGCCGCCACTGACCGTCGAGGGCTCCCCCGCCGCCCTGTTGGGGTGGCTGAGCGGGCGCACGCACGGGGCGGATCTGTACTGTCGGGACGCGCCCCTGCCCTCCCTCCCGCCGCTGGGGTAACCAGTCCGATCAGCGATCCGTAGCCACCCTGTGGCAGAGTGTCATGCGCACGCCCGGCGCCCAGGCGACGCCGGGCACCCTCCTCGGTGAGGCCGCGAGACCTTACCGACCAGTGTCCGGAGGGACGTGCCACGCGGGTTGGCGGCTCCTGCCGTTCAGCACCAGGGCACGAAGGCGATTGGCTCACATCTCTGTGAAACACTGGAGATCACTGAGTCAATCAGAGACGCTGAGGCCATGACGTACAGCGGAGCGGTGAAGGTCGGCGGGCCGGCGGATGTGCATGAACTGCCCGATCTGATGATCTCGAAGGTCGCGGTCGGTCCGATGAACAACAACGCCTATCTGCTGCGCTGCCGCGCCACCGACGAGCAGCTGCTCATCGACGCCGCGGCCGAGCCGCACACCCTGCTGACGCTCATCGGGAGCAGCGGTATCGCGTCCGTCGTCACCACCCACCGCCATCAGGACCACTGGGGCGCGCTGCGCGAAGTGGTGGAGACCACCGGCGCCCGCACCTACGCGGGCCGCTACGACGCCGAGGGCATCCCGGTCCCCACCGACGTCCTGGTCGAGGACGGGGACACGCTGCGCGTCGGCCGGGTCGAGCTGACCGCCCGCCACCTGGTGGGGCACACACCGGGCAGCATCGCCCTGGTCTACGACGACCCGCACGGCCACCCGCATGTGTTCACCGGCGACTGCCTCTTCCCCGGCGGGGTCGGCAACACCTGGAAGGACCCGAAGGCGTTCGAGAGCCTGATCAACGACGTCGAGACCAAGCTCTTCGATCAGCTGCCGGACGAGACCTGGGTGTACCCCGGCCACGGCGACGACACCACCCTGGGCGCGGAGCGCCCGCACCTGGGCGAGTGGCGCGAGCGCGGCTGGTGACCGAGGCGGACAGCGACGCATGAGGGGAGCGCGCAGCGAGGCGTGAGAGCGACGCGCGCGGCGCCCGGGTGGGCGCGCGACGCGCCCTCGCGCCGTGCGCCCTCGCGGACACCGCACACCCCGTAACCGCGGGCGCGCGGCGGCGGTTGGCGCTTCATGCACGACGACCGCTCCCCGTCCATGGTCCGGCTCGCCGCCGCGTCCCTGGCCGGCACCGCCATCGAGTTCTACGACTTCTTCGTCTACGGCACCGCGGCCGCGCTCGTCCTCGGCCCGCTCTTCTTCCCCACCGTCTCCCCGCTCGCCGGGACCTTCGCCGCCTTCGGCACCTTCGCCGTCGGCTTCCTCTCCCGGCCCCTGGGCTCGGCGCTCTTCGGCCCCCTCGGCGACCGGTACGGCAGACGGCCCGTCCTTGTGTTCTCGCTGCTGCTCACCGGGGTCGCGACGGTCGCGGTCGGCTTTGTGCCCACGTATGACTCGATCGGCGCCGCGGCCCCCGTACTGCTGCTGACGCTGCGCTTTCTGCAGGGCCTCGGGCTCGGCGGCGAGTGGGGCGGCGCGGTGCTGCTGACCGCCGAGCACGCGCCCGAGCGGCGGCGCGGGCTGTGGGCGGGCATTCCGCAGATCGGCCCCTCCGTCGGATTTCTGCTCGCCAACGGCGTCATGCTGGCCCTGTCGGCGACGCTGAGCGAGGCCGATTTCCGGTCCTGGGGCTGGCGGGTGCCGTTCTGGGCGGCGGCCGTGCTGGTGGCGACGGGGCTGCTGCTGCGCGCCCAACTCGCCGAGTCCCCTCAGTTCCGGGAGCTGGCCGAGCGCGGCGAGCGCGCCGCCGCGCCGCTCGCCGAGGTGGTGCGCGGCCACTGGCGGCTGGTGCTGCTCACCGCGGGCGGCCTCGCGGTGGGCTACGCGGTCTTCTACACCGTGACGACCTGGTCGCTGGCGTACGGGACGGAGCGGCTGGGGGTGGACCGCACGGTCATGCTCGGCTGTGTCATGGCGGCGGTGGCGGTCAAGGGCACGGTGACGCCGCTGGCCGCGCATCTCGGCGACCGCTTCGGGCGGCGGAGCATGTGCCTGGCGGGCTGCGCCGGCACGGTGCTGTGGACGTTCCCGATGGTGGCGCTGCTCGGCACCGGGCGGGCCCCGCTGATGTTCCTCGGCTTCCTGGGCGCGCTGCTGGCCTTTGTCTCGATGTTCGCCGTCACGGCGGCCTATCTGCCCGAGCTGTACGAGCCGCGGGTGCGCTGCACGGGCGCGGCCGTCGGCTACAACCTCGGGGGCGTGCTCGGCGGCGGGCTCACCCCGCTCGTGGCGACCGCCCTGTCGCGCGGCGACGGTCCGCCGTGGGGCGTCGCCGCGTATCTGACCGGCATCGCGCTGCTCAGCCTGGGCTGCTTCGCCCTGTTGCCGGAGACCCGCCCGGCGGACGGCACGGACCGCCCCCTCCCACGGCCGATGGAGGCCGGGGAGGCAGCGGTCTAGAGCCCGCTCCGGGGTCAGGGCAGCCCGGGGCGAGTCTGGGCGGGAGCCGGCGGGTGCGGCCACCGGCTCCCTGGTCGGAGTGGTACTTCGAGGCTGCCGCTGTCGCCGTGGTCAGGGCCGGACGTCGATGCTGTCCCGCTCGGCTCCCACGGCTCCTGCGGCCTCCGCGGCCTCCTCCGTCTGTTCCTCGGCCGCCCGCTCCCGCTCGGCCTGCTTCTTCGAGGCGTAGAGGCTGGTGACCGTGGTGATGGCGAGCACCGCGCAGATGACCGCGAGCGAGACCGGGATGCTGATCTCGGGGACATGCACCCCGGACTCGTGCAGCGCGTGGAGCACCAGCTTCACACCGATGAAGCCGAGGATCACCGACAGCCCGTACGACAGGTGGACCAGCTTCTTCAGCAGCCCGCCGATCAGGAAGTACAGCTGGCGCAGGCCCATCAGCGCGAAGGCGTTGGCCGTGAAGACGATGTACGGATCCTGGGTGAGGCCGAAGATCGCGGGTATCGAGTCGAGCGCGAACAGGACGTCCGTGGTGCCGATCGCCAGCATGACGATGAGCATCGGGGTCATCAGACGCTTGCCGTTCTCGACGATGAACAGCTTGGTGCCGTGGTATTTGTCGGTGGACGGGAAGCGCTTCTCGACCGCCTTCAGCAGGCGGTTCTCCTCGAACTCCTCTTCCTCCTCACCGGCCCGCGCCTCCTGGATGAGCTTCCAGGCGGTCCAGATGAGGAAGGCGCCGAAGAGGTAGAAGACCCAGGAGAAGTTCGAGATGATCGCGGCGCCCGCGCCGATGAAGATCGCCCGCAGCACCAGCGCTATGAGCACGCCCACCATCAGCACCCGCTGCTGGTAGATCGTCGGCACCGCGAACTTCGCCATGATCAGCACAAAGACGAAGAGGTTGTCGACGCTCAGCGACTTCTCGGTGATGAACCCGGCGAAGAACTCGCCCGAGGGCTGCCCGCCCGCGAAGACGAGCAGCCCGAGCCCGAACAGCCCGGCGAGGGCGACCCAGACGGCCGTCCAGATCCCCGCTTCCTTGAGCGAGACCTCATGCGGTTTACGGCCGCCGATAAAGAAGTCGACGGCGATCAGGGCGCACAGACCGGCAATGGTCAGCACCCACAGGGACAAGGAGACGTCCAACGGTTCCTCCGGCATTCGTACGGCAAGTTCAGCGTCGTCGCTGCCGGAGGTCTCTTCCGCCCGGGCTCGCACCACGGGCCGACGCCCCGGGTTCGTATCCGGCCCGACCAGGCACCGGACGCGATCCGTACTGACGGGAACGCCGCGACAGGAGTACTCCCCTCCGCACAAAGAAGAGTACAGGAATCACCAAGGAAGAGTAAAGAGATGGGTAAATTGGCTGGTCAGCAGTCCTTTACCTAGTAATGACCGAGCATCAGGAGTCAGCGGCCATACGCCTGCCGGGCCCTGACCACCTGCGCCAGCACCTGCTCCACCACCTGGCTGCCGGCCGGCACCAGCGACGGCTCGTACGTCCAGGCGTGGCCCACCCAGGGGTCGGCCAGGTGGTCGTCCGGGACCGGGGTGACCCTCAGCAGCGAGCGCCACAGCGGGTCAAGCACCGGGCCGTACACCTGGGCGTCCTGCCGGTCGGCCACCATCATCAGATGCACGCCCACCGAGGGCCCCTCGTCCGCGAGATAGCGCAGCTGGGTGACGGCCCGGTCGTCGAAGCCGTGCGGGAAGTCATTGACGATCAGCAGCTGTTCGGCGATGTCCAGGTCCGGCGGCAGCGCGTCCGTGGCGCCGCTGCGCACCGCCATCTGCACCAGGTCGACCCGGCGCGTCAGCCCGGCGAGCATCGCGCTCACCCCCTGGGCACCGGAGGCGGGCGGCTCGCGCAGCACGCCGGAGCTCAGCAGCGGGGCCAGGGACCCGGCGGCCGACCCCGCCGGGTCGATCACATGGACCGTGAACTCGCCCGCCGGATAGACCGCCAGCAGCCGCGCGGCATGCGCGACCGCCGTGTCCGCGGCCAGCCGGCGCAGCTCCCCTGAGTCCACCATCGCCGCGTCGGACAGGGCGTCCCGCCCGCTGTCGATCCACAGCCCGCGCTCCAGCGGCAGCCGCACCAGCATCGGGATGCGCAGATCACGCCGCTCCGGGAGATGCAGCTCCCCCAGGCGCAGCGCCATGGGGATCTCCATGGGCACCTGATAGGCCTGCCAGACCGGGCTGTCCCAGCGCGCGAACGCCGGGGGCAGCGCGGGCTCGACCACCTCGGCCTCGGCGGCGAGTTGGACCAGATCCCGGTCGAGGGCCGCGCGGGCCTGCTCGACCAGGGCGGTGTGCTTGGTACGGGCTTCCGCGCGGGCCGAGTCGGCGGCCGGGCCGAAGCGGGTGCGCGGGTCGGACAGGACCCCGTCCAGCTCCTTCTCCATACGGGAGTCGGCGAAGTCGACGGCGCTGCGGTAGGCCGCGGTCGTCCGCGCCAGGTCCTCGAACATGCCCCAGACCTGGTTGTAGAGCCGCTCGTCCATGGTCCAGCCGGAGGCGTCGCCCGCGACGGGCTGGGCGGGCTGTCCCGGCTGGACCATGGACGAGC
>NZ_MUNE01000136.1 GCF_002154605.1 Streptomyces milbemycinicus | reverse complement strand
GATGGCCCTGCTCGTCGACCGCACGGGCGGCGTCCTCACCCCGGACCTGCGCGCCGAACTGCAAGGCAGTCTTCTCAACTAGCAAACACAAAGATGCGTTTCGCGCCACCGCGCCGTTAGGGTGCGGTGGCGCGACCGGCAGACAGGCGAGTTGGAGGAGGACACGTGGCAACGCCCCCCAGTGGATATCCGTACGGTCATGGGCAACAGGCCGAGCCGCACGGAGATGCCCCGTTGAAGCGCTTCAACTTCCCCTCCACGCCAAGTCGTCAGGTCCGCTCGGCCCAGCAGCCCCCTGCGGCGCCTCAGGAGCCCGTTCAGCAGCCTCATGAGGCTCTGCCCCCGCCCCTGCACGAGCAGCCCCTCCAGCAGCCGTACGCGCCCTCCTATGCGCCACAGGACGGCCCGGCGGGGCTGTCGTCCGAGCCGCCGACGCATCAGCCGCCCCCCAGCCGGTCCGTGCCGCCGCCCGTGCGGCACACCCCGGAGCCGTCCTCCCCGGCCATCGGCCACAACCCGCTGGTGCGGCCGTACGCCATGACCGGAGGCCGGACCCGGCCTCGTTACCAGCTCGCCATCGAGGCGCTGGTGTCCACCACGGCGGACCCCGCTCAGCTCCAGGGCCAGTTGCCCGAGCACCAGCGGATCTGCCACCTGTGCCGCGAGATCAAGTCGGTCGCCGAGATCTCCGCACTCCTGACCATTCCCCTCGGCGTCGCCCGGATCCTCGTAGCCGACCTGGCCGAGGCCGGGCTCGTCGCCATCCATCAGCCCGGCGGCGACGAGTCCGCCGGCGGCCAGCCTGACGTGACATTGCTCGAAAGGGTGCTCAGTGGACTTCGCAAGCTCTAGCGGTGCAGCCCGCTCCACCACCTCCGCGAAAATCGTGGTGGCGGGCGGCTTCGGCGTGGGCAAGACCACGTTCGTCGGCGCGGTCTCGGAGATCAACCCGCTGCGCACCGAAGCCGTGATGACCTCCGCCTCGGCCGGGATCGACGACCTCACCCACGCGCCGGACAAGACCACCACCACGGTGGCCATGGACTTCGGCCGCATCACGCTCGACCAGGACCTGATCCTCTACCTGTTCGGCACGCCCGGACAGGACCGGTTCTGGTTCATGTGGGACGACCTGGTCCGCGGCGCCATCGGCGCCGTCGTCCTCGTCGACACCCGGCGCCTCGCCGACTGCTTCCCCGCCGTCGACTACTTCGAGAACTCCGGACTGCCCTTCGTCATCGCCCTCAACGGCTTCGACGGACACCAGCCCTACACCCCCGAAGAAGTCCGCGAGGCGCTGCAGATCGGCCCGGACGCGCCCATCATCATCACCGACGCCCGCCACCGCAGCGAGGCCAAGAGCGCGCTCATCACGCTCGTCGAGCACGCCCTGATGGCTCGTTTGCGATAGCGACGGACAGCGTCGGCGGCGCCCGCCGCCGAACGCACAAATCCCCCGCTCT
>NZ_MUNE01000135.1 GCF_002154605.1 Streptomyces milbemycinicus | reverse complement strand
CCCACGCCCACACCGTCCGCCGCCCGGACGTGCCCCGCACAGGCATGGACTGGGAGATCGACCCCACCGGCATCGAAACCCTCCTGCTGCGCCTGACCGACGAATACGGCGCCCGCAAGCTGTACGTCACCGAGAACGGCTCCTCCTACCCCGACGTCATACGCCCGGACGGCACCGTCGACGACCCCGAGCGCCAGAAATACCTCATCCAACACCTGGCGGCCTGCGCCTCGGCAGCCCGCAAGGGCGCCCCGCTGGCCGGCTACTTCGCCTGGTCGCTGCTCGACAACTTCGAGTGGGCCTACGGATACGGCAAGCGCTTCGGGCTCGTCCACGTCGACTACCGCACCCAGGCCCGCACCATCAAGGGGACCGGCCACCGCTACGCGGAGATCATCCGCGGCCATCGGGACCGGGCCCGCCACGCCGCCTGAGGGGCGGCAACAGCGGCCGGGCGCGGGAGCCCGCGGACTTCTCCCGAACGAGGGCCGCGGCGGGCAGGCGCCGGCGGGCGCGCAGATCCGGCGCGCGGCACTGCCCGCATCGGTCTGGCGGCACTGGAACTGACCCGGCGGCTGTTCCGAGGTGCCGGCGTCGTAACGGCGGAGCTTCTCGTGCTCCTCCTGCACCGCACCACCTCGTCCCCATCAAGGGCGATCTCTCAGGCGTATCCTCGGTCGCGTCGGGAAAGTTCCAGGAAGTCTGAGCGCCGCCAAAGCGGCGGCGGTGCGAGCAGGAACGGGATCGCCACTTCTCCGGCTCCGTCCCGGCGGGGTCGCGCGAGAGCGAGACATTCACCCGCGCGAGCCGGCCAGGTCTCCGGTGGTCCGCGCTTCAGCTCAATCCGTCAGACCCGGCAGCGAGGTTCACGACCCAAGCGGCTGGAGGCCTTTGAGTATGAGAAGAACCTGCACATTCCGCCCGAGATCATCGGCGAGCTGGGCCTGACGGACCGCTGCACCACCGCCTCCGCTCTGGTGAACGAGCTCGCCGAGACGAATGCCGCCCCCGGTCTGTCGTCACTGATCGCCCGCCACAGCAAAGTCGACCTTTCGCGGCATTTCCCGGGACAGCGGGTTCTCGCGTCGGTGGACTCAGCAAGTGGCCCAGCGACAGAGTCGTCCCTCCTCGGGCCGTTCGTATCCGGGGATGTGCATGGTCAGCCAGGTGCCGTCGCCGTGACCGCGCACGAACCCGCACTTCTGTTCATCCGGGAATTGCGCGGGGTATGCGATATGTCCGATCGGCTCCAAGGTGTCGGTACGGAACAACAGATGCCGGTTCTTCTCGTCGTCGTGACGTCCGGCGACGAGCACCTGTTTCGGGTCCAGGAAACAGGCGCCCGGGGTGAATTCCCAGTGATCCCATTGCCCGTCCTCGTTCAGCCGGATCGCGCTCCCCGCGAAGTCGCCCACGACGATGTCGTGCCAGGTACCGCCGAGCCAGTGGCGACCGTCGGGAGACACGTCCAGCGGGAACCAGCCCCCTCGGACCGGAGTGCTCTCGACGTTGTCGTGCCAGGCAGTCCAGATGCCATCCGCATGGTGACCGTCGAAGTAGGCAAATCCCAGTCGGCTCCCATCGGGAGAGGTGATGATGTCCGTGATCCCCCGATAGCGGGATTCCGCTCTACCGGTGATCTGCCAGTCCGACATCCTGACCACCCATCGCTCGGCGTCATCCACCCAGTTTTCGTCGGCGTATGGGCCGAGGACCGGTATGAAGGCCCACAACTCGGAGCCGTCGGAGCTGAACACTCCGCAGGCCGGCACCGCGTCGCCGCCGGCATCGCCGAACGTGGGATATGTGGTGTGCCAGGCCACCCTTCCGGTCGAGTCAACGACCATCATGCGCTCGGTGCCCGCGAGAACCACCCACCGGCGATCAGGGCTCACATCGACCCGGATGTCCCCATCCGGCTCCCGATATCGACGCGCCAGCTCCTCCGGGACAGGGAAACGGGAGACGACGCGCAACGCACGGTCCAGCACCATGACCTCGCGGGCACAGGGAACTGCCAGAAAGCCGTCCGTCAACAAGCGCACCGTGCCGCGTAGTGGTACGGACACCTCCGCGACCAGCCGCGCCCGCACCCCCGGGCCCAAGGAGGCATAAAGATCATCAGACATGCGGGGAAGGATATCCATCCCTCCCGCCAGGCGTTGAAGGAAGACAATGCGAGGCGGCCGCGATCAGAAGCAAGCACGCCAACGAGGAAGTGACAACGACAACGTCATGCGCGAAGGAACATCAGGGCTCCACAGACCCAAAGCCTTGACAATTACTCCCCGTGGACGCCCTCGCGCCGTCCGGGGGTACTTGACGAACTGTCGGAGTTCCGAGTTCAAACCCCCAACCCGAAAGGCAGGGCCCCATGGCAACCGCGTCTGCCGTTTACTGGGAGCGGCTGTGGGCTGACGGGCGCCGGTACCGTCAGGTCACCGGCGCCGAGACCACGCTCCTGGCCAAGCATCTCGGCCCCGGCCGCAGACGCCCGGCCCTCGACATCGGCAGCGGCGACGGCGCCCTCGCCCGCCACCTCCACCACCAGCTCGGTTACCGCGCCACCGGCATCGACTGCGCTCCAACCGCCCTCGCCCTCGCGGCCGCCCAGGACGCCGAAGCCGAACCCGGTCCGGTTTGGCAGCTGATGGACTTCACCAGCGGCGACCTCGGCGAACTGCTGGAGCCCGCGTACGCCGCCGTCACCTGTCGCCTTGTCTACCGGTGGGTGGACGACAAACCGGCCTTCCTCGACCGGGTCCGCCACGTCCTCGCACCCGGCGGAGTCCTGTGGGTCGTCACCGAGCTCGCCGAACGCCGCGAGGACACCGACCCCCTCAAGAAGCTGGGGATCACCGCTGCCGACATCGAGTTCCTCACCGCGGGCTGGTCCGTCGTACGGACCGCCGACCTCGACCTGCTCCGCTGCTACGCCGTCCAGCTCTAAAAGACGCTCCCTTGCGCAGCGATGCCCGGTCTGGGCATAGCGGCTCCAGCCGTGCCACTGTGCTCTATCCACCTCCACATGGGTCGGCGGCTGTTGGGAATGCCTCATAGTCGTGCCGGTGGTTCGCTAGTGTCCCGATATGAGTTCCGCCTGCAGTGCTGACCCTGGTCGCTGACAGAGGTAAGGCCGGAGATCAACAGCAGGGGAGAGCTGGGTGCTTGACGAGCAGAAGGTTCTGGACGCGGTGCGTCGACGCGTCGAAGAGCGTGGTGAAGCCTCGAAGCTGGGACTGCCGGACAACGTGAAGATCACCTGGACCGCCCTCCTGGAGGGTGAGATCGCCCGCCAGGCCACCTTCAAGTACCTGCAGCTGGCCCGCGCCGAGGCGCCCCAGCACCCGCACAGGGTTTACTACGTCTTCCCCACCGTCACCGCGCCCCAGGTACTTGTTCTGCCCTCCCGACAGAGAACCTGGCAGATCGTCGCAGCGGCCCTGGGCGCCCTCCTCGTGCTCTTGCTCATCCTCCGGCTCGTGTCGTAGCAGGCGGTATCCGAGGGGACGGTCGGCCACGGGGCACAGCCGGGGTTCCGACGGATCCACGCCAGGCGGTGGGCCACGCGTTCGCCTGCGGGGATGTCGTGTCGGAGCGGAGGGAGCCGTAGACGAAGCCATCCATCCGTACCTTCTTGGGCCAACGGTGCTCGCGGTCGTCCACCACGGTGGCCTCGGCGCCCATCCTCGTCGTCCTCGGCCATCTGGCGGTCGCGGCGGAGCCCGGGCCCATCGCCCGCTTCGGCGGCGACCGCTGGCCGTTGCTGGAACACTCGGAGTTCGACCTGCAGACCCGAGAGAGCCCCGGACCGTTGATGTCGCCGCGCCCCGCGATCGCTCTCTGGACCTGTCAAGCTTCCTAGGAAGTCGGTGCCGACCATCAGCGCGGAGGGGTTGGTCTTCACGATGGCGGACACGACCTCGGCAGCGTCGAGGTCGACGCGCCCGAATCCCGTGGCATTGACCTGCACCCCTTGCTCGACCAGATTCAACAGGTGCGGGAGTCCGTCGCGGTGCGGCCCGAGGTGATGGATGCTGACCGCCGGCAGCGCACGACCCTGACCTCGCCGTACAGGCCCCGGGCGGTTTAACGTGTTCACGCGGCGCCTGCGGCGCGCCTGTCACTCGACGTTCGGCGAGAACGCTCAGGATCCGCTGCGAGAGATCACCTTGGCGGCGGGGTCCGGAGCGCTGTGTCGAGTGAACGCCCACAGCACGAGCCCGAGGCAGCTGAACGCGGCACCCAGTGTGCATACGGCGCCCCAGCCGGCCACCGTGTAGAGGGAGGTCGCAGCGATGGCGCCGGTGGCGCTGCCGATCGAGTAGAAGACCATGTATCCGCCGATCAGTCGGCTGCCCGCGTCCGGGTGCAGCGCGTAGATCAGGGTCTGATTGGTGACATGGACCGCCTGCACGGCGAGGTCGAGAAGGATCACCCCGACAACCAGGGCCCAGAGTGAGCTGCGGGTGAAGGCCAGGGGCAACCACGAGGCGGCGAGCAGCGCCAGGGCGATGCCGGTGGTCCGCCGGGAGAGTCCGCGGTCGTTCAGGCGGCCCGCCACGGTCGCGGCCAAGGCGCCGGCGACACCGATCAGCCCCAGCGCCCCGATCGCGCTGTGGGGCAGGAAGTACGGGGCCTCGCTCAGCGGCAGCGCGACGCTGCTCCACAGGGTGCTGAAGGCGGCGAAGATCAGCAGGCCGAACAGGGCCCGGAGCCGCAGCAGTCGTTCCTGTGCGAACAGGGTGATCGTGGAGCGCAGGAGCTGTCCGTAGCGCAGGGTTGTCGGTGGAGCGTCACTGTGGTGTGGCAGCACTCGGTACAGGACCAGGGCGAGCAGCGCGGTGAGCGACGCCGAGACGACGTATACGGAGCGCCAGCCCGCGAGATCGGCCATGAGACCGGATGCGGTGCGAGCGAGCAGGATTCCGATGACCACGCCGCTGGTGACCAGACCGACGACCCGTCCGCGCCCGGCGGGAGGGGCCAGTGACGCCGCGAAGGCCACCAGCGTCTGCGTCACGACCGCGAGAAGCCCCATCGCGGCCATGCCCGCGAGCAGGATCGCCGCCGTGTGGGCGGCGGCTATCACAGCCAGCGCGACCACCAGGAGCAGCAACTGGGTCACGATGAGCCGTCTGCGGTCGGCCACGTCGCCCAGCGGCACGAGGAAGAAGAGTCCCAGCCCGTATCCGACATGCGTGAGGGTGACCACGCTGCCGACAAGTGCCGGGCTCATGGCGAGGTCGTGGCCCACGGTCACCAGGAGCGGCTGGGAGAAGTAGACGTTGGCCACCGCTGCCCCGCAGGCGACGGCGAACAGTATGACGACACCACGGGACAGGACGAACGCGGAACTTTCCCCGCTTCGGGCCTCGGTCCGTCGTGTCACAGCCTCATCGCTGCCGGGCATCAGCACCCCTCCGTATGTCTGGTTTCATCTTGCCACCAACGGCGACGGTAACTTTCTTGGTAGCATGTTGCAACCGTTGAGAGAGTGAGGGACGCCATGGTGACCAGGACGCGCTTCGACGACAGCGAATGTCCCGTCGCCCGGTCGGTGGACGCGATCGGCGACTGGTGGTCCCTGCTGATCGTGCGGGACGCCTTCGACGGAAGCCGGCGCTTCGGGGAGTTCCAGCGCAGCCTCGGCGTGGCGAAGAACATCCTCAGCGCGCGTCTGCGCACCCTGGTCGCCGGCGGCGTCCTCGAATCCGTCCCCGCCGCGGACGGCAGCTCCTACCGCGAGTACGTACTGACCCCGAAGGGCAAGGCCCTCTTCCCCGTCATCGTGGCACTGCGGCAGTGGGGCGAACGGCACTTCTTTGCCTCGGGCGAACCACACTCAGAGTTGGTCGACCGTCGGCAGGGACATCGCCTCCGCGCACTGGAAGTGCTTTCTGCGGATGGGCGACGGCTGGACCCCGATGACACCATCGTCCACAAGGTCTCCGCCCAGTGATCTGAGCCGGAGCCCCGCTGCCGACACGCCGCTCTGTCGACGACGCTTACCGCTCGGAAATGCTGACGGCCCACACGTCCTCAGCCGGTGCCCGATCGCCTGGCCGTACTGCTGAGCGACGAGTTCCCAGCGGATCGGGCGGGTCAGCCGTCAGGGTTTGTGTGCGGTAGCAGCTCGGTCAGCGGATGGGCATACCGGTGGCGGGCCAGGGCCGGCACCCCCCCGGAACACATCGCGCGCGTCGTCGCCGACACCGTGACACGGCACCCGCGCTCGACGAGGGCCTGTCCGGTGAGTTGTGCCATGTACGGACGGTCGGGTCGTTCTGTTCGGCGGGCCGGATCGACTGGAGCATGACCAGTGCGGACTCAATGGTGTACGGGCCTATCAGCCTGCTGTCGGCGCACGCCGCCAGGCCGAGCATGTCCCCGGCGGCACCCACCAGCCGAGCCACCAGCCGACCGGACACCGTGCCGACGAGGCCCCGGGGCGCTCGCGGGGCGGGCTTGCGCCGAGGACCCACCTCATGGGTGAGGGCGGTCTGAGGCCGCTGGCTGTGCTGGTCGCTCCCGGGCAGTGAGGTGACGCGCCGCAGATGATCCCGGTCCTGGAACACATTTGGGTCCCATGCGTGGGTGGCGGACGTCTCCGGACGCGACCGGACCACCTGGGTGCGGACAGGCGTATTCCTTGCCCTGAAACCGCCGAAACAGCCGAAACCGCCGAAACCGCCGGTATCCGCGCCGACGCCAGATCAGCCACGCCATCCCAGAATCGGAGAACCCAACGGGCCAACGGGCACAGCCGCGGGGGCCGGCCCGCCGGCTTTGACCTGGCGCGGTACGTCCGCTGGAACGAAGTGGCCCGGTTGATCGGCAAGTTGAAGATCAGCCGCGCCGTGGCTATGCGCTTCGACGAGTGCGCCTACGTCTTTCACGGCGCTGTCACCGTCGCCGCGATCGGATTGTGGCTCCACCAGAGATGAGGGCCCGGGTCATGGCGGACTGCTTCTAGGCGGTCAGCCGATCCAGAATTCCCGCCACCTCCGCCGGGCGCAGGAGAAAGCCGACATGACTAGTGTCAAGGGTGTGCACGTCATAAGGGTTGTCAGGCGTCAGTGCGTCGGCCTCGGCGATCAGACGATCCTGCATCGCCACCGGCAGTGAGCGGTCGCCGGTGAGTCGAATATACGTACGGGCGATCGTTCCCCAGGTGTCAGCCTGCACGCGAGCATCAGCTGTCATCACGGCAAGCGACTCATCAGGCTGCAGAATGTTGAGAAAGGCACGGAACTGCTCGTCGGTGGCGTCCGCCATGACCGCTGCCTTGAGCGCGGCCAGCAGGTCGGGATCGGCCGTGCGGTAGTTCGCCCGTCCGACGCCGAGCCCGGCCGGGTCGCCCACGTTCAACGCGGCCAGCGGGGCCAACAGGTTGTCGGCGAACTCGGGCTCTTGCATGTACTCAACAGGGCTGGACCGCTGTACGCAGGACCACGCGGAAATGTACACAAGCGTGTCCACCAATTCGGGCACCGTGTTGCCCACTCCCGTGATGGTGGTGCCGCCAAGGCTTGCGCCTACCAGTACCACAGGTCCGTGCTGGGCCACTCGGCGGACGACGTCAACCACCATGCCCACGTTGTCCTGCAAGGTGACCTCAGCCAGCGTCGAAGGCTCGACCGCCCAGGCGTCCAGGTTCTGCGGGGCCTGATAGGCCACCGGGTACTGGGCGCCAAAGCCGTGGCCAGGCAGGTCGACGGCGAAGCTGCGATGGCCGAGCAACGCAAGTTCCCGCTGGACGGGCGCCCACATGAACGAACTGGAGCCAGAGCCGTGGACCAGCACGAACGTAGGGCCGACATGGTGAGTACTCATGATCCGGATCGTAATGGCCACACCGCGGCTTGACCTCTGGTTTTTCGGTAGCGGCCTGGCAGGACAACATCAGTGTCACCAGCCGGCGCGGTGCGGATTGATCTCGCGTTGGGTCAAGGTGAGCTTTGACTGATGCAGTGTGGGGCGGAGAGCGCCGCCATGGCTGGGTGCTGACAGCCCGTCCATGAAAAGCATCCCGACCCATTGGGCAAGCCCTAGTTGTTGAGGATGTCGGTCAGGTGGGCTTCCATCGGCTCGTCGGCGTCGTCGACTTCCCGGAACAGCTCATGCGGCCGGTGTGGATCTGCTGCTCGCTGTGGCAGTGGGCGCGCACCAGCTCCTCCAGGGCCGCCAAGGAGGCTGGCGAGAAGTCCCAGGTGCCCTTCAGAGCTCCCGTGTCCTGGCGCCAGTTGGTGAACTGCTGGGATCGGGCCTCCATCCAGGCCGACAGATCGGGTGCCAGTGATGGCTGCGGTGCCTCGTCCATAGGGCTTCAGGTCAGGGCTCATGACGCGACCCGATACCCCGGGATCAAACTCCAGTTCCAGGATGAAACATCGGAAGAAAACGATCTCCCAGGGGTTCGCGTACGCCAATCCGACGGGAGCGTGCTCGAGGCGGACGAGATCGTTGAGGAGTCAAGGCCGCGAAGACGGAGGCAGTGACAGAGTGACGGCGAGAAAGGGGGTGCCCGCGACTCCTTGTAGGGGACCTACAACAGTGGGGCGCTCGTGCCCGCTGCCCGTGCGGCGGGCTGGCTGGAACTGTGGAGGACCTGGGATTCCCCGCGGACCAGCCTGAGCGGGTGATCCGCGCAGAGAAGACAGCCACCGGCGCCGAGTGCCAGGCGGGGGTCGGCCCAGCCACACCGGAGTCGGCCGCCACAGTGTCCACGACATCGTGAGCACTGCTTCCTGCAAGTGGCACCGCCGGGTCGTGACAATTCACATGCGGAGCACCTCGGCCGACCAGTACGGTCGCGGGCATGACCAACACGGAGACGGACTGGCTCCAGCTCAACCGTGAGAACTGGGACGACAGGGTCCGTATTCACGCGGTCAGCAACTTCTACGACCTGCCCGGATTCCGGGCAGGCGGGTCCACTCTGCGTTCGTTCGAACTCGACGAGGTCGGCGATGTGTCCGGCAAGCGCCTTTTGCACCTGCAGTGCCACATGGGTCAGGACACTCTGTCATGGGCACGCCGTGGTGCAGAGGTCACCGGCCTGGACTTCTCCCGCGCCGCCGTCCGCGCTGCGCGCACACTGGCCGAGGACATCGGCATGACAGACCGCGCACGGTTCGTCGTCTCGGACGTCTATGAAGCGCCCGCAGCCCTGGACGGGGAGCGCTTCGACATCGTCTACACCGGCCTCGGAGCCCTGGTCTGGCTACCGGACCTACTCCGCTGGGCCAACGTGGTGTCCTCCATGCTGAAGGACGGCGGAGCCGTCTATCTCGCGGAATTCCACCCGCTCACCGAGCTGTTGGGCGAGGATGGTAAGACCCTGGAACACGACTACTTCCGGACCCAGGCTCAGACCTACGACTTCCCGCATACGTACACCGACGGCCCCCCTCTCACCAAGACGCTCTCGGTCCAGTGGCAGCATCCACTCGGAGAGGTGGTAACCGCACTGGCGCAGGCCGGGCTCCGGATCGAGTTCCTGCACGAGCACGACGCCATGCTCTTCCAGCGCTACCCGATGCTGGAGCGTTCCAGGAACGGGGAGTACCGCTTCCCAGCCGGCCACCCACGTATCCCATTGATGTACTCGATCCGTGCGATCAAGAGCGCCTGATCAAGCCGGAGATCGTCAGGACTGGCCTGCTCGGGCGGGGACGGATTCCCGCCCGCCGCTCGGGTGCGTGCTCTACGAGATGGTCACCGGACAGCGGCCCTTCGGCGGCACCTCCTGGCACCTGGTCAACCAGCATCTCGACGAACAGCCAACCCCCCTCACCAGCCTGCGCCCCGACGCGCGGCCGGAACTCATCAACCGCGTCGCGCAACTCCTGGCCAAGAACCCGGCCGAACGCCCGGACAGCGCCGAAGAAGTCTTCGAGGCCCTTGAGGAGATCTACGAGCACCACTTCGGCGACAACCCGCCAAGCCGTGGGCAGGACGTCACCTCGGAGTATGGAGCTGCCCGGCTGCCTGCCCAGTCGGGCGATGCTGTGAAGGCGGCGGTCGCCCGTGTTCCGGCAGACCGAAGCTACTCAGCGCAGTACGGCCGCCAGTAGGTCGGTGCCCAGCGCCGTCAGATCGGGCAGATTGAGGGTGTAGCGGACGTAACGACCGTGCCGCCGGGACGTGAGCAGGCCTGCGCGGCGCAGGACAGCGAGGTGGCGGGAAACCTCCGGGGGTGAAAGTTCCCAGGTATGGGCCAGCTCACTGGTGGTGTGCGGGCCGCGGGCCAGGGTGCGCAGCAGCCGCAGCCGTACCGGATGTGCGAGTGCCTCCAGCCGTAGTGTGACCGTTTCCAGCGATACCGGCTCTGATGGACTCGGCTCGGCCACCGGGTACTGCACCACCGGCTGCCACCCGGGCGCGTGGACCACCACCAGATGCGGGCTGCCGAATACACTGGGGATGAAGATGACCCCGGTGCCGTGGGCGGCGGTCGACTTGTCCTGCAGCTTGTCCAGGATGATGCAGTCGCCGTCCGGTGCCAGGGTGACCGCGCCGGAGACCGATGCGAGTGCCGCTCCGATGCCCTGGCGCTTCAGCAGGTCATTCTTCAGGCGCAGGTCGGTGGCGAGTTGCACGGCGACGCCCGTCCAGGCGGCGTCGAAGAAGGCCTCGGCGCACTGTTCGAGGGTGTGGCGCACCCGCGCCCGCACGGCGGCCGGGTCCGCGAGCAGCCGTTCCGCGAAGGCCTCTTGGAGCGCGCCGCGGGCCTGGGCCAGGTCCAGGGCCCGCTCGCGCGCAGTGGCGTCGGTGAGCGGCGACGGCGCGGCGAAGTGGATCCGGTTGCTGCCGCACGTGGTAATGAGCGCGGCGGTCACATAGGTTTCATCGTCGATCCGGTCTACATCGTCCAACTCCTCGGCGAGGGTCAGCCGGGGACGAGCGGGGACCAGGAAGTCGGCTCGTGAGGAACGCCAGAGGAACTCCGCCTCCCTGAGCCGCTCGGCCAGCTCCGGCCGCAGCCCGGCCCAGACGTCCCCGGCCCAGCCGGCGAGTTGCGGGTGATGCCCGGGTTCGGCCAGGACGTGCAGCATCGCGGTCAGCTCGGCCAGCGGGGAGGCAGCGAACCGCAGTCGCCCGGACGGCAGGCCGCCGATGTCGATCCTCAACGTCATCCCCTCATCATCGCTGGTCGGATCGCCGACGACCGCGTCGATTGACGGTGTCCGTCAACCGACATAGTCGGCCCGGCGGCCGAACGCACCGTTGACGCCATGGCAACCACCACCAAGATCCAGCCGCGCGCCCTCGTCCGTGCCTCCGGAGGCCCACGCTATGCCGTCGCCCTGGCCGTGGACGCGCTTGGCACCGGCTTGCTGCGGCCCTTTCTGCTGCTCTACGGGGTGACGGTGCTGAGGCTGTCCGCGCCGGCCACCGGCATCGCCATGACGGTCGGCGTCGTCGTGGGTCTGGCATGCATGCCCGCGGTCGGCCGATGGCTGGACCGGGGCGCACGCAGCACGGTCGTGGCAGCGTCGATGCTGGTGCGGGTGCTGGGCGTGGCGCTGCTTCTGGCCACCCCGGCGGGGTACGTCTGGCTGTTCGCGACGGCGGCGCTCTTCCTCGGCATCGGCAACCAGGCGTGGCCGGCCGCCCACGCCGCTCTCGTGGCCACGGTCGCCCACGGCCGGGAACGTGACGCCGCTCTTGCGGGAGGCCGTGCTCTGCGCAACGCCGGTCTGGGCGTGGGCGCGCTCATCGCCACCGTATGCCTGGCAGGCGGCACCACCGCATTGCAGGCGTTGGCAGCCGTCACCGGGCTCGCCTATCTCGCCGCGGCGGCCTTGGCGTGGTCGGTCCACCTACACGCACACCCGGCCGCTACCCCCGCCAAGGACAGGGACGACGGGCCCGCACCTCGGATGCGGGCGCTACTGGCCGCCAACGTGGTCTACGTCTTCTGCCTCAACGTCCCCGAAGTCGCGCTTCCGCTGATCCTGGTGACACAGTTGCACGCATCCCCGGTGTGGTCGGCAGCCATCTTCGTGGCCAACACGGTGCTGGTGGTCACCCTGCAGGTTCCGGTGACCGTCCTGATGTCCCGCTTCTCCCGGCGGACCGTGCTGGCTCTCGCCGGCGTGGTACTCACCGCGTCCTACCTCGGATTTCTCGCGGCCACCTCACTGGGACACAGCTGGAGTGCCCCGGCCGTCGCCACGGTGTCCGTGGTCTGCACCATCGGCGAGATCATCTATGCCGGCAGCGCCACCGCGCTCGTCACTGCCCTCGCCCCGGCCCATGTCCTGGGACGCGCCCTCGCCCGCTTCCAGCTCTCCACGGGCTTCGGCCTCGCCGTCTCCCCGGCGGTCATCACCGCTCTCGCCCCCCACGGCCCGGCCGCCCTCTGGGGCAGCCTCGCCGCTGCGACGCTCCTCTCCGCCTTCGCCGTTGCCACCGAGGAGGATCAGGGGACGCGGCTCAGCGGTTGCCGCCGCCGGGCGCGACCAGGCTCGTGAGCTCGGCAGCACCACGACGCGCTGCCCGACATGGGCAGCGGCCCGGTCCAAGCGCTGCCGCCATGCGTCAGGAAATGAAGGTGAGGGACGTTGAGACCGACGGCGCAATGGCGCAGGGAAGGCAGCATCGTGCGGCTGTCGCCTACACCAGCGGTGCTGCCCGGGCTGCATGTGGGACGTCGTGGCGCCCGCGTACGGCCGGGTGACGATGAACTCACCGTATCGGCCCTGGTCACGACCGAGGACGGCGTGGTCGTCACGGTTGCCCAGCTGGACCTGCCTCAGTAGTCGTACGCGATCTCCTCGGGCGGCCCGGACGCGACGAACCACCACGAGTGCTCCTCCGGCATGCCCCGCGGGATCGCGTCGGCCGGGAGCGGCGGCACCCTGGTCGCGACCTCGCGCATCTCCTCGTCCGTCGCCTCCGCCCAGTCGGACGCGACCAGCGCCGTCGGCGGCAGACCGGCGTCCCGCAGCAGGACCTCGACCACGCTGCGGGTGAAGCAGGCGTTGTACCAGCCGGTGGACGTCTCGCTCTCGAGGGCCAAGTCGAGCTCGACGAGGTATACGGCGAAGTCGCCGCCATGGCCGTCGAGTACCTCACGGACGTGGCCGTAGAACGCCATGAGCCGCTGCCCGGCCCACTCCGCCGACGGGTCCTGCCGGCGCAGCAGCCACAGCGCCAGCACGGCGGCCAGGGCATCGCCCAGCGTCGCGGCCCGCGCCCGGTGGCCCCCGCGCGTCTCGGCGAGAACACCGATGGTCCGGTCGAACCCGGCGAAGTAGGCGTCGGCGCCGGAGCGGGGGAAGTCGTATCGCACCACGGTCCACGGCTCCCGTTCAGTTATTCAGGAAGGACCCGAAGGCCGCATCACGACGCGGCCATCGGCATGTGCGCAGATCATGACGGTGAGCGTAACGGGCTCGCCCTCGTCGTCCGTCGTCTCCACGATGCTGGCCGACCGGCGCCCTGCTGTGCGCGACCAGTTGTTCATCGGTGAGGGCCGTCGGCCGTGATGCCAAACCCTGTCCTGGACGCTGCGGATGCCATTGGCATCACCTGAAAGACCTCGGTGGCCTGGCGCTCCAGTCGGCCGTCACCGCCGCAAGCCGTGCGGGCGTTGCGTGGATCTGCGAGGGGACTCGCTCAATGCCGTACTCGTGATGTCGGCGCAAGGCGCGCAGTCGTTGCTGCTCGGCCGTTCTCGGCTGGATCAAAGGAGAACCTCATCGACCTTGCCGTGGATGAGGTCATTGCGGAGATCGAACTGGACGGCATCGACGGTATGCCCTGGCGGGAGGCCCTCACCCGCCAGCTGACCCGGAGCAGACGCGCCATGCGGCGCCACTCCTGGCTGCCTGCCCTGGTGGCCACCCGCCCACTACTCGGCCCCCACGCCCTCGCACGATCCGAGCTGATCTGTTCCGGGCTCAACAGGGCCGGACTCGAAGGGCCCCAGCTCACCGCCGCCGTCGCGGCCCTGACCTACTACGTGTCCGTCGTGATGACGAGCGCGTGCACGATTTCACCGCGGCCCGCAACCACGACTGACTTCCGGACGACGAGCTCTCACAGGCGCCCCTGTCCTCGATCGTGGTGCCCACGCTGGTGATCCACGGGACCGCCGATCCGATGTTCCCGCTCCGGCACGGTGAGGCACTGGCGGAACGGATCTCCAGGGGAAGGCTGTTGGTTCTGGAGGCCGCCGGCCATGGGGTCGAGCGAGCCGACTGGGCGCCGGTCGTCCCCGCAATCCTCGAACACACTGCCGCAGACAGTGCTGGCCAGAGCGTGTCCGGGAACGTTCACCGGGTTTGGTGGTCAGGCCGGTGACAAGTTTGCCGAGGCCCGGGCGGCCTGCCTGGGAGGAGCGGGGCTGCCCTATCGTTGGGCGCCATGAGGGTCTTGATCATCGGCGGCAGCGGGTTTCTGGGGAAGGAGCTTGTGCGTCAGGCGATCGCTGCGGGCTGGGAGACGGCCGCGACGTACTGCTCCCGCCCGGGCAGCATGCCCGGAGCCTCGTGGTACCAGCTCGACCTTCGTGCCCCCGGGCAGGTCGATGAGGTACTGGCGCGGCGGTTGCTCCCAGTGCCGTCATCAACGCGACGAGCGGATGGAGCGACTGGACGGTCACCGCCGACGGCTCGATCCGCGTGGCGGTAGCCGCGACGAAGCGCGGTTGCCGCCTGGTCCACGTCTCCAGTGACGCCGTGTTCTCCGGTTCCCGGATCCACTACGACGAGGCCTGCCTGCCTGATCCCCTCACCCCTTATGGTGCGGCAAAGGCGGCCGCCGAGACCGCTGTGCGGCTGCTGGCGCCGGCCGCTGCGGTCGCACGCACCTCGTTGATCATCGGGCACGGCGGATCCGTTCACGAGCGCATGGTCCACGCCCTGGTTGCCGGCACCCGCGATGGCGTCCTGTTCACCGACGACATCCGCTGCCCGGTGCACGTCGAAGACCTCGCCTCTGCTTTGCGGGAACTCGTCATGTCCGACCAGGCCGGGATGTTCCACCTTGCCGGAGCGGACGCCCTCAGCCGTCACGAACTCGGCGTTCTCATCGCCCGACGCGACGGAATCGACGCAACCCGGCTGCCTGCCGGGCGCCGAGCCGATACCCCCATGCCCGGGGCCCTGGACGTTCGCCTCGACAGCAGCGCTACCCAGGGACGCGTGCGCACACGGCTGCGTGGAGCGCGAGCGTTCCTTCAGGCTCGGTAGGACGAGGGTGGGGGGAACTGCGGCAGAAGCCTGAACTGCGGAAAGGCTTGGACTGCGCGAGATGCCTGCTCGGCAGGGTCGATTGAGGTGCTGTCCAGGCCGAGGTGGCCGATTACGCCGCTGTCCTTTCACAGGCACGACGGAAGGGCTGATGCTGACCTTGTTGGCTGCAAGATCAGACCAGAAACAGACAGTTACCGGCCGCCGCCCGGCGGCCGGTAACCGGGTGTTCTCGAGTGGGTCCGACCAGCTCCGCCCAACACCTTTGAAGATCGCTTCCCATGGGAGGGGCGATCGTTTCCCGGCAGGAGGGCAGTCGCCGACCTCAGGCCGCGGCGCGTTGGGCGAGTGGGCGGCGCCGCAAGGCGGTGTCGGTCAGTGATCGCGGGGGGAAGGAGGTGCTGGGGTTGTACCGGTTCACCCCGGGCGGCACGTTTTCGTCGATCCGGTCGAGGGCCGCGTCATCCAGGGTGAGCGCGGCGCCCTTGAGTAGATCCTCCAGCTGTTGCATGGTCCGCGGTCCGATGATTGCCGAGGTGACGGCGGGGTGGGCCACGGTGAAGGCTACGGCGAGCTGCGGGAGGGTGCAGCCAATGCTTGTCGCGAGTTCGATCAGCTGTTCGACGGCATCGAGCTTGGCGGCGTTTTCGGCGATCGCGGGATCGAAGAACGCCGGGCGGAGCGCGGCACGGCCGGCTGCCAGGTCGACGGGCTGGTCCTTGCGATGCTTGCCGGTGAGGAATCCGAAGGCGAGGGGGCTCCAGACCAGTACCCCCATTCCGTAGCGCTCGCAGACGGGCAGGAGCGAGGCCTCGATCCCGCGGGCCAGAATCGAATAGGGCGGCTGGGCGGTGCGGAAGCGTCCGAGGCTGCGGCGCTCGGAGACGTGGTGCGCCTCGACGATCTCCTCGGCCGGGAAGTTCGAGCAACCGAAGGCGCGGATCTTTCCCTGGCGCACGAGGTCGCTGAGCACCGAGAGCGTCTCCTCGATGTCCGTGGAGTGGTCGGGGAGGTGGACCTGGTAGAGGTCGATCCAGTCAGTGTTCAGTCGCCTGAGGCTGTCCTCGACCGCCTTGAGGATCCAACGCCGCGAGTTGCCACTGCGGTTGCGGCCCTCACCCATCTGAAAGTGGACCTTGGTGGCGAGTACGACGTCGTCACGGCGCCCCCGCAGCGCCTTTCCCACGATCTCCTCGGACTCACCCTGTCCGTACATATCGGCGGTGTCGACAAAGTTGATCCCTTGGTCGAGGGCGGCGTGGATGATGCGGACACAATCGTCGTGGTCGGGGTTGCAGCCATCCTGGAACATCATGGTCCCGAGGCAGTGGACACTGACCTCGATACCGGTTCTGCCGAGGGTGCGATAGCGCATGGTGATGCTCCCTTTTCAGTTCAACCGATCACGCAGAGCGACAGAAGCGTCGAACGCACGAGTCACCCTAGGAACTAGACTCGGCTCTAGATCAACCCCGTTACCCTGACCGGCATGTCAGAGATCAGGACAAGTCTGAGCATCGGACAGGTCGCCGAACGCACCGGTTTGAGCGTTCACGCGCTGCGCTTCTACGAGCGCGAGGGCCTCTTCGTCAACGACGTGCGACGCGGACCTGGCGGGCGCCGCGTCTACAGCGAGGATGACGTGGACTGGCTGACCGTTTGCATCATTCTCCGCGCCTCAGGCATGCCCCTGCCCGCGCTTCGCCGATACGCCGACCTCGTCAGAGAAGGTGCCGGTAACGAGGAAGAACGGCTCAGACTCATGCGCGAGCACTATGAGCACGTCACCGCCCAGATCGGCAGGCTCACTCAGTCCCTGGACCTGATCAGGTTCAAGGTCGGGGTGTACGAGGACCTTGTCGACCAAGGCAGCGTCTCCGCCCGTCAATGCCACGCCCCATCCCTTTCGGCTGGCGAAGAACGCACGCCACTGCTTCGCCACGAAGCAGTGGTCGAGTAGTTGGCGACGCACCACGATCACCCGCCGCCGCTTCACCGCCCCGTGTCGCGCTGCGGGCAGCAGGAGGCGGCGGGAAGGGCGACCAGCCTGCCCAGCTACACCGGGAAGAGCTCGGGCAGCAGCCGGTGGGCGTCGGCGCGGGCCGGTGCGACCGCGTCGACGGGCGCCGACGACGCCGGCCAGCGCAGCGTCACGCCGATGTCTGCCCAGCCACCGACGGTGGCCAGGAACTTGTCCAGCGCCGGGTTGGACAGCCCGCGGGCCTGCAACGGCGCGAGGTGCCGGACGAAGAACTCGCCGATGCGCCGCTCCACATCGGCGGCCGCGGCGGGATCCGTCATCATCAGCCGATGCCACGCGACCGCGCCGCGAGGTGTCATGGCTGCGATGTTGGAGTAGCTGCCGTGCGCGCCGCGAGCCAGCCCGGACGCCAGCAGGTGGCCGGGCACGAAGATCGACAGCTGGGGCACGGCGTCCGCCATGGCCGCGTACCAGGCGTCGTCGCCCCCGGCCATCTTGACCCCGACCAGTTGGGGGACCTGGGCAGCCACCCGTTTGAGAAGCGGCGGCGGCACCTGGGTCTTGGCATGCGGCGGGTTGTAGAGCACCAGCGGCACGTCGCCGGCGGTCTCGGCCGCACCGACCAGGAATCGCACGACCTCGTCATCGCTCAGCGGGACCCAGTCCGGCAGGATCACCTGGATGGCGCCCGGCCGGAGCGCGGCCGCGCGTCGGATGCGATCGAGCATCGTCGGTGTGGCCGGATGCGAGGCACCGATCTGGTATGGCAGCCCGGCCGCCTCACACCGCTGTGCCAGCACCGCGTTCACCCGGTCGAACTCGGCTTCGTCGAGGGTGTGGAACTCGCCTGCGGTGCCGTGAGCGTAGACGCCATCGATGCCGCTGGTCAGCAGCACGTCGAGCTGGCCCGTCAGCCGGTCCCAGATGATGTCGCCTCGCCCCTTGATGGGGAGCAGGAGCGTTCCCCACACTCCGGTGACTTCGTCCGCCGCCAGTGGCTTCATCGGCGCTCCCTTCCGACGCGGTGAGTCTAGATGATCGAATTGAGGGGGCGGTGCTCATCGGCGGACGCGGTGGGAGCGAATACAGACGGCCTCGGCGACGGTGAGCCCCGTCTCGCCGCGCAGCCAGTCCTTGCGCCGGAACACCGCCGTGGTCACGGTGCATTGTACGGCGGCTTGAACAAGGGGCGCCTGGATGTCGACCGGCTGCGGCGGACGATCGCCGGGCTTCCGCTGCCGAAGGCGGCCGACGGCCGCCACCGTCCAACTGCGCGAGATCGTCGAGCGGCTCATCATCGCCGGGCAGTGGCACGACGGGGACCCTGACACCCTGGTTGTGCTCGACTCCCGGTATGACGCCGCGCGCCTTGCGCACCGGCTGGCGGGGCTGCCCGTCGAGATTCTCGGCCGTCTGCACTCGGACCGGGTGATGCGCCGGCCGATGCCACCGCGCGTCTACGACCCCCAAGGCGGCCGACCGCCCAAGCACGGCAGCGAGTGAGCCTTCTGCGCCCCGGCCACCTGGGGCGACGAACAGGCCGTAACGGTCACCGACACCCGGCTTTACGGAAAGGCCACCGCGCAGGCGTGGAACCGGCTGCACCCACGGCTGACCGCGCGACCGAACTGGACGACCGGGCACGCACCGAATCGACTCCGCCCGAAGCGGAGATCAAGCGCATTCGCACCCTGATCCGCCGCGCCGAGACCGCTTGTGGACAATCACGTAATTCGGCTCTGTCGACGATCTTGTGATCGAGCCAGTCAGCTCGCGAGAAGTATGCGGCGGCGCAGCAGGTCGCCGCGGCGGTCGTGGAGCATGGCTGCGAAGTCGAGGACATGTCTGGCTGTGGCGTCGAGGTGCGGGCAGGTGGCGCGGATTTCTTTGAGTTCCTGGGCGTCGCCGGAGGAAAGCCGACCAGCATCCGGGCGCTCGCCCCACGGGCTGTACCGGTAGGACGTTGTCCGCTCAGCGGCGGGCGGGGCGGGCGCAACGCACGTGCCCGGATGTGATCGCGTCCCGGGGCAGGGACAGGTCGAAGGCGCGTTCCAGTCCGGCGAAGAACAGCGGAATGCTGTCCGCCCAGTCTGTTTCCTTTTCCGCGCGGCGGATGTGCGGGTTGAGGAAGCCCAGAGGCGCGTTCGGGGCGAATGGTGTCTCACCCGGGGTGTACCAGATGAGCTCGTACATGTCTCGCCGTGCGTCAGCGCGGTCCTCGATCGGGAAGGGGTTCTGGTACACCCCGTCCTTGCTGTAGCTGAAGTCGTAGATGGCCTTGGCCATGGTCGCGGTCAGAGTGATCTGCTGCGGGGGAGGCGGGTTGAGGAGGGGAGAGAAGGCGTTGTCAAAGTCGTGGTAGCCCAGCCACGTCCACCCGGCTGCTTCCCCGAAAACGAGCACGCGAAGGAGGTCGTCAGTACCGTCGCGTGCATCCCACTCTCGCACCTGGTGCAGCAGCAGCCCGTCGGTGATGTCCTGAGCGTCGGCTCCGTAGGCGAGTGCGATCTCTTCGGCGGCCGGGCCCTTGATGAATTCGAGCACCGTGAAGGGCTCCTGGTCTCTCCAGTCGTCGGCGATCCACGCTATGCCATCGCCGACCGGAGGCTGGCGAGCGAGGAACTCCTCGAACGCAGCCGCCTGCTTCGGGTCCATGTAGCCCTGGCGGCCGGTGCGCGCGTTGCCCTCCAGCCAGTTAAGCTCGTCCACGGACCGAAGCTCGGCCACGATCACGCGGCCCCGTGTGAACGTCATCCGCACCCCGTCGGTATGCACATACCGAATATAAGAGCCCTGCTGCTCCGGGCCGACCGGACACTCCTGCACCATTTTCGGCCGGGGTCTCGGGCCGCCGTGTACCCGTTGCGCAAAGTGCTCCAGATCGGCCAGCTCGGCCGCTGGGAGGAGCACGCCCGTCGGCTCGCCGCCGTCGGTGATACACACCCGCTCGCCAGTCTCCTCGACACGGCCGATCAGACGCCCGAAGTCTGCTATGACCTCGCACAGTTCAATGCTGTTCATATCCCGGACAATACCGGCAGCCCCGCCCGTGTCAGGACGATCGCAGACTTTCACCCTGACGAGCCGAAGTCAGTAACCGGCGGGCGTCTACCCTCCGGTGGAAGCCCCCCAACCAGCATCACCTGCCGACGAAGCGAGCGATCATGGCTGATCAGACGAGCCCTCAGCGACTGTATTCATGGGGACGTTCCCGGTTCGAGAGCCAGTCGGCTCCAGTCGTCTGGTCCGGTTGTGTACTTCGCGCCGCGAGTCGGAACCCCGGGGACTTCCCAGAAGTCGACGATGCTCTGCTGCTGGCCGAGACCGAAGAGCGGTGGCCGCAGGCCCGCGAAGTGTTCGACCGACTGCGGCGACGAAGCCTGGATCAAAACGCACCGCTGAACGAGGAGCAGGCCCTGCTGTTCACCCTCGCTGAGCTGGTTGCCAAGGTGGCCCACAACGCTGCAGGCGTACGGCCTCCGTTCGACCATGACTCAGGATGGCGCATCGGGCCCGTCGCCCACCGGCTCATGTCAGCAACAGACGACCCCCGGCTTCAGGCCGAGCTCACAACAGCTCTCGGCGGACGGCCAGAGGACATCTGACACCGATGCGGCAACGAGGCAGAACCTGTTGAGTTTCGGTACCGCCTCGCACGGGTTCGGCGGAACATGTGCGCTTTACTGAACGACTCGTTCGACGCGATCGCGACGCTGTTCTTCTCCTCGCGCTCGGTCAGAACCTGGAGGCGCAGTTCGGCGCCGCGGCGGTCGAGCTCCATGTGGCCCGGCTCATCAATGCATAAAAGATCAACACGGCCGTACCGGGCGATGGTCTTGGCCAACTGCTTCTCATCGGTGGCCTCGACCAGCTCGTTCACCAGCTTCGTGGCAAGGGTGTAGCGGGCTCGGTGGCCCTGCCACGGCGTTGCAGGAGCTGGTCGTATTGGGCCACCAACGGCAGCGGCCGGTCATCCGACTGGAAGGGGAGACACCTTCCAGTCGGAGGAACGTCACCGTCGCCGCGGGCCCGTCGGCCGAACCCGTAACAGGCCAGGCAGACGGCAGCATCTCGGCGGCCTCGCCCTCGGCGGCCTTGCGGGGCCTCCAGCGCGACCGCGTCCGCGTCCGCGGTCAGCGCGCCCGCCCGGTAGGCGGCGGCGAGCCCTGCGACGACGTGTTCGTGCTCCATGTGCCGTGCTGGCAGCAGCACCTCGATCAGCGCGCGGGTGCCGACTGCCTCGCCGTGCGCGGCCCGCGCCGCTGTCCACCACTTGTCGTGGACGGGGGAACCGTCTGCCGGAGCGGGCCGCCTCCAGCGGGGTGGAGCCGGAGAACGCGTCGGGCTTGCGCAGTAGGGCTTCCAGGTAGTGGTCCAGCACCAGGCGGGAGCCGCCGCGGCCGGCTTGCCGCTCGTAGTGACCTCGGTGCGGCCGTCGTAGACCACCAGGTCGTCGGCGTGCAGCAGCACCCGCAACTGTCGGCCGATGACCGCACCGGACGGAGTAGATGTTGCTGCGGACGCTGATTTGGCTGTAGCGGTTGACCTGCGGGGTGAACCAGCGGCCCGTCTCGAACACCTCGCCCGGCAGCGGCTTGAGCAGCCCGTGTTCCCGCGCGAAGTACTTCCCGATCGTGCGGGTGCGCGAGCGCAGTCGGCGCCCCTCGTCGGCCAGATCCCATCGGTCGACCAGCTCGTTCAGCTCCGCCAGCGAGGCGGCCTCGAGAACGGGGGCGAAGTGGTTGCGGCAGAAGTACCCGATCTGCCCCTCGACACCGCCCTCCTCATGAGCGCCCTCGATGCCGGGCCGGCAGTAGAAGGCTTCGATACACCAGTGCGAGCGAAACGCGGTCCACCGGTCGGACTCCACCCGGGCCCGTGAGAGCCCCAGCCCCCGCTCGACCGCGGCGCGCAGATTGTCGTAGCGGATCCGGCCGCGCGGCATCCCACTCATATGCGGGTCTCGATGTCAATCCCAGGAAACCCGCCGGGAGCTCACGTTGTTGTGCGGCAGGATGACGGACATGACCCTGAAGTACCCTTGCGTCTGCTGCGGCCACCTGACTATGGAGGAATCACCCGGCTCGTATGAAATTTGCCCGGTCTGCTTCTGGGAGGACGACGCGGTGCAACTGCGCTGGCCCGACTGGGCGGCGGGCGCCAACCGGACCTCGCTGATCAAGGCCCAGCAGAACTTCCAGGGCTACGGGGCATGCGACGAACGGGCGATGGAACACGTTCGACCGCCCGGCGATGATGAGCCGTTTGACCCCAGTTGGCGCCCCATCGATCCCGAACGCGATCATTTCGAGCCCCGAGCCGTCCAACTGGCCGCCTGGCCGAACGACAGCTGGTTGGCTCGGCGAAGGAGCTGGCGGACGAGCTGCAGGCTGCCGTACACCTCTCTGCGGCGCGGCGGATGGCCGTCCCGTCGCCGACCTCTGCATGTGCCGGCGTACGCCCCAACCTGGAGGCATATGGGATCTATTAGGGCTGATCGATAAGGAGTGAGCTCTATGGGGATATCGGGCTCGTATCCGGCACACGCTTCATGCGTGAGCGATGAGTTCGGGCGGCGGATCGGGTCTGCCCTGATATGACTCGAATCATCGCTGACATCTCGGTCTCGCTCGACGGCTTCGTCACCGGGCCCGACCCCGGCCCGGACCACGGTTTGGGCACCGGCGGCGAGGCCCTGCACACCTGGGCGTTTTCCGACGACCCCAACGACCGCCGGATCCTGCGCGAAGCGACTGCCCGCTCGGGCGCCGTCGTGCTCGGTCGCCGACTCTTCGACGTGGTCGACGGGCCGAGTGGCTGGGACGACACGTCCGGCTACGGGGCCGGCGAGGTCGGCAAGCCCGCGTTCGTCGTCGTGACGAGTTCGCCGCCGAAGTCGGTGCGGCTCACCGACCTCGACTGGACATTCATCACCACCGGTCTGCCCGACGCCGTCACCGCCGCGCGCGAACGCTCCGAGGCGGCGTCGTTTGACAGTGGCAAGGACCTCGACGTCGTCCTCATGGGCGGCGGCGCCACGATCGCCTCGGCACTCGACACCGGGCTGCTCGACACGCTGACGCTGCATCTCGCGCCCGTCGTACTGGGCGCCGGGACACCACTGTTCACCGGCGGAGCGCCGCGCACACTGGTGCAGCGGAGCGTGACCTCGACATCGGCCGCGACACACCTGACCTACGACGTTCTCTGACGACGTAGTTGCGGAACTTCACATCAAGCCATCAACGGCGCCCCGGTGGGGCGCCGTTCCTCATGTGTTTCAGTGGTCAGTCCTGACCACACGACCTCACTTCGGGGATCGACGACAGGCGCCAGTGGTTCGGTCAGGCGGCGTAGTGGAGCATCGCGGGGTCGGTCGGGGCCGGGGCATGGGCCACGGTCGCGTGCACGGGGCGGGCGGTGCGGACGGTGCCTGTGGCCTGCGAGCGGTTCCGCGCGAAGACGACGAGGCGCAGCACCGCGAAACGCGCGGCGCCGGTGAGTGCGGAGGCGGACAGGTAGACGACCTGTTCGAGTCTCGCGCTGGGTGCCGCCACCAGGTGCTGCAGGGCAAGCATCGCCATGCAGGTCACCGCGTATGCGGCTGCCGCGGACCCGGCCGACTGGGCATGCTGGCGCCGGGTCGCGCGCCCGCCCGCGCCGAAGGTGAAGCGGGCGTGCAGCTCGGTGGCGAGGAGCGTGGAGACCGCGGTAACGAGGCCGTTGGCCAGGGCCCAGGGAATCCAGGAGGCGAGAGCCGCCACGGCGAAGCTGGAGGCGATCCCCACCCCGCCGCCACAGACCACGAAGCGGGCGAAGGCGGTGAAGGCGCCGGGCGCAGCCTGCTCCTGGCTGTGTGCTGTCTCCACGATCCGACCCCTTCGATGGCTCACTCCGCGCACGCCCCTCGGCCTGCGAGGCCGAGGGGCGTGCCGCCCGTGCCGCCAGCATGGCACATAAATGACGCCATCGCGAGCCAGATATGGTGCCACTTGCGTCATCGGTGGCGTGGCGGTGTGGACGGAGTTGCGAATATGCAGGTCAGCGACTTAGCGCAGCTTCGGTGCACCTGCCGTGGTACCCGCCGGAGGTACAAGAGAGTTCCGGTCGGCGATGTCCGCGGAGCGGGCTCGGCGGATGGCCGAGGGCGCCGAAGGGGCAGCGTATGTACGCCGACGCGGTGGGCGCGGGCCGGCGACGCTGGCGCGGCTGCCTGGCTGGACGAATGCCGCTCGGCCTGGACGGGGTACTCGGCATCGCCGAGTACGTCGTCGTTGCTGACGCCGGCCCGCCGCAAATCGTCCTCACCCGCGTCCAGCTGTGCTGACGTTTCTGACGTCGGCGAGTTGATGCTCGAAGTCGCCCCGTCGGCCGCGTTGTCGGGGCGGACCGGCAGGGATGACCACTCGGGGTTGATCGCTTGGAGCAGAGCGGCGCGCAGCCTGGATCCGTATTGCTTGAGCGTCATTTCCAGGGTGTTGCGAACACGCTGAATGCCGGCCCGGGGGATTGGCGGGGGACGAGATCCGAGCGGCTTCACCTCAAGGCGGTCCGGCCGCATTGCCCCGTACTCAACGCTTTGACCTGCCGCGTCCGGTCCTTCGTGGCCATGCTCACGGACCGCCAGGGCAAGCGGCGAGGCTGTGGTTGCCGACCTCACGCTGCCCTGGCGCTCGGGTGCCGTAGAAGGCCATGTCAACCGGGTCAAGATGCTCAAGCGCCAAATGTTCGGCCGCGCTGGCTTCCAACTCCTTCGTAAACGAGTCCTTCTGGCGTGACTGTCCTGGGTCAGTGAATTTCGATTGGACGCCATCGGAGTTTGAGTGGCGTGGGTCACGGTCCGCAGCCGCGTGCTCGCTGGAGTGGTGTTGCCGCCCGTCGCCTGCCCGGCGGGATGCGCCCTCTGTGTGACGGGACCGCGACGGATGGGGCGTGCCGTCGGGCGTCGAATGGCCCGGTCCCGGATCCGGCAGCGTCTGGGAGAACGTCAGGGCAGGGTCAGGATGCGGGGCCCTGGTCGGTGATGGCGACGGTGTGCTCGATCGTCAGGAGTAGATGGAGGCCCCGGACGCGCCGCGTCTCCTGGCCCTTGCCGTTCACTCCAGGTCGGACATGTCGAGTACGAAGCGGTAGCGGACCTCATTGCGCCGGAGACGGTCGAGGGCTTCGTTCACATGCGTCGAGGGGAGCACCTCGATGTCGGCGGTGATGCCGTGTTCGGCGCAAAAGTCGAGCATGGCGGCGGTCGCGAGCCTGCCGCCGCTGCCTGCGGAGCTGAGTTTCTTGCGTCCCACGAGCAGGTCGGTGGTCTCCACGGTGACGGTTCCGAGGTGCCCGAGGTGGCTGAGTGTTCCGTCCACGGCGACCAGGCGCAGGTAAGGGCCGAGGCCGTGCGGGGCGGAGATGGTGTCGATGACGACGTCGAACCGGTCGCGGGCGTCAGCCATCTGTTCCGGGTCCGTGGAGACGATGAGACCGTGGGCGCCGAGACGACGAGCGTCGTTGGCCTTGTCCGGTGAGCGGCTGACAACCGAGGTGTCGGCGCCGAGCGCCACGGCGATCTTGACCGCGAGATGGCCCAGGCCGCCCAGTCCCGCCACGGCGACGCGGGTCCCCGGCCCCACACCGAGGGCGTGCATCGGTTCCCAGACGGTGATCCCGGCACAGAGCAGAGGAGCGGCGGCGGCCGGATCCAGGCCGGCGGGAAGAGGGTAGGCGAAGCGGTCACGGACGACGTACTCGCGGGAGTAACCCCCCAGGGTGGTCGATCCGTCGTGCCGGTCGATGCCGTCGTAGGTCAGGGTCGGGAAGGCGTGGCAGAAGTTCTCCTGACCGGCCCGGCACATGGCGCACTCGTCGCACGAATCGACGATGTTGCCCACCGCAACCGGGTCGCCGACGGTGAAGCGGGTGACCGCAGGTCCGACCTCGGTCACCACGCCCGTGAACTCGTGCCCCGGCACCAGGGGCCGGCCTCCTTCGCCATTCCGGGCGCTGACTGCGTGGACATCGGTGTGGCAGACACCGCAGTAGTCGACCCGGACGGCGAGGTCGTCGGGGCGCAGGTCGCGCCGTTCCAGTGGCGTCCGCAGCAGTGTCGACGACGAGCCTTCCACCTGCCAGCCAATGGTGTTCCTCATAGCGCCTCCTCGTAGACAGACTGTTCGGTCTATTTACCGTAAGCGCATCCGGCCCGTGCAAGCAAACCAACTGTTCTGTCTGGTAGCGTCGGAGCATGGCTGATCAGCCCCTGACCTCGCGTGGAGCCGCGACGTACCAGCGCATCCTCGATGTGGCGACCCAGGAGTTCGCCGAGCATGGGATCGCCGGTGCGCGCGTCGAGCGGATCGTGGCTGCGGCGCGCACGAACAAGGCGCAGCTCTACGCCTACTTCGGCAGCAAGGAAGGGCTCTTCGACGCCATCTTCTTCGGCTCGCTGGAGCGGATCGTGAATGTCGTCCCGATCGACGCCACCGACCTCGCGGACTGGGCCGTACGCCTCTACGACGAGTATCTCCGCCGCCCCGACCTCATCCGACTGGCCACCTGGGCACGTCTGGAGCGACGCCCGGCCGGCCACCTGGTCGACGACCCCGACCGCCTCGACGACCGCAAGCTGCGTGCCATCGCCAAGGCCCAGGCCGCCGGTCTGGTGCGCCAAGGAGACCCATTCGACGTGATGGCCATGGTGATCGCCATGTCCATGGCGTGGTCACCGGTCAGCAATGTCTACGCGGCGACCGCGCAGGAGCCTCCCGAACTGCATGAGCAGCGTCGAACCCTGCTCCGCGAGAGCGTCCGCCGCGCCATGACGGCCGACCAAATCTAGCTCTGCGCCCCTCCAGCCATCTGCGTGCCCAGATGAGGCCGGCCGCGCAGCGGGCCCCACGCGGCTTGACCTCACCATTGGGAAGCCGCTGCGGCCTCGACGTCATCGCGAAGGTGCGTGATCGTGTCTGTTGGTGCCAGGTTCACCCCGGCCCGCGCAGGCTGCGCGGCTCGACGATCCGCAAGAGTCGCGCGCTCTACTTGACGGAAGGCCACTCCCTGTTGCCACCTGCGGCTGTTTTCGCGTGGCGGGCGGACCTCAACTCTTGACGGCCTCTGCGATCTGTAGGGCGGCCTGGGCGGGCGTGAGGTGCCTGGTGTCGACGACCTCGGCCTCGCCGTGTAGCCACGTGCGGGCCGCCTCGGCGTAAGGCTCGAGGTATTTGAGGCGGAACGGGGAGGGGGCGGGAGTGTCCCCCTCGATACGCCCGCGGAGGGTGTACTGGTCAGCGTGGAGGACGAAGTGCCAAACCGGGATGGCATGGTGGGCGAGGCCCGTGCTGATCTCGCGCCAGTACTGCTCGACCAGGACAGTCATGGGCATCACCAGAGTGCCGCCGGTGTAGTCGAGTACGCGGCGGGCGGTCTCGACGACGAGTTGCCGCCATGGCGGCCAGTGCTGGAAGTTGTCCGTCCCGGGCAGCCCTGGCGTGATGTCCATGAGTGTCTCGCCGACCTTCTCGGCGTCGAACACCCGTGAATCCGGGATCAGTTGCTGCACGAGTGGACTGGTCGTTGTCTTGCCTGCGCCGTGGGTGCCATTGATCCATACGATCACGGGACCCGATGTTAGCGCCGTGCGGGCCGCGGGCCGCGGGGATGGGCGCGGCGGCAATCCTGTACGGCTTCGGCGTTTCCCAGGGCGTTGTCAGCCACCAGTACCCGGTGTCACGTATCTCGAATCGCAAGGACAAATCACCCAGGGTGCCTTTTGTGGCCAAGTGGCACTGTGAGTGGCTGCCTGTCGCCGCGAGTCACATTTCTCCGGCAGCACGAGCTCGTCTAGAATCGAACATGTGAGCGTTTTTCCGTCTGGCCTCGACCGGCTGCGGCTCGGCGGCTCGGGTGCAGGGCTCGGGCAGTGCGCAGTGGCGTACCGCGTCATGCTCCAGTTCGAGGAAGGCGGCCCGGCCGTCACCGGGGATTGGGCCTCTGGCGCTACCGCCCTGCGTACCTACCGGGCGTGGGTCGGGCTGTACGGTGGCGGCCCGACCGTGGTCATCCGCCTGATTGAGGAAGCCGACGGTCGTCGCCGTGAGGTCAGGACCTGGACCGCGCAGGGAGAAACCGAGACGCCGCAGGGCCCCGACGGGCGCGGGGGCTGAGCTCTGCTCGGTAACCAGGCCGCGGGCGGCAAGGTGAGGGGTGATTGGGCGTACCGGCCACGTTGCCTTCCCTGAGATAATCGAGGCCGGAGCTATCCGCAAACACATGATCCGGAACGAGACGCGAGCGAGGAACCTCGGATGCCTGAAGACCCGATCAGCCAGGAGATGGCCCGCATCCTCAATGAGAAGCTGCAGCGGGTGATCGACAGGCAGACCGAGCACACGATCGCGTTGGCCAATCACACCGCGTCGTTGGACCGGCTGGAGAAAGGCCAGGAGGAGCTCAAGAAGGGGCAGGACGAGCTGAGGACGTTGCTGCAGCAGCTCGTCAATCGCAACGGCACCGACGCTGACTGACGCGCTCCGAACCCACCTCGGCGCGCTGGGGAGGCGCGGTCAGGCGCTGTGCTGACATGGGGAAGGCCCTCGAGCCCGTAAAGCGACGGGTTCGAGGGCCTTCCGCGTGTCCGGGATATGCGGTGGGAGTCGATGTGTCCGCTCTCGTGGCGGTTTGGGTGGCGAGTGTGCGGTGGCGGTGGGCGATCATGGGCCTGCGGCCGATCAGAGGGCCGTCGGGGGTGAAGTGTGCTTGAGGCGGGTGGCGTTCGAGGGCGGGGGGGTAGTTCCAGGGCATGCCAGGGTGAGCGGAGTGCGGAGATATCTGGAGCAATCCGGCATTGCATCCTGGATGTTCCGGACCGTTTGTATGCAGGCGTGGTCCGGGATGGCCCGCACCCGGATCCGGGCTGGCCCTCTACTGGCCGATATATCCGTGAACAGGCAGGCGAGGCTTTGTCGTGTGGGCGGACTCTCTTCTCTCCGTGCCACAGGTCGTGACGCGCGGGACGCCGCGCAGCCCTGGGCGGAGATCGAAGGGGAACTGGGGATTGAACTGCCCGGTGACTGGACGAGGATGTCCAGGCATCGCTGTCCGCCTCCCACCCCCTGGTTCGGATCGCCCGCCCCGAGGAGAGCGCCGACGCCGTGGTCTTCCCTGCCTCCGACAAGTCCAGCTCCATCACGGGCGCCGCCCTGACCGTCGACGGCGGCTACAGCGTCCCGTAACACACGACCCCGCTGCGCTCGCGCTGTTCGGGCATGCCGTCAGTCGGGCCTCGCGCAGCGTGACAGCGACCCCGGGCACGGTGTCCTTGCGGTCGGCGAGCTCTGGGAAACGAGATGTCCCTCTGGGTAATGGCCTGCCAGACTCGTTGATCTCGCTGGACAGGTCGGCGGGTGAGATGACTTAGGAGGTCTCCAGGGTGAGTGACTGCGCGTTCTGCAGGATCGGGCAAGGCAAGATCGATGAGGACTTGGTTGCCTACCGTTCGGAAAGCGTCTTTGTCGTCCCCGCGCTCAAGCAGCGGCAGAACAATCCTGGTCATGCCCTTGTCCTGCCTGTGTCACATGTGACCGGTCTGCATGACGTGCCAACTGATCTCCTGCATGAGCTCTTCGAGGTCACAGCGAGAGTGACCTCTGCGGTGAAGGACGCCTACGGGGCTGTCGGAAGCACAGTCACACAGAACAACCACATCCCAGGTCAAGTACTGCATCACGTACACGTCCATGTCATCCCCCGGTTCGAGGACGACGGGTTTCGCATACCTGACCCGGAATCGTATGAAGCACCACGAGAGGCGCGACTTGCCCGGGCTGCGGCGCTGCGTCAGGCATTGCAGCCGTGTTTGTAAGCACTTGTTTTGGGACCAGAGTTCCGAGTTGTTTTGGCCCCACCTCGATCGGGTGGTTCTAGAGCGTGTCTTCAATTGATCTTGAGTAGTGGATCATGGTCGGGTGATACGTCGCCATGAACTGTCCGATTCGAGCGGATGCTCCGGGCCGCCCAGGCCCGGGCGGACGCGGCGGGCGAGATCGACTGGGTGGTGTCGGTCGACTCCACCGTCGTACGCGCCCACCAGCATGCCGTCGGAGCCAGAAAAGGGGGCTCCGCATCCCCGCACTCGGACGCTCCCGGGGCGGCCTGACCGGCAAGATCCACCTGGCCTGCGATGCCCCGGGGCGCCCGCTCGGCGTCGTGCTGACGGGCGGCAACACGAACGACTGCACGCAGTTCACCGCCGTGATGGAGGCGATCCGGGTGCCCCGCCTTGGGCCGGGACGGCCCCGGCTGCGGCCCGCTCATGTGCTGGGCGACAAGGGGTACAGCTCCCGCGCGATACGCACCTGGCTGCGGCGGCGCGGCATCGCCCACACCATTCCCGAGCGGGCCGACCAGAAGCGCAACCGAACCCGCCGCGGCAGCCGAGGCGGACGCCCGCCCCGCTTCGACAAGCAGCGCAACGTCGTGGAAGGGTGTTTCAACCGCCTCAAGCAGTGACGTGGCATCGCGACCCGCTACGACAAGACTGCCGAGTCCTACCAAGTGGCCGTCACCCTCGCCTCGCTCCTGATGTGGGCGTGACATTTGAAGACAACTCCTAGTGTCCTGAGTCGCTGATCCGCTGCGTAAGTTGGTAGTCGTTCGGCATTGATGGCCCGGGTGGCGAGGATGGGACGGCCGAAGGCCGAGCTGGTGCTGACTGACGATGAACGCGAGACGTTGACCCGCTGGGCCAGGCGTCGTACCTCCTCGCAGGCCCTGGCCCTGCGGTGCCGGATCGTGCTGGAGAGCGCGGCCGGGGCGACGGACAAAGACGTCGTCGCCCGGCTCGGTATCGAAGCGCACACGGTCAGCCGGTGGCGGGCCCGCTTCGTGCGTGACCGGCTGGAAGGGCTGAGCGACGAGCCGCGTCCCGGTGCCCCCAGGAAGATCACCGACGAGCAGGTCGAGGAAGTGATCGTCAGGACACTGGAGGCCACCCCGAAGGACGCCACGCACTGGTCAACGCGCTCGATGGCTGCCGAGGTGGGCCTTTCACAGTCGGCCGTCTCCCGGATCTGGCGGACATTCGGCCTCAAGCCGCACCTGGTGGACACCTTCAAGCTGTCGAAGGACCCCCAGTTCATCGAGAAGGTCCGCGATGTGGCCGGACTGTATCTGGCCCCGCCCGAGCACGCGCTGGTGCTGTGCGTGGACGAGAAAACCCAGATCCAGGCGCTGGACCGCTCGGCTCCGGTGCTGCCGATGATGCCGGGGATGCCCGAGCGCCGTACCCATGACTACGTGCGCGGCGGGGTCACTACCCTCTTCGCCGCTTTGAACACGGCCACCGGCGAGGTGATCGGCCAGATCCACCCCCGGCACCGGGCAGTGGAGTTCAAGAAGTTTCTCGCCCGCATCGACAAGGAAGTGCCCGCCGAGCTGGATGTCCACCTGATCTGCGACAACGCCTCCACCCACAAGACAGCCGCCGTCCAACGGTGGCTCGCCGCCCGCCCACGCTTCCACGTGCACTTCACACCCACCAGCTCCTCCTGGCTCAACCAGGTCGAGCGGTGGTTCGCCCTGCTGACGACCAAGCAGATACGGCGAGGCGTCCACAAGAACATCCAGGCCCTGGAGAAGGACATCCGTGCCTGGATCAAGACCTGGAACGAAGACCCCAGCCCTTTCGTCTGGACGAAGTCCGCAGACGAGATCCTCGAACGCCTCGCCGGATATCTGAACAGAATCAACGACTCAGGACACTAGCGGCCTGGCCGAGGTTCGCTTCGGTACGGCCGTGCCTGATAGGGGCGCCGGGATCAGCGGCGCACTTCGCCGCGCCCGTTTGGCGCCGTAACCCGAAAAAGCAGTGGCCGCGCGGGCTCGGGGTCACATACGTTCGCCTCCATGGTTGACGCAGCTTTCGGGCATCCGCGCCTCGCCGCCATTTACGACCTACTCGATCCGGACCGCAGCGATCTCGACGTGTATCTCGCGATGGCGGAGGAGTTCGGCGCGCGGTCCGTGCTGGACATCGGGTGCGGTACGGGCGTGTTCGCGCTGCTGCTCGCCGAGCGCGGGATTACGGTCACCGGGATCGATCCCGCGCGGGCGTCCGTCGACGTCGCGTGTGGCAAGCCGGGCGCGGAGCGGGTGCGCTGGCTCGACGGTGACGCGGGGGACCTGCCGCCCATGCAGATCGACCTGGTGACGATGACCGGGAACGTCGCCCAGGCGATCGCCGATCCGCAGGCGTGGCGTGCGACGCTGCGCGGCGCGTACGAGGCGCTGCGGCCTGGCGGGCGGCTTGTCTTCGAGACGCGCGATCCGGCGCAGCGCGTGTGGGAGGAGTGGGCGGAGTGGACGCGCGAGACCACGTACCGTATGACGGACATCCCGGGCGTCGGCCACGTCGAGACCTGGGCCGAGCTGACGGACGTGAGCCTGCCGCTGGTGAGCTTCCGGGGTACGCACGTGTTCGTTGCGGACGGGGACGTACTGACCTCGGAATCGACACTTCGCTTCCGCGAACGTACCGAGATCGAGCGGGACTTGCACGAGCACGGCTTCGTCGTCGAGGACGTACGCGACGCACCCGACCGGCCGGGCGGGGAGTTCGTGTTCGTGGCGCGGCGCGGTACCGCGGAGCCCGTCCCTCCCGGAATGCCCTAGGGAGCGTGCGCACCACACAGCGCCGGGCAGACGGGACTTTGAAGACACTCCCTAGCTTGACTCTGTCGGGGATCTTGGTGTCGTCTGCTCAGTCTCTGGCGGACCGCCAAGACCTCGGCCGGGGGACCCCGTACTGGTCCAGGAAGTTCTGGAAGGCGGTCGGCGGCCGGGACGGGGGTGCTTCTCCGGTCGGCGGCCGTCGGCTGAGGCGCTCGATGTTTGCGGCGATGGCTGTGAACACGTGCTGTAGGTGGGCTTTCTGCTGTCCCCGGTAGCGGCAGCGGCGCATGCCGTGTCCGTGAGCGAGCTCGTTGATGGTGCCTTCCACTCCGGAGCGGACCGCATAGTGGGTCTGCCATTCGGGTGTCTGTTGCTCGGCGCGGACGCGGAGTTGCAGATCGCGGAGTTCTCGCGGGGGAAAGCCCACGGTTCGGGCGCTGTCGGCGGTGGTCGTGCAGCGGGTGCGGACCGGGCAGGGGCGGCACTGGCTCTTGGTGAACCGTGCCACGATCAGAGGTGCCGCGGTGGGTGAGGAGGTCGGATAGGGGCCGTGCCATCCCCGGCTGGTCTCGCCCTGCGGACAGGTCACCTGCCGGCGGTCGAAGTCGATGTGGAAGTCGTCGCGGCCGAAGCCGTCGTTCTTGCGGTGCTGGCGGGTGGAGTTGACCGGCAGTGGCCCGGTGACCGTGACCTGGTGCTCCCGGGCCGCCTGTTCCAGATGGACCAGAGAGGTGTAGCCGCCGTCGACCAGATGCTCGGCGGGCAGCAGCCCGCGGCGCTTCAGCCGGGTGTGGACACCAGGCAGAGCCTTCGCGTCGTAGCCGGTGGCGTCGGTGGTGGCCACATCTGTGATCACGTTGACGCCGTCAGGATCACAGGTCTCGGTGAGATGTGCGACGAACCCTTTCCAACGGGTGACATGTCCGCGGCGCGCGTAGCGGGCCGTCGGGTCGTAGGGCGAGACGACTGCGACGGCCGGGGGCGGCAGCCCGCCGTCCTCAGTGGTGCCTTAGCGCAGGCGGCCGGCCCCGTCGAGGTTGTAGTTCTGCACCATGATCCGCCGCAGGGCCTGGACCCGGGGACCGGACAGGCGATCCGCCCCATGCTCCCCGACGTGCTCCAGCAACCGGACGGCGTCGCCGCCTGTGGCAAGGATCCTGGTCTTGGGGCGGGTGGGGTAGCCCAGACGGACCGGGCGGCCGTAACGGCGCCCCCACTCCTCGTCGACCAAACCGGCCAGCAGGTGCGGAGCGGTGCCGGCCAGCTCTTCCAGCGCGGCGCGGACGGCCTCGGTGACCAGTTCCAGCCGGGTCAGGTCGCGCACCGCGGCCAGAACGTGGGTGGAGTCCGTGCGCTGGGTGGTGCGCTCGCGGACGAGACCGGCCTCCTTCAGTCGCGCAAGCGCGAGGTCAAGGAGACGGTCGGCACGATCGTCCTGGGCGAGGCGCTCGCGGAAGTCGGCCAGCACGCTGTGGTGGAAGCCGGGATCGTTCAGCTCCATGGCCAGCGCGTACTTGAAATCGATGCGGCAGCGAACCGCCTCGGCCGCCTGCCGGTCCGACAGACCGAGCAGGAACTGCAGCACACACGGTGGCCAGCTGAGCGGGCGAGAGACCCGGACGGCCGTCACGCGGATACCAGTCGGCGAAGTCCTCGTCACGCCACAGCCCGCCCAGGCGGTCTCTCACCCACATCGCCGTCGTACCACCCGGGTTGCTCGCTCGCGCCATCTGCACGGTCAGAGAAGGAACTTGCTCACCAGAACGGGCACGGAGCGACAACGGGCACCTCGACAACTGCATCGGTCCTTGAACAGAGCCGAGCATGCCCGTTGATCATGCTGCCCCGTCGGGGATCCCCAAGATCCCCGACAGAGTCAAGCTAGTGGCGGCGGGGCGGGTGTGCGGCGGTAGCGTTGTGGCATCGGATCGGCTGGCTAGCGCGCCCCCGACAGGCGCGAACAGCCGGGCGATCTTGACCCGTTTTCGATCCGGGACCGACGGTTCTCCGTGCCGTGGTGGACGACGAGGCGAGGTGGTTTCGGTCGGAATGGAGACTGGTCGATTTCAGCAAGGCTGAGGCCGGCTGCCCTGGAGGGCCGTCGGCCTCAGTGATGTAGGTGCACCGGTCCGGCCAGTGCAGAGGCACCGAGCCGCAACTTCCGCGGCGGGTCGTCTATAGGCTGCGCGGATGATTGTCCGCTGCATTCAGATCATCAGTCCCATATTCGGTGAGGTGGTGAGTCACCATCCGGCGATGCGTGTGGGGGCTGACTATCCGGTCCTCGAAATGGTGACCGCGAGTGATCGAGCGCTGTTTCGTATTCCGGATCCGGCCGACAGCGAGCCGGGGTTTTTCGACTCTCCAGGGCTGTGGGACGCGGCGATGTTCACCGTTGTCAGCGGCCGCCTGCCTGCCTGCTGGGTGGCTGGACTGGCCGATGGCTTGCTGACGTTGGCGCCGCGCGAGTGGCAGCGGGCCGGGTACTGGGAGGACTACTTCGATGGGGTGCCTGAGGCGGTCGCTGAGTACGACCGCCTGAAGGCGGACATTCTCGCCCAGCTCTGACGCGTGGATGGCCGCCGCACCACCGCCTCCGGCACCCGCGCCCGAGTACGCGCCAAAGCCGTCCTGATCACCTCAACCGGCGCCGGCACCGGCCGCGTCGCAGCCCGGGCGATCACCTCCGGCTCCACCCGCCTGCGCCCCCTGATCGCCGAAGCCGCCCGCCAGGGACTGCGCATGGCTTTCACCGTCCGCCTGGCCAAGACCGGCTACCTGCACCCCTCCGGCAGCCACACCGACTCACCCGGCGTCCGACGCAACGTCATCCAGCGCGCCGACCACACCGAAGAACGCTCCTACGGCTCCGCCGCCAGCGGCGGTTTCGACGCCACCGACTTCGCCCACCGAGTCGACGCCTCCGACGGCGATGTCACCGCAGCCGTGCACCAATGGCCGGTAGAGACCGGACGCATCCGTCCCGATACCGAGATCGTTTATCTTGAGGTCCGTACCTGGTGCCCGCGCTGACCTGGGCAACCGACTCTTCTCCGGCGTCCTGCCCCTTGCTGTGGCAGAAGAGCCAGGCCAGCGATCGCCATCAAGGTAGGGGCCCATGAGAAACGCGCGGATCAGGCATCCCAGCGCCCAGCCAGCCAGAGGGCCCTGGCGAGCATAAGCTCGATTCGGCCCACGAACTCGCCATCGTCCACTTGCGCCAGCACCAGATCGCCGACTGTGAGCGCGTCGTCGCAGCGTTGACCCAGCCCCAGGACGCGTACGCACTGTTCTCCGAGAGCGGGGAAGGCGGGATCAGTCGGCCGCAGCGCGTGGAAAGCGATCACGGCGAGTTCGCCGGCTGCCTGCGGCGTTGCCGCTGCAAGATCCTTGCCGACTGCATGAGGATCGCCGCGCACTGGTCTCGCCGGGTTCGATGCCCTCTGGGGCATGGACGGCCACCAGCGAACCGTCGGCACCGGCCGCCGCCAACTGCAGAGCACACTGGCGGTGCAAAGCGCGCCGCGCCGGCTCGGCCAGATCCGCGTAGCCGGGTACCGGAACGCGATTTTTGCGTCGCGTTGGTCCAGCACACCGGCGTCGATCGCTTCGTCCACCACGGCAGCGGCGCCCACGGAGGACAGGCCGGTCAAGTCTTGAACATCACGCGGCGAAGCGGGTCGGCTGAGGACGGCCGGCACGCGAAGCATCTCGACGGCCCGTGGGCTGAGGTCACGCAGCGTGCGGTGCGACGTCTGGGCCACCTGCCGGGACACGGATGCCGCCACCGGCGCCAAGGCTGCCTTGGTCCTGCCCGACGTGCTGGTCAGCGTGTCGATGACCTGCATGGCCAGGAGAGGATTGCTGTCCACGCGCAGCAAGAGTTCGGCGGCGGATTCCTGCAACGGTGCCCCCAGCCGGTCGTGGGCGATCTCCAGGATCGCCTCGGCAGACAGCGGCTGCAGTTCCATCCGTTCGACGGCGTCGTGGCCGGCTCGGGCAGCGACCAGATCGTTCAGGACACTGTCCGGTGCGGTGCGCCCGACCAGCACCCAGACGATGGGGAAAGACACCGTCCGCAACGGCAGACTGCGCAGGACGAACTGGGCGAGCTGATCCGCTCGCTCCAGGCCGTCCAGCAACACAAGGACCGGGCCTGCCGCGGCGGCAGCCTCCCACCGGTTGTGGAGAGCTTCGAGCAGCACCAACGGTTCGTGCACCTGGGCGGCCAATTCCTTCAACTCATCGCCGCCGAGTACAGGACGCGGGCCGTGGCGCAGCGAGAGCAGCAGCGGGGCTCCCTGGGGAAGGCCCTTTGATCGCGTCGGCATTGGCCGCCCCGGTACGGAAACCCAAGGCTTCCGCCACGGCCTCGCAGAGTGTCGGCACTGATGACGTGCCACATGCTCGAATCGCCCTACGCGTGCCGCCCGCCCGGCTCGGACCTCGCCACCCTGCTCTTCGCACCCACCGGCCGACCATGTGCTGCGCCGCCCATGGCCTCGCCTCCGCGCGGTACCCGTGCCGCTGCGGACACACGCCCCCTAAGGATCGGCCAGAGGCCGATGCCGCCGAATCACGTGATTGCGTCATACGCCATGAGGCCGCCTGGTGCGGTCATCTGAGAAGTCGCGCGAACCAGTCAAAGTGGCAGCAAAAGCGCCATAAGCGAACAGTCGCGGGAGACCACCCGTGAGCCAGCAGCGGCTCCGGCGCGCCCCGTCCTCCGCTCGACGGCGTTCCGTGGCGCGCCCAGTCGCGGACCACGTGCCCCACGTGATTCGTCGAGCCGGGCAGAGGCGCAAACCTCGATGCACGAAGCGCCTGGCCAGGCCGCGCCGCAGCCCCCGAGCATTCACTGGTATGCCTTCACTGCCATCACCCACTCCGACGGGGAATGCCTCCGCCGTCGTGTCCCGGCGGCACCTGTCCTGCCCCGGCCGATCTGCTGGGAAAGGCGTTGGAGGGGCCGCGCTGCGCCTCGATGGCCGGTCACATATTCAGGTGATGCCGTCGTCGGCCGCCCCGCGAAACCATGGGGGTGTCCGTCACTGACAATCGTTCGGCCCGCTTGTCGGCGACGGACAAGGGCGGGCCGGCGAGCGTTGACTTCGAGGGCATCGAATTCGCTGGGCGGGCTTCCAGTGGGCACGCCGCGGTAGGAAGTCGGCTCGAGGTGTCGGAGGGCGGCTTGCGTACTTTGTTGGCTCTCGGTGCGGTGATCGCCGGCGGGGCGTCCGTTCCAGAGGCGGCCCGGCGGCCCGCCCGCCGAGGGCGGTGTCGTGTTCCGTTCCGCAATCCGGCGACCGCTGCGCGCTCGGGCCGCGCCCGCCCTGGTAGTGACCCCGAATGTCGGCCCCTAAAAAAGCCGCCACTCTAAGACTCCAGCGGGCGCTGAACCTCTTTTGGGGATGTGGTCTATGTTGGAAACCACTGCAGAGTCGAGGACCTCCCGATGTCTCCAACGACTTCTGCGCAGCCGCGCATCGCCTTCAACTCCGGATACGGCCACACCGCCGGCCTCTTCGACGCTGTACGGCGGGAATCCGCAAGGGGCTGCGCCCGCACCGTCCGACCGGCCGACGATGGCCCACAAGATCGCCGCCCGCTTGGCCGACTCGGCCGGAACGCCCATCGCCGCCACCGACGAGCTCGCCGTTCCGGGCCTCGACCTCCCGGGGGCAATGAGGCCCCGAACATCCTCCGTTCACAGCCACATCGCCACGCCCGTCCGCTGGACGGACCACACAAAGGAGATCACCGTGACCGAGTTCAAGCCTGTGCCTGACTTCGCCCTCGGGCCGGACATCCCGGAGTCCACCGGGTATGCCGTCACCGACCTGGGCGGCGATGCCTATCTCGTCACGCAAGGGATGATCAACACGATGTTCCTGGTGACCAAGAACGGCGTCGTCCTCGTGGACGCCTCGCCGTTCCTCGGGGACAAACTGCTGGAGGCCATAGAGTCGGTCACCCCCAAGCCCCTCACCCACCTCATCTACAGCCACGCGCACGCCGACCACATCGGGGCTGCTCACCTGTTGAACCGGGACGGCCTGAAGATCATCGCCCACGAGATCACCGGCGACCTCATCAAGAAGGCCAAGGACGACCGGCGCCCGCTGCCCACCGAGACCTTCAGCGGCCGGCATAAGGAGATGGACATCGACGGGGCCCGGTTCGTTCTCGACTACACGAGGGACTGGCATGTGGCCGGCAACCTGTTCATCCACCTCCCGGAGCAGAGGCTCATGGGAGCGATGGACAGCTTCGCGCCGAAGAGTGCACCGTTCTTCCGGCTGTACTTCTCCGCGCACGTGCCCGCGTACTACGACGCCATGGATGAGTTGCTCGAGTACGACTTCGACACCATCGTGACCGGCCACATGGCCCTGCCCGGCACCCCCGAGGATGTCGCGACGAACCGCGAGTTCATCCGCGACCTGCGCACCGCCGCTGCCGAGGCGCTGCGGACGGTCGAGCTGAAGGAAGCCGCGGCCGCCGCCAAGGTTCCGCACAACAACCGACAGGCGGAACTGAAGGTCTGGATGGATGCAGTCGTCACTCGCGCGGCGGAGCTGATGCCTTCCTGGGACGAGCGCCTGGCGGGGACCGACATCTTCCTGCGTGACAACCTCAACGCGGTCGCCTGGAGCGTCTTCATCGACTAGGCCGAAGGCCTACGTGACCAGGGGCGAGCCGCGGTATGTCCATCCGCGCGCGAGGCGTCGCCATGGAAGCCCGGCCCTCACGGGGCCACAGGGTTCGTCCCTCCCGCACCATCGGCCGCGCCCAGGTCGGGAACCGGCAGCGGGCCGGCGGCGCCGCGGCAGCGCCCGTCGAGCGAGCCTCAACAGAGGCAGTTGCGGGCTCTGCCGCCCGTATCCGCACCAGCCCCATGGAAACAGCGGCTCAGTACTTGACCGCAAGAGCAGGGGGAACGCCCCGTTCCCGACCTCGCCGCTCACGCCGGCGAGCGAACCGTGGCGCGGGACATCTCGAACAAGCCGCCGCAGGACCGTTTGCCCGGATCCGGCCGCGAAAAGGAGGGACGTCATCATGACACCACTGGCCAGAGCGGAACAGCTGGCGCAGAGTATCGGCCTGGCCGCGGGCGCTGTCGGCGGTGCTTCGGTGGACCAGTACGAGAACCCGACTCCGGATTCGGAGTGGAGGGTGAAAGACCTCGTCAATCACATCGCCGTGATGCTTGTGCTGACACGAGATGTGGGCACCCGCACGGCTTGGGATCCCGCCCTGCTGGCTGCGAATCCGGTGCCTCTTCTTGCCGGGCGGCCGGAGTCGGAGTGGGCCCCGCTCGTCAACAGCCAGGCGGAGCCGGCGGCCAGAGCGTGGTCCGAGCCGGCGGCGTGGCAGGGGGAGGTGGGCTTCGGTGGGCCGCCCATGCCGGCCGAAGCACTCGGCGAGATCCTCATCGCGGAGTTCGCCATCCACGCCTGGGACGTGGCGGTAGCCACCGGCCAACATCTCGACGTGCCCGAGTCCTTGGCCAATACCATGCTCGGCACCTATGCGCGTGAGGCTCCCCGTATGCGCAGCCTCGGGCTCCTGGCCGACGAAGTACCCCAAGACGTCCACGCGCCCCTCTTCGAGCGCGCCCTGGCACTCAGCGGCAGAAACCCGCGATGGGGTTCCCCGCGCGCCGGAGGCGGCAAGGGGTGCAGCTGATGTCGGGTGATCCGGCGGTCCCGCCGAGCGGCGGGGCGCGTGGACGCGCCCGTTCCTCCTTTTCCGCGTCCGGGCGTCCTTGAACCGACCTGGCGAGCTGGCTTATCGGCTTCCCGCAGCGACGCGGGCGGGACCGGTAGCGGGCTTCGGGGCGGTAGTCGTCTCAGGTCTCCTGGTCGGTGTCCTGGCGTCGGTCGCGTGGGCTTCCTGCACCATGGCGGTCCGCTTCTCGGTCCAGGGGCACAGGGTCCTTGTCTCCTCGGCGAGTTCCCTGCCGGGCTCGGTCAGGCTGTACGGCACCAGGGGTGGACTCGACCTGGGGTCGACGGAGCGCAGGACAAGGCCGTCCCGCTCCATCGTCCGCAGGGTCTGGGACAGCATCTTGCGGCTGATGGCTCCCAGGGAACGCTGCAGTTCGGAGTAGCCTTCGCGAAGGCTCACCAGCATGAGCAGAACCCATTTGTCTGCCAGGTTTACGAGCACGTCACGGCTGGGGCAGAGCGCGTTGATGGGGCCTTCTGCTGTCGCGCGGGAACCCTATATCGCGTCCCGAAAGGAGTCCATATCTCTATCTATTGCATGGTAACTATTGGAGATCTCTGGGCGCTCCCCGTGTGCATCCCAGGCCTGCCAGAGATCCCGCGGCGCTGACGGCTCGGCGAGATGGCCGAAGGTGATCCGCGAGCAGGCGTGGGCGCCATGCACCAGTGCCACGGGCTTGGCATGTCCAGAGGGCTGGCCGACGCGTCTCGTCCGGTCAGCCGCCGACGGAACCGTCAGGCCGGACGGACCATTCCCGCTCGGGTTAACCCGCCCTGCCCGCAGGGCCGACACCGAAGCGGCGACTGCGGCAACTGCCTTCTACAGCCTGCCGGATGCAGTTGTGATCACGTTGCATGCGGCCGAACATTCGGGTGCGGTCGACAGCCCGCAGCCGATCCTCCAAAAGCTCCTGACGGTGCCTGCACCCGCCCCGGCGCGCGACCATCCGAACCGCCCCCAGGGTGAGGAAGCGAAGACCGCTCACTGGTGCCGGTGCCGAGGAGACGTGCTCTTCGTCAGCGGTCGAGGACGGGGAGGGGCGGGGAGGGGAGGGGACGGCCCAGAGGAAGGGAAGGCGAGTTCCCCGCCGACCTCGACGCGGCGGTGTCGGCGCTGATCCGACCGCTGTTGTGCCCACGCGAGGTTCCGTTCGGCACAGTCCGTGCTTTCCGCTGCGCAGGCCGGTGGGACGGAATGTCCGGGGCGAGCCCTGCGCTCCGCCTGTGCGGGCGGGCAGGCGAGTAGGCTCGCCTTGAGTGGACAACACGAGATGCGTCTGAGGTGTGGCAGCCTCGACCAAAGAGGGTGACACGCCCGTCGACTCTCGCGCCGCTCGCAGCCTCGTCCGTCGAGGGGTCTTCCTGACCCGAGGAGTGGTGTGAGTGCGCCATGGGCCTTTGCGCGGTCGTAGCGAGCCGATGGCGCGTGCCTTGTCCCTGGTACGCAGTGCACAGAGGCACGGCTCCGGCGGGGTGATCCTGGTCAGCGGGCCGGCGGGCATTGGTAAGTCGGCGCTGCTTGGGGAGGTGTGTCGGCAGGCCGGGCGGATGGGTGTACGGCCCGTCGTCGGCCAATGCGACCCGATCGAGCAGGTCAGCCCGGGCGCGCCCGTCATCGCCGCTCTGCGGGCCGGGCGCGAGCCACTGGTGGCCATCGAGCAGTACCGGCAGATCCTGCAGGCAGCACACGAGCCGCTGCTGCTGGCCGAGCGCATCGCCACCGATCTGGAGGCCGCCGCGGCGGCTGGGCCGGTCCTGTTCGCAATCGACGACCTGCAGTGGGCCGACCGGGTCAGCCGTTTCTTGATCCGCATGTTGGTTCCGCGCCTGCTCGGACTGCCCGTGGTCTGGCTGTTGGCCGGGTGGGAGAACGCCGAAGACCTGCTCGGTCCGGACCACGGGCACGTCGAAGACATCACGCTGGTCCCCTTGACCGCCACCGACCTGGCAGCGGTTACCCAAGACCGGCTCGGGCACGTCCCCGACGAGCGCACCCGTCGGTTCCTGGAGGCATCCGCCGGGAACCCGCTGCTGGCCCTTGAACTTCTGGACGGGCTGGCGCGCGCAGCGGCGCGCGGTGACCGCGACACGGCGCCGGCGCAGTTCAACGCAGCCATTGCCCAACGGCTGAGGGATCTGCCGGAGGCCGCCCGTGACCTGGTGGCTCTGGTCGCGGTTGCCGGGCGGGACCTGCCGGTGCCCGACGCGCTGCGGCTGCTGCCGAGTGCGCGCGGGCTGGAGCCCGACGGCGCGCTGGCCCAGGCTTTCGACTCCGGGCTGATCGAACTGCACGACGAGGCACTGGCGCCGCGCCACGACCTGGTGCGCGAGGCTGTGTGCGCCGCCCTGCCGACCCCGACGGTCCGGGCCCTGCACCGCCGGTTCGCTCAGCTGCACCTGGACGAAGGGCACGCGCTGGCCGCCGCGCCACACGCCCGCGCCGCGGCCATCGCCGGTGACGTCCCCAGCGCCCTGATCCTGATCACCGCGGCCGAGCAGCTGGTCACGCCCAGCCCGGAGGATGCCGGCGATCTGGCCGCGCTCGCCTTCCGCACCGTGCGCCCGGAGCAGATCGAATGGCTGGAAATCGGCCGCCGGTGCCTGGCCGTGCTGTGCCGCACGCAGCGGGCCGGAGACGCCCTTGCTGTGGCGGATCAGATCCTGGCTCGGGTCGAGGACGGCGATCTGGTCGGTGCGGTCGAAGGCGAGGCCGCCTGGGCCCTGTGGCTCAGCGGTCAGCTCGGCCAGCTACTGTCCCGCATCGAGCCACTGCTCAGCGCCGGCCGGCTCGACCAGGCGGTCGCGGCACGGCTGACATCGGCGCGTGCCCTGGCCAACACCCGGCTGCTCGGTGGCCAGGACGCAGCGGCCGGGGCCGCCCGCGCCCTTGATCTCGCCCGGGCCTGCGGGGATCCTGACGCGCTCGCCCTGGCCCTGCACGCTTGCGGAGAGGCCGCCCGCAACGAGGGCCGGCACCGTGACGCTCTCCATGCCTTCCGGGAGCTGCGCCTGCTGGCTGGGCCGCACCAGCTGGCCGAGGAGATCACCACCCTGCAGTTCCTCGACCGCTACAAGCACGCGCAGCTCCTGCTCGACGAGGTGTGGGCGGAGCACGGCGACACGACCAGCGCGATCCTGCCCGCTCTGCACTGTGCCCGGCTGTGGCAGGACTTCAACCTCGGCCGCTCGGGTGAGGCCGTCACCGACGCGCACACTCTGCTGGAGCTGGGCCGGCAGTTGAACAACCATGTCTATGCGCTTGACGCGGTGATCGCGGAGGCCTCCGTGGCGCTGCTGCGTGGCCAGACACAAGACGCCGCGGCCCTAGTGGATTCCGCCGAGCGGCTCATCGATGCCGATGCAGATGTGCGTCGCCCGGGCCTGACCGTGCTCGCAGGATGGGTCGCGGCCAGCCAGGGCGACCTGAGCCGGGCTCTGGACCTGCTGCGGCCGGTTGCCGAGGGCGCCAGCAGTTCGTGCAACTACTGGCCGCTGTGGCCGTGCTGGATGGGCCTGTTCTTCGAAATCGGCATCGCCGGGCAGGATGGTTCCTTCGCCAACGTGGTCGTCCGTGTCGCTGAGCTGGCCGCGGAGCGCAACCCCGGGGTGGCCAGCTTCGAGGGTGTGGCGCTGAGCTTGCGCGGGCGCAGCAAGGGCGACCTGCCGATGATCGCACGCAGTGCACAGATCCTCGCGCGCAGCCCCCGCCCCATCCTGTCCGGCTTCGGTGCCGACACCTACGGCCGGGCTCTGCTGGCCGACGGGCAAAAGGCCGCGGCTCTGGAGCAGCTCGACCGGGCCTGGGACGATTACCACCGCATGGACGCCCGTGTCTACCGGGCAGAAGTCGAGTGCATCATGCGCCAGGCCGGCGCCCGCCGGGCGAAGTGGGCGGTGGCCCGCAACCGCCCGGACACCGGTTGGACCTCCCTGACGGAGGCCGAGCGGCGCGTGGCACTGCTGATCGCCGACGGGCACTCCAACCGCTCCGCCGCCGCCGAACTCGGGGTGTCCGTCAACACCGTCGGCACCCACCTGCGTGCCGTGTTCGCCAAGCTCGACGTCCAATCCCGTGTCCAGCTGGCCAACACGTTGCGCGGCGCGGAACCAGCGCTCACGAGCGACCGACCCGGCTCAGCAGGGTGAGGCGGCTGTGTGACCGCCCGAACGCCCCCTGCGATACCGCGCCTGACGCGCGCCGCCGTTGCTCCTCAGCCGGCCCAGGGCTCTTTGCAACCTCGTGCTTCCCCACGGGATGCCGGCGGCCTGTCGTCAGGTGACGGAGATGTCGGTCAGATCGATGGTGATGAGGATCGGTTCGGACGCAGCGTGCCCGTCTTTCTGGACGGGCACGACGTACCTGTGAATCGGGAAGACCAATCCTGATGCCTGCACATGGTGTTCGGAGAAGTGCGCGGCCGGTGTGCCGCCGAGTACGTCGGGCGCGTAGTCGTGGCGGCGCAGCAGGCCGGCCGTGTTGTAGTAGAAGACCTGTTCCGTGGAGTGCGTGCCAGGGCCTGGGGGAATCTGGCTCGTAGCCGTCGCCAGTCTTCGTCGGCCTCCCGCCAGGGTTCCAGTTCCTCCACCACGACACCGGGACGTGTCAGCAGGTAGGGGGCAGCGAGGTAGATCCACAGGGCGTAGCCGGCGAAGTACAGCGCGTGGAGCTGGTCCCAGGGGGTGTCTGGACCATGGTCGGCGAAGGCATCGCGCGGAGCGGTCCGCTCGGCGACGACCCCACCGTCCTGCCGTTCGATCGCCACGCGATCGGGTGTGAACAGACCTCGCAGCCCGGGGCCGGTGAAGCCGTCGAACACCAGACGCTGCTGCTGCACGTCGATGGTCGCGTCGGTCGTGGCGAGGATTCCTTCCTGACCCCGAAGGCTCCACAGGAGGCCACCGATGGAACCTTCGGCGTGGATGGTCCGTGCGTCCTGCCATCGCTGGAGGCCGCCGTGGGCGTCGAGAACAAGATCGAGCAGAGCACTCATACGGTTTTCCTTCCCGAGACGTTCGACTCCGAGCGGGGGCATGGACACGCCCGGCTCCGCGGCGCAGCCGACGCGATTTCTACAGCCGGACTCCGGAGTCCGCAGCCCTGGTCCGCAGCCGTCGCGCTCTTCGCCCAGGGCTGATGAGCACGACGGCTGCGACTGCCGAATCAGAAATGCGGTGTTATGTCTGACGGCCGTGGTCACGCGCGCACTGCGGCGAGGGACAGTTCCCACAGGCGGTCGGCGGCGT
>NZ_MUNE01000134.1 GCF_002154605.1 Streptomyces milbemycinicus | reverse complement strand
GGTCGAGGGTCCGTACACAGCCGCCCTGGACGATCAGCGGCGGCGGATGGCCGCGGTTGATCAGCTGGATCGTCGCATCGTCCGGCACCTGCGCCAGCAGTACGGTGACGAACTGCTCGGCCTGTTCCTCCCAGTGCCGCGGATCGGTCGTCCGGTCCAGCAGCGCGTACTCCCGCTGCAGCGCGGCCGCGCAGCGGTGCATGACCTCGGCCAGGTCGCGTTCGTAGTGCACCGCCTCGCGGAAGGCGCCCAGCACCGCGGCGGCCGACCGCACGGCCGCCAGCCCCTTGCCCCGTACGTCCCCGACGATCAGACGCACCCCGAACCGGGTGGTCATCGCCTCGTAGAGATCGCCGCCGATCTGCGCTCCCCGCTCGGCCGCCAGATACACGCTGGCGGCCATCACCACGCCCATCCGGGTGGGCAGCGGGCGCAGCACCACGTTCTGCGAGACCTCGGCGATCCGCCGCACCTGCGTCAGCTCACGCGTTCTGCGGACCCGTACGGCGCTGCTCACCACGCTCGCGATCGCCACCAGCAGCAGCGCGGCCATGTTCGCGTACACCTGCTGGGTGCCCCAGGCGTGGTTCACCGTCGCGGTGGTCGAGCTCACCAGCAGGGCAAGACCGGCCACGGCGCCGGTGCCCAGCGGCCCCATGGTCACCGCGGCCAGCGCCGGAGCGGGGGACAGCAGGGGGCCCGTGTACACCACGTGCACCGGTGACAGTTCGATCGTCACCACGGCCGCCAGGGCCGCGAAGGGCAGGCACCGGGCAATCACGAAGAGCTTACGGCTGTGGCCGTAGGCTCCTCGGTCCGCTGAAGAGCGGAAGAATCGCATAACCGGCTACTTTAATCTGATTACGGCACGTTCAGCTGTTAACGGGCGGTAAAAGCAGTGAACCATGGGAGGCGGGTGGCGTGCGGCGGCCCCGTGTCATGTCCTGTGTCTTAAGGGGTGAGGTCGGCCATTCGGGCGTAATGTTGCGCTATGCCTGAACTGCCGGATGTAGAGGGTTTTCGGCGGGTTTTGGCCTCCTCTGCGGAGGGCCGCCGGGTGGAGCGCGTCGAGGTGAGCGACGCCGGGGTGCTGCGCGGGGTGACAGCTCAGCGGCTGCGGCGAGAGCTGACCGGCCGCCGCTTCGATCCACCGGAGCGGCACGGCAAATGGCTGATCGCCCGCACCGACGGTCCCACCGTACTCCTGCACTTCGGGATGACCGGAGACCTGACGTGCCATGCGCACGATGACCCGCCCCATCCGCACGACCGCGTCACCATCGTCCTCGACGACGGCCACGACCTCCGCTACCGGGACCAGCGCAAACTGCGCGGCCTGTGGCTGGCCGCCACCGACGCCGACCTCGACCGGATCCTGGGCGACCAGGGCCCGGACGCGCTGTCCGTCAGCCGCGCCGAACTCGACAAGCGGCTGGCGGGGCGGCACGGACGGGTCAAGGCGACCCTCACCGACCAGTCCGTCGTCGCCGGGCTCGGCAATCTCCTCGGCGACGAGATCCTGTGGCGCGCCGGCATCAACCCGGCGCGGCGGACCGACGAGCTGACCCCCGAGGAACGCACCCGGCTGGAGCGTGCGATGCGCGGTGTGCTGCTCACCTCGGTCCAGGCCGGACACGTGCCCACCAGCCCCTCCTGGCTCACCGGCCGCCGCGACGACCCCGACCCGCACTGCCCGAGGTGCGGCGGCCCGCTGCGCCGCAGCCGGATGGCCGGGCGGACCACCGCCTGGTGCCCCCACTGCCAGCCGGGCGGGGCATGACGGGCGCCGGCGCGGGGGCACGGGATCAGCGCCGGAACACCGGATCCGGCTCCGCCACCGCGGGAAATGCCTCCTCCAGGTCGAACCCGGACGCGGGCGTGGAGCGCAGCGCCTCCCGCATATAGACGCTCCAGACCTTCTCGGGAAAGTCGGTCCCGGTGTCCTTCAGCCGGATCTGCTTCCGGCTCTTCGCGCCCTCGCCGAAGAAGGCGACCGTCGTGACCAGGTCGGGGGTGTAGCCGACGTACCAGGCAGCCTTCTTGTCGTCGGAGGTGCCGGAGATGCCCGCGGCGGGCCGGGCGAGGGTGCGCGCCGCCCGTGGTCCCTCGTCGTTCTTCACGAGGTCGGCGGTGAGGAAGTCGGCGGTCGCGCGGGTGAGTGCCTGGTCGCCGACGGCCCCCGGCGGCCCGGCCGTCTCGTCACCGCGCCGCGCGGACTTCACGATGGTCGGCGTGACGCGCTTGCCGTGGCTGTCGACCGTGGCGTAAACACCGGCCATCCGCAGCGGACTCGCGCCCGCCAGGCCCAGCGTGACCGTCATCGGGTTGGTGAGGCCGGTGGTGTCCGGGGGCAGGCCGAGGGCCGTCGCGATGTCCTTCACCTCCGTCCGGCCGCCCTTTCGCCCCTGCTTGTTCTCCATCGCGGTGGCGGTCACCACCGGCAGAAAGACCGGCCCCACCTGGTAGTCGGCGCGGGTCGCGTTGCTGAGGTAGTGCTTGGTGTAGTCCCGGCCGCCGTACAGCGCCAGCACCCGGCCGCTCGCGGGGTCCACCGAGGCCGCCGCGCCCTGTGTGTCCGCGTCGCGCAGCGCCGGCTTCATCGCGCGCTCCAGGGCCCGCTGCTTGTCCGGGTCGATGTTGAGGGTGATCGTCCAGCCGCCCGCGGCCAGCTCCTGGTCGCTGACTCCGGCGGCGATGAGTTCGTTCCGCGCGGCGTCCACCAGATAGCCGGCCTGTCCGCCCAGGCCCTGGGCGGGCTGTGGGGCGATCGGCACCGGGAAGCGCAGGGCCCGCCGCTCGCCCGCGTCCAGCCAGCCCATGTCGACCATGTTGTCCAGGACGTAGTTCCAGCGCCGGGTCACCAACCGCTGCGCCGCGGGCGTCGCGACCGCCCAGTCGTACTGGCTGGGGGCCTGCACCAGCGCCGCGAGATAGGCGCCCTCGGCGACCGTCAGCTTCTCGACGTCCTTGTCGTAGTACGCCCGGGCCGCGGCCTGGACGCCATAGGCCACCCGCCCGAAGTAGCTGGTGTTCAGATAGCCCGCGAGGATGTCGTCCTTGGAGTTCCGCTGGTCCACCTTGAGGGAGATGATCAGCTCCTTCACCTTGCGGGTGACGGTCTGCTCCTGGCTGAGGTAGTAGTTCTTGACGTACTGCTGGGTGATCGTCGAGCCGCCCTGGGTGCCCTTCCCGGTCACGGTGTTGACCAGGCCGCGGACGACGCCCACCGGATCGATGCCCGGGTCGTCGTAGAAGGTCTTGTTCTCGGCCGCGACAAACGCGTGCTGCACGGCTTTCGGCACCCTGTTCAAGGGGACCGACTCGCGGTTGATGTCGCCCGTGCGGGCCAGCACCGTTCCGTCGCTGTACTTGTAGACGTTGGCCTCGGCCTTCGCCAGGGCGTTGGCCTTGGGGATGTCGATGAGGTAGTAGAGGAGCGCGAAGGCCCCGACCAGCAGTGCGCACAGCGCGATGAAGTAGACCAGGATCCTGCGCCAGGTGAAGAAGCGCCGCAGACCGGTCCGCTTGACCCCGTTGCCCCGCTTCCCCCACTTCCCCTGTGTTCCCCGTTTCGCTCTCCTTCTCGTCCGTTCCGGGACCCCGGCCGTCTCCTCGCGGGCCGCCGCGCCGTCCGGCTCGCGCCGAGTGCGTAACGCCATACGCGGACCTGTCATACCGGGTGCACCTCCGTCGAGCCCCGCGAGATATTCGCGGGCGGCGCCATCCTCGACAGCGAAGATCTTCAAAACCGCAAAGCCCGGTATCGGCCCCGGCTCGGCCGGGCCTCGAATACCGCTCGGCGGTGTATCAGTCGTGTATCGGTGCGTGTATCGGCGCCGCTTCGGGGCCCGCGGGGAGGCGCAGCGTGGCCACCGCCCCGCCCCCCGGCGCGTTGCGGAACGTCAGCTCGGCGCCGATGACCTCCGCCTGGCCCAGCGCGATGGTCAGCCCCAGGCCATGGCCCCGGCCGCGCTCCCGCGCCCCGGTACGGAACCGCTGCGGACCGTCCCGCAGCAGATCGTCCGGGTAGCCGGGGCCGTGGTCGCGTACGGTCACGGTCCTGCCTCCCGGGTCCACCGTCACCTCGACCGGGGCGCGGCCGTGCCGATGGGCGTTGAGGACCAGATTGGCCACGATCCGCTCCATCCGCCGCGGGTCCGTCCACACCGTCGGCCCGTCCCCGGCGCCCTCTTCCGTACCTTGAGCGGTGCCCAGCCGTACGTCCAGGGCGGTGCGGGCGACGGCGTCGGTCAGCAGGAGCCCAAGGGGGCAGGGCGACAGATCGGCCCGTTCCGCGCCGGCGTCCAGCCGGGAGATCTCCAGCAGGTCCTCGACCAGCGTGCTCAGCACCCGTACCCGGTCCCGTACATACCCGGCGGCCTCGCCCGGCGGCAGCAGCTCGGCGGCGGTCACCAGACCCATCAGCGGGGTGCGCAGCTCATGGGCCACATCGGCGGTGAACCGCTGCTCTCGGAGCAGCCGTTCCTGGAGCGCTGCCGCCATCGAGTCCACGGCCCCGGAGATCTCCGCGATCTCGTCGTGCGGGCGGGCACCGGCCGAGATACGGGCGTCCAGGTCACCGGCGGCGATTCGGCGCGCGGTCGCCGCCGCGGCGCGCAGCCGCCGGCTCATCCGCCCGGCGGTCACCACCCCGAGCGGCAGCACCACGGCGGCGGCGATCAGACCGGCCAGCACGATGTTGGTGTCGAGCGCGCTGATGTCCCGCATGGAGGTGTCCAGGTCCACGCGGACCGACAGGACCTGGTCGTCGGCGGGTCTGGCGGCCCACATCGCGGGCCCACCGGGCCCGGTGGTGAACTCGGTGCCCTGGTGCCCCTTGCGTACCAGGGAGCGCAGCCCGCCCGGGAGCCCGGGAGCGTCCAGCGCGGCCCCGGAGCCCTCGACCCCGCCGGTGCGGGCGTAGACGACGGCGGCCCGCTCCAGCGTGGTGCGGGCGGCGTCCCGCGCCTGCGACAGCTCGCGCTCCTGTGAGGCGCGGTGCACCAGTACGCCGACCGCCGCGGCCACCGCACAGGCGGCCGCCGCCACCAGAGCGGCTATCCGCCATCTCAGCGCCATCGTCAGCGCCGCAGCTTGTAGCCGAAGCCGCGGACCGTCTCGATCCGTTCCGCGCCTATCTTCGCCCGCAGCCGCTGGACATGGAGGTCGACCACGCGGGTGTCCCCGTGCCAGGCGTGGTCCCACACCCGGCTGAGCAGCGTACGGCGCTCCAGTACGACGCCGGGCGAGGCCGCGAACTCCAGCAGCATCCGCAGCTCGGTCGGCGTCAGGGCCAGGAGCCGGCCCGCGCGGCGCACTTCCATCCCGCGGGGGTCGATGGTCAGATCGCCGAAGGCGAGCGTCGCCGGCTCGTCCTCCTCGGCCGTCTCGCACTCCGCTCCGCCGGGCGCGCCGCGCTGCACGGGGGCGAAGGAGGCGCGGCGCAGCAGCGAGCGGATACGGGCCACCAGCACCGCGCTCTCACACGGCTTGACCACATAGTCGTCCGCTCCCGCCTCCAGGCCGGAGACCACGTCCAGGGCGTCGCCGCGGGCGGACATCATCAGGATCGGGGCCAGGCTCAGCTCGCGGACCCTGCGGCACAGCCCGATGCCGTCCAGTTCGGGGAGCATGACGTCCAGCAGCAGCAGGTCGGGCCGGCGCTCGCGGAAGAGCTCCAGGCCGGTGAGACCGTCCCCCGCGGTGGACACGGTGAAGCCGTACCGCTCCAGGAGCATCCGGACCGTATTGCGGATCACCTCGTCGTCCTCGACGAGGAGAAGGTGGGCCTCGGTGGCGGGGCCGGGCGCGACGGGGCCCGGTTCGGCGGCCGCGGGCGGTGGGAAGGCGGGGGTCATGGCGTCCTCTTCGGCTCGGCGGTCTCGGCCGGCACACCGCCGGGGACGGTCTCCGCGACGTCCGGGGCGGCGGGGACGGTCTCCGCGACCTCCGGGGTGCTGGAGGCGCCGCGCGGGGTGACGGCGGCCATGACCTCGCCGTTCCAGCGGAAGCGCACGGTGATCCGGCCGTCGTCGCCGGTCGAGGTGATGATCAGGTCACGGCCGTACGTCTCGCCGGTGACGCCCAGTTGGCCCCAGTAGATCAGCACCGGTCTGACGGTCCGGCCCGTCGCCCGGTACACCTGGACCAGCGTCCGCTGGAACTCGGGCAGATCGACCGCGGCCACCAGCTCGTCCCGGCCGTCACCGGTCAGATCGCGCAGCACCGGCTTGCGCAGCGGGCAGTGGGCGCCCGGACACCCGGACAGGGTGCCCTGGAGCACCTTCGCCACATTGGGGTCGTTGTCCAGCAGCCGCTTCGGGGACACCCCCGCCAGCCCGTCGGCGGGCGCGGATACGCCGTCGACGGGAAGATAGCGGACGAAGCCGGGGGCCGGACCCACCTGTTCGGGCGTGGACGGCGGCGTGAAGCCGGGCCACAGCGGTACGGCGCTGGTGGGCGGGGACAGCCGGGGCGCGGCGCCGTCGTCCTGGGCACCGGTCCCCGACGCACAGCCCGCGATCCCCACGGCCGCACCGGCGGCGACGAGCGCGGGCAGCAGGAGCCGCGCCCGCCGCTGGGAGACTGAGGAGTGCATAGGCCGATCACCCTATGACACCCCTGCGCCGCGCGGATGTTGTGCGCTGCGTCGAGGTGAGCGTTCAGGACAGCCAGGCCGTGTACGAGAGCACATCGCCCGCCTTGAGCCGGTACTCGGGGTCGTCGCGGGTGCCGGTCTCCTCCATGTCGAGGACCCTCCCGTCGTCCGGGTCGAGGACGACCATCTGCTGCAACCCGGCGGTGGTGCGTACGAACGCCTGCCCCTCCCGGCCCATCCGGTCGGTGACCCGCCCGGCCGGGCGCAGGCCCGCGTCGCGGGAGAGCAGGGTGGCCAGGTTCGCGATCTCGCGCGGGCCGGGGGTCCACACCCGGAGGAAGTCCTGGACCGCGCCCAGCAGTTCGCCCGGGTCGCGGTCCGCGTCCGGGTGCCAGACGGCGAGATAGTCGCGCAGCGCGGCGGCGCCGGCCGGCGGCGGCTCGAAGTAGCTCTGGTTCGCGCCGTCGATGCCCGGCGGGTAGCTCTCCCGGCGCACCACCTTGCCGTCGTGGACCGTACGGGGCGGATCGCCGTCGTCGATGACCGGGCGCCCCGGGTGGCGGGGGTCGGTGGCGACCACGAGCAGCGAGCCGCTGCCGTCCGCGTTCCAGCGGGTCAGCGTCTCCTGGGGGACCGTCACCGCGTCCTTGCCCGACTCCAGGCCAAGCGACCAGTCCTGGACATGGCTGCCGCGCACCGACTTCCCGGGCTCGGCGGCCGCCGCGGCCCGGGCCCGGCGGGCGATGTCCGCGAGTGATACATCGGCGGCGGAGGTGTGCGGCCGCAGCGCCACCGGGGCGGCCACGGCCGGGGAGGAGGCCGGGCCCGATACGGTCAGGGCGATGGCGACCACCGCGCCCGCCGTCGCCGTGGCCACGCCCATGACGACCCGCCGGACCGTACGGCGGCGCCGGGCCCCGGACACCAGCTGCCGCAGCCGCCGCTCGCCCTCGAAGTCCAGCGGCCGGTCCCGCCAGCGCTCGGCGTCGGCGGGGACGGGGTCGGCGCCGCGGAGCAGGTCGAGTTCGTCGGTCATTTCCGTTCATCCTTCGTGCTCGTCCGCGCCGGTACCGGGACGGCCCCGCGCACCGTGTCGATCTGCGTCCGCAGCCGCTGCCGGGCCCGGTGCAGCCGCATGGCCGCGGCCGACCGGCCGCATCCCAGAACGGTGGCCAGCTCCTCGACGGTCAGCTCCTCCCACGCCGTCAGCTTCAGCACCTCCTGGTCGGCCTCGGTGAGCCGGTCCAGAGCCTCCAGCACCCAGGAGCCCGGCCGCTCGGCGTCCGGGCTCGGCACGGTGCGCCGACCGCCCGTCACCTCGTGATGGCCGAGTTTGGCGAGCAGCCTGCGGTACCGGCCGCGCCCGCGTACGGCGTTGGCCAGGCAGTTGCGCGCCACCCCGTACAGCCAGGGCAAGGGCGACTCGGGCAGCTCGCGGCGGCGGCGCCAGGCGATGGCGAACACCTCCGCGACGACTTCCTCGACCTCGCCGGACCGGCCGTCCAGCCGTCGGGCCACGAAGCGGCTCACCGCCCAGTAATGCTCACGGTAGGCGGTGTCGAAGGCTTCGTCGGGGCTCATGCCCGGTAGGTGTCCGGCATGCCTTCGATCATCACACCCGCGGGAAGTTTTCTTTTTCCGCCTCCCCTGTGACGGTCGGGAGGGGTGCCGGACACCTAGCGGACATGAGTAACAACAGTGTCGTCGCGGCACCGGCGCCCCTGCCCACGCGCCGCCCGAGCCCCGGTTCCGCGGCCGTGAGGTGGCTGACGACCACCGACCACAAGACGATCGGGACGCTCTACCTCGTCACCTCGTTCGCGTTCTTCTGCCTCGGCGGGGTCCTGGCGCTGTTCATGCGCGCCGAGCTGGCCCGACCGGGCCACCAGATCATGTCGAACGAGCAGTTCAACCAGGCGTTCACCATGCATGGCACGATCATGCTGCTGATGTTCGCCACGCCGCTGTTCGCCGGCTTCGCGAACTGGATCATGCCGCTGCAGATCGGCGCCCCTGATGTGGCGTTCCCGCGGCTGAACATGTTCGCCTACTGGCTGTACCTGTTCGGCTCGCTGATCGCGGTGGGCGGATTCCTCACCCCGCAGGGCGCGGCGGACTTCGGCTGGTTCGCGTACTCGCCGCTGTCGGACGCGGTCCGCTCGCCGGGCGTGGGCGCCGATATGTGGATCATGGGTCTGGCCTTCTCCGGCTTCGGCACGATCCTCGGCTCGGTCAACTTCATCACCACCATCATCTGCATGCGCGCTCCGGGCATGACGATGTTCCGCATGCCGATCTTCACCTGGAACGTGCTGCTCACCGGTGTGCTGGTGCTGCTGGCCTTCCCCGTCCTTGCCGCCGCGCTGTTCGCCCTGGAGGCGGACCGCCAGTTCGGGGCGCATGTCTTCGACGCGGCCAACGGCGGGGCGCTGCTGTGGCAGCACCTGTTCTGGTTCTTCGGCCATCCCGAGGTGTACATCATCGCGCTGCCGTTCTTCGGGATCATCTCCGAGGTCATTCCGGTCTTCTCACGCAAGCCGATGTTCGGCTACATCGGGCTGATCGGCGCGACGATCTCGATCGCGGGCCTCTCGGTGACCGTGTGGGCACACCATATGTACGTCACGGGAGGTGTGCTGCTGCCGTTCTTCTCCTTCATGACGTTCCTGATCGCGGTGCCGACCGGGGTGAAGTTCTTCAACTGGATCGGCACGATGTGGAAGGGGTCGCTGAGCTTCGAGACGCCGATGCTGTGGGCGGTCGGCTTCCTGATCACGTTTGTCTTCGGCGGGCTGACCGGCGTCATCCTGGCCTCGCCGCCGATGGACTTCCACGTCTCGGACACCTACTTCGTGGTGGCCCACTTCCACTACGTGATCTTCGGTACGGTCGTGTTCGCGATGTTCGCCGGGTTCCACTTCTGGTGGCCCAAGTTCACCGGCAAGATGCTGGATGAGCGCCTGGGCAAGATCACCTTCTGGACGCTGTTCATCGGCTTCCACGGCACCTTCCTCGTCCAGCACTGGCTGGGGACGGAAGGAATGATCCGCAGGATCCCGGACTATCTCGCCGCCGACGGCTTCACCACGCTGAACACCGTCTCGACGATCTTCTCCTTCGTGCTCGGCCTGTCGATCCTGCCGTTCTTCTACAACGTCTGGAAGACCGCCAAGTACGGCGAGAAGGTCGAGGCCGACGATCCGTGGGGCTACGGCCGCTCACTGGAGTGGGCGACCTCCTGCCCGCCGCCGCGGCACAACTTCACCGAGCTGCCCCGGATCCGCTCCGAATCCCCGGCGTTCGATCTGCACCACCCCGAGGTCGCCGAGCGGGAGCGGGTGATATGAGCATGTCGCGCCCCGGTGATATCGCCATGGGCATCAGCCAACTGGAGGGCTATCTGCTGCTCCAGGCGGAACGCGAGCGGGCCTGCGACCGCGCCCGCCGGTTCGTGGGCCGGCTGGACTGGCTGACCATCGCCCAGCGCGAGGAGGTCGAACGCCTCTACGCGCAGGACCAGTGGGACCTCACCGAACAGAACCTGCGCAAGGTGGCGCGGCGCGGTGAGGAGCTGAAGGCGGAGTACCAGCGGATCTACCGCCAACTGCGGCTCCGACTGCTGGTGGCCGTCCTGCTCGGCGGGGTCGTCGTGACCATCGTCGCCACCACGTTCGCCGCGGGATAGGGGATATGGCCCCGGCAGGGGGCACCTCCCAGCGGGTGGCTGGGGCGATCCGAGCCCTCGAAGCCCCCCTCGGCGGCACGCCCCCGACGTGCCGCCAGGAGGGGCTTACTTGACGAAGTCCGGGAGCACTCTGGCCGGCCAGGTGCCGACCGTCAGCATGCCCGCCGAGTACGCGCGGGACACCAGGGCCGCGCGGTTGGGCGCCTTGAGCTTCCGTAGCATCGAGCTCACGTGGTATTCGATGCCCTGCCTGCTCAGATAGAGCTTGGAGGCCAGCTGTACGGTCGAGGCGCCGGTGGCCACGCCTTCGAGTATCTGGGCCTCCAGTGGGGAGAGCAACAGCCGCCGCAGCGTGGCCGCTTCGCCGAGGACCGCCTCGTCGTCCGGCTTGACCAGTACGACGATGGCGGACAGCTGATCCGAGGGGCCCTCGATGGCCGTACCGGTCAGATCGCCGGAGAACACCTGGCCGTCCGTGCGGCATCCGACGACGCGCTCGGTGAACCGGGTGCGCCGCCCGTCGTGCAGACGCGAGAAGTGTTCGCGCAGAACGGCAGGGGCGCTGGGATGCAGCAGATCGAACAAATCGCGGCCGCACAGCTCCGCCGACGAACCGCCGAAGTGGCGGAAGAAGTCGTCGTCACCCGCGAGGACTCGCAGATCGGAGGTGAGCGTGGCCATACCGGTGGCGTACCGGCCGCCCCCTTGGGGGGCTTTGGGGCGATCGGGGGTGACCTGGGCGGTGTGGGGGTGGGCAGCCAAGGGTAGTCACCACTTTCTGTCGTATCGGCAACGGCTGTGGATTCTGGTGACGGGTGTTTAGATCCGCTTCAAGGTGTATACCAATGTCGCGCCCCATTGCCACTGACCGTTTCCGAAAGACTTGCGCCCGTTTCTGCCCGAGTGGAGTTCGGTTGGAGATCAGCCGTGTGCGGACAACTCCGCTCCGCATACGGCCGCCTGGGCCTGTGCGGCGAGGCTCCGCCGGTCGTCCACGCCCGGCAGGGCCGGCAGCGGTTGGTGTATCCGCATCCGCACGGTCAGCCCGGTGGCCCGCAGGACCCGCCGTACGGAGCTGCCGAAGTCGTCCTCGCCGACGAAGGCGGCCACCGTGGTCGGCGCTCCGTGCTGAAGATAGTCCAGGGTCACCGGCCGGATCGGTGCCCCCGCGTCGATCGCCGACTGGAAGGTGGCCCGCCGGAAGTTGCCGCCCGTTCCGGCGCACCAGGTGACGCCTTGCGGGAAGACCATGACCGAACGGCCGGAGCGCAGCTGTCCGGACACCATCGCGACGGTGTCCGGCAGCCCGCGCAGGGTGGATCGGTCGATGAACAGCGTCCCCGCCCGCCGCACCAGCGAGCCGACCACCGGCCACTCCCCGACCTCGCGCTTGGCCAGCATGGTCACCGGCTCCACGGCGAGCAGGGAGATGATGTCCAGCCACGAGATGTGGTTGGCGACGACCAGTGTGCCCGTGCGGCCCGGTGCGCTCAGCGGCCCGCCGTGCACCTCCAGCCGGATGTCCAGGGCGTCCAGCATCGCCGCGGCGCGGGCCCGCAGCGTATCGGGCTCGGCGAGCCGCTTGCCGCGCAGCAGCGCGCCCGCCGCCACCTGGGCGAAGGACGCGGCACGCCCGGCCACGCGCGAGGCCGGCACCCGCGCGGCGGCGTGCGCCACACAGCGGGTGGTACTGCACGGTGACCAGGCGGTCCACGGGGCCCCTGCGGCCCCCGTATCCCGCATATCTCTCGGCGCCCCCGTATGCGGGGGCGCCGACACCGGCAGGGTCATCGGGACTCGCCCAGGAAGTAGCGCCGATAGCGGTCGTTCATCTTCTCCGTGTCCAGCAGCACGAAGAAGTCGGCGTCGTCGAAGTCCCGCTCGTGCTGCGGCGCTCCGCACATCCAGGCCCCGACCCGCAGATAGCCGCGCAGCAGCGGCGGCAGCGCGGCATAGCCCGGCTCGGCGACCAGCGTCCGGGTGGGCATCCACGGGTCGCGCGGGCGCACCCGCACATCGGCGGGCGCGGCGTGCCGGGTGGTGCCCAGCAGCCAGGCGTCCGCCGCGGCCTGCCCGCCGTCGGCCAGCGGGACCGAGGCGCAGCCCGCGAGATAGCGGTGGCCGGACAGCAGCACATACCGGGCCAGCCCGGCCCACATCAGATTGATCACCGCGCCCGAGCGGTGGTCGGGGTGGACACACGCCCGGCCCGCCTCGACCATCGACGAACGTATCTCGTCCGGGAGTCCGCGCAGATCGAACTCGGTCTCCGAGTACAGCCGCTCGCTGCGCCCGGGCGGCAGCAGCCGATAGGTGCCGACCACGGTGTCCGTCGAGGTGTCCGTGACGATCAGATGGTCCATGACCTCGTCGAACTCGTCCACGTCCCGGTCGCCGACGGTGTGCAGCCGGGCTCCTTTTTCCTGCCCGAAGACCTGGTAGCGCAGCCGCTGGGCGGCGTGGATCTGCTCTTCGGTGTCCGCGATCGAGGTGACGTAGGAGCGGGCGTCCGCCGGAACCGAAGTTGTCGAGAGCACATGCATTCCTGTTCTCCGTTCAGGGGAGTCGAGCACCAGCGAAGGCTTGGAATGGCTTCGCAAGTGTTGCCCCGGCACGAGAACGCGGCAGTGTCCGGACGGTGATTCGACGACTGCCGGACGATGACGAACGTGTGCCGCGACGGGCGCCACACGTGATGTCCACCCGGGCGACGCCCACGCGTCGTCCGAGATGGGGTTTACCGCTCGGCCGAGCCCGGCAGCGGAAAGCCGAGCGCGCGGGCCGCGTCGGCGGGGGTGGGCTGGGACCACAGCTCGGCGACGGAGCGCGCCGAGGCGAGCGAGCGGGTCTCGGCCCGGTCGAGGTAGAGCGTGCCGTCGAGGTGGTCGGTCTCGTGCTGGACGATACGCGCGGGCCACCCCGCGAACTCCTCGTCGAGCTCGCGCCCCCGCTCGTCCTGGCCCCGCAGCCGGATCCGCTCGGGGCGGGCCACCACGGCCTGCCACCCGGGCACACTGAGACAGCCCTCGAAGAACGCCGCCCGGCGGCCGGGGTCGCCCACCGGCTCGTACGAGGGGTTGACGAGCACCCGGAAGGGCAGCGGCACCCGCCCGCGCGCCTCACGCACCTCCGCGCTCACTTCGGCCGGGTCCTCGATGACCGCGATCCGCAGCGGAATGCCGATCTGCGGAGCGGCCAGGCCGACCCCCGGGGCGGCCTGCATGGTCTCCCGCATGGCCCGCACCAGCCGGTCCAGTTGCCCGGCGGACAGCTGCCCCTCGTACGGAAGGGCGGGCCGGCGCAGGACCGGGACGCCCGCGGCGACGATGGGCAACGGGCGGGGGCTGGCCAGGAGTTCGTCGATCAGCTCGGGCAGCGGCGCGGTCGGCATGGGGACAGCCTGGCAAGGGCCGGGCCGCCGCGGCAAACCGAATGTGGTGGAAGGCTGAACAATGCGGGGTCCGGGTCCGTACTCACCGGCAGAGCCTCCGGGGAACCCACGCCTCCGGAGGCTCCGCCGGGTCGCGCCGACTCGGACCGGCTGCCGCTCCGCTGGTGACTCTCCCCGTTGTGCGCCGCGGGGCGGCAGCCTCGACCCACGACCTGCGTCAGGCCTTCAGACCGGCCATCCATGCCTCGACCTCGTCCGCCTGCCGGGGCAGGCCGGCCGACAGGTTCTCGGTGCCGTCCTCCGTGACGAGGATGTCGTCCTCGATCCGCACCCCGATACCGCGGTACTCCTCGGGCACGGTCAGATCGTCGGGCTGGAAGTACAGCCCCGGCTCGACGGTGAGCACCATCCCGGGCTCCAGCGTGCCGTTGACGTACATCTCGGTACGGGCCGCGGCGCAGTCGTGGACGTCGAGGCCGAGCATGTGGCCGGTGCCGTGCAGGGTCCAGCGGCGCTGCAAACCGAGCTCGAGCGCCTTGTCCACCGACAGATCGCCCAGCAGGCCCCAGTCCACCAGGCGCTCGGTGAGCACCCGCTGGGCGGCCTCGTGGAAGTCGCGGTAGCCGGCGCCGGGCTTGACGGCGGCGATGCCGGCCTCCTGCGCGTCGTACACCGCGTCGTAGATCCTGCGCTGGATCGGGGTGAACCGGCCGTCGACGGGCAGGGTGCGGGTCACATCCGCGGTGTACAGGTTGCGGGTCTCCACGCCCGCGTCGAGCAGCAGCAGTTCGCCGGGGCGGACCGGGCCGTCGTTGCGCACCCAGTGGAGCGTGGTGGCGTGCGGGCCGGCGGCGCAGATGGAGGCGTAGCCGACGGCGTTGCCCTCGACGCGGGCGCGCAGGAAGAACGTGCCCTCGATATAGCGCTCGGAGGTGGCCTCGGCCGCTTCGAGCGCCTTGACCACATCCTCGAAGCCGCGCACGGTGGCCTCGCAGGCGAAGCGCAGATCGGCGATCTCGAACTCGTCCTTGACCCGGCGCATCTCGGAGAGGAAGACGCGGAACTCCTCGTCGCGCTCGGCGGTCACCTTGTCGTGCAACGCGGCCTCGACACCGGCGTCGTACCCGCGCAGCACGCGGACCGGGCCGGTGGCCTCCTTCAGCGCGTCGGCCAGCGTGCGGACGTCCTTGCAGGGCAGGCCGAGAAGCCTCTCGTTCTCGGTGAGGCTGTTGCGCCTGCCGTCCCACAGCTCGCCCTGCGCCGAGAGCCAGAACTCGCCGTTCTCGCGGTCGGAGCGGGGCAGCAGATACGCGGTGGCCGCATGGCCGCCCTCGCCCTGGGGCTCCAGCACCAGAACGCCGTCAGCGCACTCAGCGGGCCGGTCGCCGGTCAGATAGACGTAGTCGGAGGAGGGGCGGAAGGGGTAGTCCGTGTCATTGGCGCGGACCTTCAGCCGGCCGGCGGGAATCACCAGGCGCTCGCCGGGGAAGCGGGCGGAGAGCGCGGCGCGGCGGCGGGCGGTGTACGCGGCCTGCGGGATGGGCTCGAGGTCGTGTCGCTCGGTGTCGGCCCAGCCCTGCGTCATGTTCTCGGCGAGCTCGTCGCTCACGCCTCGCCTCAGGCTGTTCTTGCGCTGCCGTAAGGTCTCGGACTGCTCGCCCTCCGGGCCCTCCGGGGCCTGGAGCTCCCGCTCGGGCTCCTGGCTCTCGGACGTCCGCTCGGTCACGACTGCCTCCTCGGTCGAATCGGTCACGACCGCCTCCCCATGGCCAACCGGGTGACGGCCCGCCTATTATGACGATTCGCTGTATTGAGCGGGCGGAACGGGGGAACAGGGTTCGACACGGTCGGTGCGGAACAATTCGTTCCTGAACCTGTGGCGTTCCTTGAGTTTCCCGGATCGAGATCGTCAGTAATTTTCGGAATGGCCGTTTCACACTGACGGGGGCAGGGTGTCCGAAGGCACATCGAGCTCGAATTCCGGGCTTGGGTCCTATTTCCGATTGCTGAGGGGGCCGGGCGCCGCCGCGCTGGCGTTCTGGGGGATGGTCGGTCGATTCCCCATCGCCATGCGGTCCCTGAGCTGCGTGATGCTGATCTCCTCGGTCACCGGGTCGCTGGCGGACGCCGGGACGGTGGCCGCGGCCATGCTGGTCTCGCAGGGGGTGGCCAGCCCGGTGCTGGGGCGGCTGGCCGACCGGCTCAGCCAGCGGCGGGTGCTGCTCACCGCATGCCTGGCGCATGCGGTGGGGATGGTGCTGCTGCTGGTGGCGATCCTGCTCGAGGCCCCGCTGTGGCTGTTGATCGTCCCGGCGGTGGCCACCGGATGTGCCTCGGTCTCGTTCACCTCGTTCATGCGGGCGCGGTGGGCGGCGATGGCCGACCGGGGAGCGCTGCGGACGGCCTATGCCCTGGAATCCATGCTGGACGAGACGATTTTCCTGCTGGGTCCGCTGCTGGCCACCGCCCTGGCCTCGGCGGTGCACCCGGCCGCGGGCCTGATCGCCTGTGCGGTGCTGACCTTGACCGGCTCCATCGCCCTGGCGCTGCACCGCCGGTCCGAGCCGGTCCCCGAGCCGACCCCGGGCAGCGGCTCCGAGCGGGCGATCGCGGTGCCCGGGGTGCGGGTGCTGATGGTCTCCTACGCGGGGATGGGATTCCTGCTCGGTGCGGTCGACGTCACGATGATCGCGTTCGCCCAGGAGCGGTCGGCCTCCGGTCTTGCCGGGGTGTTCCTGTCCCTGACGGCGGTGGGCAGCCTGATCGCCGGGGCGGTCTACGGGGCGGTGAACTGGCGGCTGTCACAGGCCCGGCTGCTCTCGATCACCACCTCCGTGCTGACACTCGGCGTGATCCCGCTGGCCTTCGCGGACTCCTTGCCGGTGATGGGCCTCCTCGCCGTCGTCGCGGGCGTGGCGATCTCCCCGGGGCTGATCGCGGGCAGCACGCTGCTGGAGTCGCTGGCCCCCAAGGGCTCCTTGTCGGAGGGGTTCTCATGGCTCACCAGCGCCGGGGCCCTCGGCATCGCCCTGGGCACGGCCGTGGGCGGGCGGCTGGCCGACCCGGGCGGCTTCGAGCAGGCGGCGTGGGCGGCGGTCGGCGGCGGGATCCTCGCCATGGGGCTGAGCCTCGTAGGACAGCCGGCCCTCCTGAGGACGAGGCCGGCCCCGGAAGCGGCTTCAGGAACCACCGTTTGAGAACAATGACGTTACGACAGCGTGAGGACTGAGTTGTGAGCACAGCGCATGGCGTGTCCGAGCGGAAGGGACTCGGGGGATTACCGGTTCCCCGTCTCTCGTTCGACGAGTTCATGGCCTTCGGGCGGCGGGCCCTCATCCGGGCGGATGTCCCCGTGATGATCGATTTACCGAAAGGCACCCGGGGCCTCGGCAGAGAAGGCGTGGCCGAGCGCCTTGGAAACATGAAGGTGACCCTGTTCACCGAGCCGAGCGACAAGCGGAATTCACGGCGGTGGACCACCAAGGAGATCCGGCTCCGCGAGTTCTTCGACGACGACCGATACCAGACCGACCCCGGCACCTGGAACCGTATCGTGTCGAACATCCGCGACAGCCCGGCCGATGTCGACGCGATCCTCGGCTTCGACGCTGAAGAGCTGTTCGACTACCGACGCTCGTTGAACGCCGCCAACCTGTGGATCAGCCACCGCGGAGTGTTCACCCAAAGCCACTTCGACGAGCTGGAGAACTTCAACATAGCGCTGGAGGGCCGTAAGCGGTTCGTGCTCGCACCCCCGGGATTCCTGGAGTACTACCCGAGGTCGATCGCGCGCGGGTTCGGTGACAAGTCGCAGGCCTTCGACTTCGACGAGGTCGACCGGCGGCGCTTCCCCAAGCTCGTCTCCAAGCTGGCCGAGCGCCGGGAGCTGATCCTGGAGCCCGGACAGATGCTCTACCTCCCGCTCGGCTGGTGGCACCAGGCCGAGTCGCTGGACGAGATGAACATCAACATGAACTTCTGGCTGCGCGATCCGAAGATCCTCCGCAGACCCTATGTGCTCGGCGTCGCGCTCTACACGGCCGCCTACCGCAAGCTCAAGGGCGTCTACAACTACCAGCCCGCCGAGGCGGCGTCATGAGCGGGCGCAAGACCATTGAGCCCACGCACCGTTACCGCAACAACGACAAGGCCGTCGGCGTCGGAAACGCCTTCTGGGACCTGTCCGAACGCAACGGCCTCGCCGGGATCGTGGCCGAACTCGACGACGGCCGGCCGGGCGTGCTGCACACCGAGGACGGCCACGAGTTCACCAACTTCACCTGCTGCTCCTATCTGGACCTGGACTCACACCCCGAGGTCATCGAGGGCGCCGTCGCCGCGCTGCACCGGTTCGGCGTGCTGGACCACTGCATTCCGCGCAGCCGGGTGCAGATCCCGGCGCTGCTGGAGCTGGAGGCCTCGCTCGGCGAACTGTTCGGCGCCGACGTGGTGGCCGCGATCTCGGCGGGCGTGGCCAGCGCCGGACTGCTGCCGCTGATCGCCTCCGGACATCTGGGCAACGGAGTCAGACCGCTCATGGTGTTCGACAAGAACTGCCATGTGTCGATGGCCGGTGCCAAGCCCGCCTGCGCCGACGAGACCGAGGTGGTCAGCTGCGGCCACCACGACCTCACGTTCCTTCAGGACATGTGCAAGCGGTACGAGCGGGTCGCCTACGTCGTGGACGGCTCGGACAGCCTGGGCGGATACGCGCCGGTGCGGGAACTGGCGGAGCTGCAGGACACGTACGGCCTGCTGGTGTACTACGACGACTCGCACTCCCTCTCGGCATACGGGGAGCGCGGCATCGGCTACGTACGCACGCACTGCCCGGTGCTGGACGAGCGGACGATCACCGTCGCGACCCTGAACAAGGCCTTCGGGACCAGCGGCGCGGCCATCCTGCTCGACGGCTACCCGAAGGACGCGCTGCGCGTGGTCGAGCGGTTCGCGGGTGCCCTCAGCTACTCGCAGCCGATGAACACCGCCGCGGTCGGGGCCTCGCTGGCCTCGGCGGAGATCCACCGCACCGAGGAGCTGACCGAGCTCCAGCGGCGGCTGCGGGCCAATATCGCGCTGTTCGACAGCCACATCAAGACCGAGCAGACCGGGACGACATTCCCGATCCGTCTCGTGCCGATGAGCGACGAGACGGTCATCGAGGCGGGCCGCCGGGTGTACCGGGCCGGGTTCCATGTCTCCCCGGTGTTCTTCCCGATCGTCCCCCGCGGCACCGCGGGCCTTCGGGTGATGCTCCGCGCGGGCCAGACCGAGGAGCAGATCCGCGGGCTGTGCGCGGCCCTGGTCGAGGTGGGCGTCCCGCAGACGGCCCCCGTATCGGAGCAGGCATCCGTGCCGGAGCAGGCATCCGTGTCAGTGGAGGGGGCCAGATGACGGGCACCGCCCGGGCGATCCCGCGCTCCATCCTCTACACGCCCGCGCTGTCGCTCGACCGGGTCGTGGGGGCGTGGTCCTACGACGCGGATGTGCATCTGGTCGACCTGGAGGACGCCGTTCCGCCACCGGAGAAGGCCGCGGCGCGCAGGGTGTGCCGGGCGGCGCTGGAGAAGGCGCCGGAGCCCGCGAACGCCGCCGTACGCGTCAACGAGCTGGGCACCATCGAGGCGGTGCACGACATCGTGATGCTCGCCGAATGCCCGGTCAAGCCCGGCTTCATCGTGATGACGATGGTGAAGTCCGCGGTCGAGGTGGCGCTGATGCGCGACACCCTCGCCTCGGCGGGGGTCCGCCCACAGATCTATGTGACCGTGGAAACCCCGGCCGCCGTCGCCGACGTCGACGCCATCGCGGCTGCTGCCGACGGGCTGATCCTCGGTTCGGCGGATCTGGCCGCCGCCCTGGGCATCGAGATCAGCTGGGCGGGGCTGCTCGCCGCCCGCCAGACGATGGCCCTGGCAGGCGCCCGGCACGGCACCGCCCTGATCGACACCGCCAACTTCCGGCTGGCCGAGCCGGAAACGCTGGCCGAGGAGATCGACCGGGTGCGCGAACTGGGCTTCCACGGCAAGGTGACCGTGCACCCGAGCGAACTGGCCGCGATCAACCGGGCCCTGCGCCCCGACCCGGCCGGGCTGCGGCAGGCCCGGCGGGTGACCGAGGCCGTACGGGCGGCGGACGGCGGAATCGCGGTCCTGGACGGGAACATGGTCGGCCCGCCGTTCGCCCGGATGGCGCGCGCGACGGTGGCGCGCGGGGACGCCTGGGCCGAGCGGTTCGGGAGGGGTGGCACCGGCGATGCGGGTGGTGTCGGTGACGACGGCGAGGAGGCGGGCCATGACCGTCGCTGAGCGCGTCACCGCCGGGCCCGCCACCGTCCCGCCCATCACCGTCGCCATCATCGGCACCGGGGTCATCGGCCGGGACCTGGTCGGCAAGGTCCACCGCTCCACCGTGCTCAACTGCGGCCTGGTGGCCGGGCGCAACCCCGAGTCCGAGGGGTTACGGTACGCCGCCGGGCTCGGCTGCCCGACCACTGCGGAGGGCATCGACGCGATCCTTGCGGCCCCGCGCCCGTACGACGTGGTGTTCGACGCCACCAACGCGATGTCGCACGCCGAACACTGGCGGCTGCTCCAGCCGCTGGACACGCTGCTGATCGACCTGACCCCCAGCCGGGTAGGCCGGATGGTGGTGCCCACGGTGACCGGGACCCGCCCGCCTGCCGAGCGCAACGTCAGCCTCATCAGCTGTGGCGGACAGGCGTCGATCCCGATCGCCCACGCCCTCGCCCAGCGGTTCGAGGTGGCGTACATCGAAGCCGTCTCCACCGTGGCCGGCACCATCGCGGGCCGGGCCACCCGGCTCAACCTCGACGAGTACATCGCCACCACCCAGCACGCCCTCACCGCGCTCGCAGGGGTGCGCGACACCAAGGCGATCCTCAACATCAGTCCGGCCGTGCCCCCGGCGACCTTCCGGACCGCCGTCCACGCGGTCGTCCCCGGGGCGGACCCCGAGGCGGTGCGCGCCCTGGTCGACGACGCGGCCGAGCGGGTACGGGCGCATCAGCCCGGGTACGAGGTCATCGCCTGCACGGTGACCGGCGACCGGGTCGTGGTCGCCCTGGAGGTCACCGCGGACAGCGACGTACTGCCCCGGTACGCCGGAAACCTGGACATCATCAACTCGGCCGCCATCCTGGTCGCCGAGCAGCACGCGGCCCGGCTCGCCCCGGCCGCCCGGACGGGGGTGGGCCGATGAGGTCCGTGGTGATCCACGACCCCACCTTGCGCGACGGCCAGCACGCGGTGCGGCACCAACTCGGCGTGGCGGCGTTGCGGGGGTACGCCGAGGCGGCCGACGCGGCCGGGATCCCGGTGGTGGAGGTGGGCCATGGCAACGGCCTGGGCGCCTCCTCCCTCCAGGTGGGGCGGGCCGCCGTCAGTGACGACGAGATGCTGTCGACCGTGCGGGAAGCCCTGCGGCACAGCAAAATGGGGGTGTTCATGCTGCCCGGCTGGGGCACCTCCGACGATCTGCGCAAGGCGGTGGCGCACGGCGCCGATGTGATCCGTATCGGTGTGCACTGCACCGAGACCTCGCTGGCCGAGCGCCACCTCGGGCTGCTGGCGGAGCAGGGCGCGGAGGCACACTGCGTGCTGCTGATGAGCCATATGGCCACCCCCGCCGAACTGGCCGAACACGCCGCGCGCGCGGTCGGGTACGGGGCGCGGGCGGTGGGCATCATGGACTCCGCGGGCCACTTCCTGCCGCAGGACGTCACCGAGCGGATCGGCGCGATGGCCGAGGCCGTCGGGCCGTCGGGCGTACCGGTGATCTTCCATGGCCACAACAACCTCGGCATGGCCGTCGCCAACTCCGTGGCCGCCGCCGAGGCGGGGGCCGGGATTATCGACGGCTGCGCGCGAGGCTTCGGCGCCGGGGCGGGGAACACCCAGCTCGAGGTGGTGGTGCCGGTGCTGGAGCGCACCGGGTTCGGCACCGGCATCGATCTGTACGCGCTGCTCGACGCCGCCGAGTTCGCCGAGCGGGAGCTGATGCCCGCGCCGCCGGTCACCGGTTCGCTGTCCATCGTCAGCGGTCTGGCCGGGGTGTTCTCCGGGTTCAAACACCAGGTGCTCGACCACTCCGGGCGGGCCGGAGTCGATCCGCGCGATGTGTTCTTCGAGCTCGGCAGACGACAGGCCATCGCCGGGCAGGAGGATCTGATCGTCGATGTGGTGGCCGAGCTGAGCGCCCGGAGGGCTGCCCCATGAGCGGGCCGACCGGGCCGACCGGGCAGACAGGGCTGGTGACCATTGGCCCGGGGGACATGGCGGGCCGGGACCGGCTGGTGCGGGTGATCGACGCGCTGGCCGGGGTGTTCGCCGATCTGTCGGCGGGCCGGACGCGGTCCCCGGCCCGGACGATCATCGAGCACGGCGCCTACGGAACGCACGGTGAGCGCGGCCCTCGGCGGCAGTTGCTGGCCGGTACGGCGGTGTGGGAGCGGCGCGGGGTGGGCAGCGTCAAGATCACCACGCTCACCCCGGACAACCCGGACCGCGGACTGCCGCTGATCCACGGCGTGGTCGTACTGACCGATCTGGACACCGGGCGGATCACCGCGCTGCTGGACGGCGCCGAGCTGACCGCCGTCCGCACCGGCGCGGTGGCCGGCCTGGCGACCCGGCTGTGCGCCCCCGAGGACGCCGAGGACCTGGCCGTACTCGGCGCCGGGGTGCAGGCGCGGGCGCTGGTGCGGGCCGTGTCCGCGGTGCGCCCGATCCGCTCGGTCCGGGTGTTCTCCCGCACCCGGGCCCGTACGGAGACGTTCGCGGAGTGGATCCGCGCCACCTCGGCCCACCCGGTTGAGGTATCGGTGTGCGATACCGCGAAGGACACCGTCGCCGACGCCGCCGTCATCTGCACGGCGACCTCGACCGGCGACCGGACACCGCTGGTGGCGGCCGACTGGGTGGCCCCCGGAGCGCATATCAACGTGATCGGCGGGACCCACGAGGACGCGATCGAGGTCGACCCGGCGCTTCTCGCGTCCGCGTTCGTCGTCGTGGAGGAGCGGGCCGCCGCGCTCGACGACGCGGGCGAGGTGCGGGCCGCGCTGGCCGACGGGCTGATCGGCGTGACCGAACTGCACGAACTCGGCGCGCTGGTGACCGGGGCGACGGCAGCGGACGGCCGGACCTCGGTGTTCCGCGGGGTGGGCATGGCCATCGAGGACACCGCCGCCGCGGCCGCGCTCCACGAGGCCGCAAGCGCGGAGGCGGGATGAGTCGGAGCCGGGGTGAGTCGGAACCGGGGTGAGTCAGCCCGCCTCGCGGCAGCGCACCATGAACGACCGCTCGAAGACGATGACGGTCTCCCCGGTCGACTTGGCGCCGGTGGTCTCCACCGTGATGATCCCCTGCCCCGGCCGGGACCTGGACCGCCGCTTGCCGAGGATCCGGCTGGTCGCGTAGAGCGTGTCGCCGACGAACACCGGCTCCTTCAAACGGACCTTGTCCCAGCCGAGATTGGCCACCGCCCGCGCGGACAGCGCCTGCACGGTCATGCCACCGACCAGACACAGCGTGATCCCGCTGTTGACCAGCACCCGCCCGTACTCGGCGCCCTCCCCGTAAGCCCGGTCGAAGTGCAGCGGGTGCTGGTTCATGGTCAGCAGGGTCAGCCAGGTGTTGTCGGTTTCGGTGATGGTCCGGCCCGGCCAGTGCCGGATCACCATGCCGGGCTCGAAGTCCTCGTAGTCCCCACCGTGCTCTTCGACGTACTCGTTGTCCCGGACCCGGCGCAGCGTCATGCCACCAAGGGTAACGGCGCCGACTATGCTGAGGTTCGGCCAATTCACCTTCGACGAAGGCGAATTGAGATCAGCGGGGATTCGGGGGAATCCGGATGGGCGCGCTCGAGGACATCGGCATACCGGGGGCGTCGGGACATCCGTGGTTCGGCCGCCACCGGCTGAGGCCCGCCGCGTCCGCGGACACCATCCGGGAGATGCTGCGCACCGAGATCCGGGACACCGGCTGGCCACACCAGCCACTGCTGCCCGCCGCCCCGATAGCGCTGCCGCGCGCATCGTACGCCGAGCTGTTCCGCGCCACCGCCGCGCTGCTCGACCTGGTGCGCCGTACCGCCCTGGAGTCCGCGCCCACCACGGACGGCAGGCTGGCGGCGTACCGTATGCCGGCGAGCGAACACCAGTTGTTCGTGGCCGACCAGTTCGTGGAGGAGCGCTACGCGGACTGTGTGACCCGGCCGGACATCGTGATCGGGCCGGACGGGCCGCGTTTTCTGGAGTTCAATGTCAGCGGCGCGCTCGGTGGCCCGGTGGAGACACACTGCCGCCTGGAGGTGTGGCGCAAGCTCTACGCCGATGACGCGGGCCGGGTGCCGTTCGACTGTCAGGACCCGTTCGCCGTGCGCGCCGAGATGTTCCGGGGGCTGTGCGCGGAGCTGGCCGTGGCGCCCCGGGTGGCCCTGGTGGGCAGCGCCCGCGACCAGGGGGTGGAGTCCACCCGGTACTTCGATGTGGAGGCGGACTACTTCAACAGCCACGGGCTGACGGTGCGTTTCTTCGAGCCCGAGGATCTGCACGAGGCCTGGGACTGTCCGCCGCGGCTGCGCTATCCGCTGGGGCTGCGGAACTTCACCATTCCGGACTGGGCCGAGCTGGGCATCGACACCGCGCCCGTACAGGCCGCGCTGGACAATGGCTGTCTGCTGGTGGGGACCCAGACTTCCACGTTTCTGTCCAGCAAGCTGACCATGGGCCTGCTGTCGGAGGGCCGGCCGTGGATGAGCGCGGCGGAGCGGGCCCTGGTCGACAGATATCTGCCGTGGACCCGGGTCCTGTCCCACCGCTGGACGAGCCGGGGCGGGCGGAAGGTCGACCTCGTCCCCTTCGCCGTGGACAACCGCGAGTTGCTGGTGCTCAAGGAGAGCATCGGGATGAGCGGTAAACAAGTGGTCATCGGCCGGGAGACCGGTCAGACGGAGTGGGAGGCGGCGGTGGCCGCGGCCGCCGGGACGGGCACCAGCGTGGTGCAGGAGTACGTGGCGCCGCGCGGCTGCCGGCTGGCGATGGTCGCCGACGGCGCCGAGGAGCCGCATGACGTCGAGGTGGCCCCGGTGTTCGGGCCGCTGCTGTTCGGCGGCCGCCCGGCGGGCATGTTCTCCCGCTTCTTCGGCGACGGCACCGCCGGGATCGTCAGTGTCCTGGGCACCAACAGCTCCGACGACTGCGTGGTGGCCGTCTAGGCGCGTGGCCGCGCCCACGCCCATGCCGCCCTCAGCTGTCCTCAGTTGCCCGAGGGACGGGCCCGTACGTGCATCCGCTCGCCCTGCGCCCCGAACAGGCTCAGCACCTCGACGGGCTGGTCTCCCGCGCCGGTGAAGCCGTGGGGGACACGGGTGTCGAACTCCGCGGCCTCGCCCGCGGTCAGGACGAGGTCGTGCTCGCCCAGCGCGAGACGCAGCCGGCCGGAGAGCACATACAGCCACTCGTACCCCTCGTGCACCTTCTGATCGAGCCGAGCGCCCTCGGACTCGGGCGTCTGCCCGCCGGGCAGGATCATCTTGTAGGCGTGCAACCCGCCGAGGTGGCGGGTCAGCGGTACGAAGACCCTTCCGTGCCGGGTGAAGGGCCGGGGATGGACACGGGGATCACCGGTGGCGGGCGCGCCGACCAACTCGTCCAGCGGCACCTGATAGGCCTTGGCCAGGGGCAGCAGCAGCTCCAGGGTCGGCTTGCGCTGCCCGGACTCCAGGCGCGAGAGAGTGCTCACCGAGATCCCGGTCGTCTCGCTCAGCTGGGACAGCGTGGCGCCACGCGCCTGGCGCAGCGACCGCAGCCGCGGACCGACACCCGTCAGCACATGCGAGAAATCCTCATCCGTCATCCTTCTATTTGCCGATCCGGCAACTGGCTTTGTCAAGCCGCCGAAATCTCGCTGCGCCGCCCGCCCACCGGATGTGACGATGACGTCATGACCGATATACGCACCGCACACACCTCTGACCTGGATCCTGCCACCCTCAAGGCGGCGCGTGCCCTCCTCGAATACGAGGTCTTCGAGGGCGACCTGAGCGACCACGACTGGGAACACGCCCTGGGCGGCATCCACGCCCTGGCCTGGGAGAACGGCGAGCTGATCGGCCATGCGTCCGTGGTGCAGCGGCGGCTGCTGCACGGCGGACGGGCGCTGCGCGCGGGCTATGTGGAGGGCGTCGGGGTGCGGGCGGACCGGCGGGGGCGGGGCCACGGCGCGGCCATGATGGCGGAGCTGGAGCGGGTGGTGCGCGGCGCTTACGACCTCGGCGCGCTGTCCTCCAGCTACGAGGCGAGGGACTTCTACGCGGCGCGCGGCTGGCAGCGGTGGCAGGGGCCGACCTCGGCGCTCACCCCCGAGGGCGTCCGGCGCACCGCCGAGGAGGACGGGTGGATCTTTGTCTTCCCGGCGGCGGCTCCCCTGGATGTCTCCGCCGAGCTGATCTGCGACTGGCGCGACGGCGACGTCTGGTAAGCGGGCCTGCTCAGCGAGTCACCTCCGCCAGCAGCCGCTCCCAGTCGTTCAGGAAGCGCCCCAGCCCGTACCGTTCGAGCGCCGCGCGGCGGGCCCGCGCCCCGTCCTCGGCCGCCGCCCCCGGCTCCCGCAGATAGGTCCGCGCGGCGCGGGCCAGGACATCGGGGCGAGTGGAGAGCACGCCGGCGCCCTCGGGCACCGCCTCGACCGCCTCGGTGGTGGCCAGGCCGACGACGGGCATGCCCAGATGCATGGCCTCCAGGAGGGACAGCCCCAGCGAGGTCCAGCGCACCGGGTGCAGATACAGACGGCGGCGCGCCATCTCGGCGTGCAGCCGGGCCTGCGGCAGCTCCGCGCGGTGCAGCCGGTCCCCGGACAGGCCCAGATACGCGGCGAGCCCTTCCGTACGCAGGCCGAAGACGTCCAGCGGCGCCGCCCGGCTCAGTGCGGGCAGCAGATCGGTGCCGGTGGCGCGGCCGCGCGGGACCGGGTCGTTGACGACGACCGCGGCGCGGTCCAGCTCCCCGGTGTACAGATGGCCCGGGTCGACGACGCCGTGTTCGACGACGGTGGTGGGGGCGGTGCCGCTGTCCCAGAAGAGCTGGTTGAAGTGGGTGACGTGCACCAGGGTCACACCGCGCAAGTCGTCCCGGTCGGCGCAGGGGTGGCGGGTGAGGGGGACGTGTCCGTCCGGCGTGTTGTGCTCCACGTAGACGGCGGGCAGGTCGCGCCCGGGGCGGCGTCCGCCCAGCCAGCACTCGGCGAGCGCCGCCTCGTGCGGCCGCTGGAGGACCACGAGGTCGACCGGGGCGTCCCGCAGCAGCATGGGGCTCAGCTCGGTGACCGAGGCGGGCCAGGTGAACGTGCGCCCGCGGCCGAGGCCGTCGGGCCCGCGGTCGGGCAGGGCCGGCAGCAGATAGCGGTGCGGGCCTTGGACGAACGCCCTGGTCCATGAGCCGTGCACATGCCAGATCAGGATGTTCATGAGCTCACCTCGCTCAAGCGCTCAACGGGTCCGGGGCAACGAGCCGACGGGCCGACGTGATCAACGCGCTCTGGCGAGTAACCCACTGATACGCGACAAAACGTGACGCTACGCGGTCGTACAGCGACGCCCGAAGGGCGGACCCAAGCCCCACCCGGCCTTCCCTGTCCTCGCCACTGTTCCCTATCCCTCCCGGCCCCGTCGCTCCTGTTGGCCTTCGAAGGCCCGCCCCTCGGGCAGCAGCTCCCGGATGTCGCCCGGCAGCGCCTTGTACAGCCTCTCCATCAGCTCCGGGCTCACCGCGGAGTCCAGCACCTCGAAGAACACGCTCGCCTCCCGGATCGCCTCGTCCTCCGACGTCCGGGCGCGCCAGGCGATCCGCCCCGCGAAGCCCGTGAGGTCGAACCGTTCGCCGTGGTCGCGCCGGTAGGCCCGCTGCGCGGGTGAGGCCTCGTGGGACGCGGCCACCCGTCGCATGGAGTCGGCCGCCTCGGGCGGCAGCTGCGCCGCCATGTGGTCGGCCAGACCGTCCGGGATCCGCTCGGCAAGGGTCTCGAGCGTGGCGCGCACCGCCCGCTCCGCCGACCGCCGGTCGGGCAGCTGCGCCAGCGCCTGGACCTGGCTCGTCAGCTCTTCGTAGCGCATGATCAGCACCCCCAGCGTCGCGCTGTCGGCATCATCGGTCGAGTGCCCACGGCCGCCCCCGCGAACCGCCGGTGGCGGGCCGCCGTACGCCCCTTGTTAACGTCGGACGAGCCGCACACGAGGGCAGAACCGAAGAAGGAGAAGAGGGAGCAGAGCATGGCCCGAGCGCCGCGCGTCGAACTGGACTCACCGTTACCCGAAACGGTGGACGGCCGTCAGATCAGAGCCGTCGCCTTCCAGGCCAGCCGCCTGGAGTACGTGGACAGAACCCTGCGGAGCGTCGGCCTGACCGCGGCCGGGAGCCGGGCCCTGGTGGTGGGGAGCGGCCGCGGACTGCTGGCCCGCGGCCTGGCCGGGCTGGGATTCGACGTTGTCGCCATCGACCCGTCCGCGTCCGCGACGGCGATCGCGCGTGAGGCGGACGAGCGTGAGGCGGACGGACCGGAGCGAGTCGCGATCCGGTATGAAACCGCGCCACCCGAGGAACTGGGCGTCGCCGACGCCGCGTTCGACCTCGTCTACTACGCGGACACCTTCGAGGTCACCCCGGCCCTCGACCCGGTCCTGGCGGAGGGGGCCCGGGCGCTCGCGCCGGACGGTGTGCTGGTCTACGACACCGTGAACCGCACCCTGGTGTCCCGGCTGATCTACCTCATCGCCTTCCAGCGCCTGCCCATGACCCGGATCATGCCACCCGGCCGCTACGCCGCGGAGCGGCTGCGTACCCCCGCCGAAATGACGGAGGCGCTGCGCCGCCACGGGCTGCGCAACGAGGACATCTGCGACTTCAAGCCCCGTGATCCGCGCAGCTTGGTCAAGGCCACAATGGACCGTCGCCGCGGGCGGATCACCGACGAGGAGATCCCGCCCATCGTCGACTTCGTCCTGGCCCCCGACACCCGGCCCCAGGTCACCTACCTCGGCTACGCCCGCAAGGCCTGATGGGCCACGGCGGCGGGCCGGGCGGGCGCGGGGCACACTGGGCACCGTGACGGCAAAACGTAGCGCCGGAATCCTGCTGTTCCGCCGGGCGGGGGCGAAGGCGGCGGGGGCGAACAGGGCGGCAGGGACCGTCCCGGTCTCCGCCGCGCAGGTCCTTCTCGGCCACATGGGCGGACCCTTCTGGGCGCGCAAGGACGAGCGCGCGTGGTCCATCCCCAAGGGCGAGTACGAACCGGACGAGGCCCCGGAGGCCGCGGCACGCCGGGAGTTCCAGGAGGAGCTGGGCCTGCCGCCGCCCCCGGGCGACCTCCTTCCGCTCGGCTCCGTCCAGCAGACCGGGGGCAAGGTCGTCACGGTCTGGGCGCTGGCGGGAGACCTCGATCCGCGGCAGGTCACCCCGGGCACATTCGAGATGGAGTGGCCGAGGGGGTCCGGGCGGCTTCAGACCTTCCCCGAGATCGACCGGGTGGCGTGGCTGGATCTCGCGCAGGCGCGCACGAAGATCGTGGCCAAGCAGGAGATCTTCCTGGACCGCCTTGAGGAGCGGCTGCGCGGCTGAGCCCGCGGATGTGCGCCGCTGGGCGGCATGCCCGGTCGCCGGGTGCGGGCTTCGTCTCGCGCCTTCGGCGCGAAAGATGGCGGGCTGCGGGAAGGAGGGGCGGTGGCTCCGGTCGCTCGTCGGCCGCGGGTTGGTGGGTGGAGCTCCGGTTCGGGGTCTCCTCCCACCCCCTTGGAAAAAAGTGCTTGATGTGGAGCAAGTACTCCATCAAGCAGTTCTTTTACCGGGGGTGGGGGGGGAGGAGTCCTTCCGGCCCATGGGGTGGGCCGGAAGGACCCGCGTCAGTCCGAGCCGCAGCGCACCGTCGCCGCCCCCCAATCCGCATGGTCGTGGGCGTTCCCGTCGCCTCCGTCGGTGACCCGCAGGCGTAGCACCTGGGCGCCCTCGACCTTGGCCTCGATCGGCGCGGTGGGGTCCGCGCCAGTGACGACGTCGCCGCGGTGGACCCGCTCGCCGTCGGCGTAGACCTCGAACGCGACGCTGCCGTCGCCCGCCACCTCGTCGTCCAGCCCCACCTCGGCGGTGAAGGTCGAGCAGTTGCCGCCCAGGAAGACGTCCACTGTCGAGTCGGCGTGCACCCCGAGGCCGTGTTCGTAGGTCTTGCCGCCGATGGTGAGTGTCTTGCCGTCGCCGGGGGCGGACTCGCCGTTGCTGCGGTCGCGTTCGACCGGGCCCCAGCCGTTGTCGGCGGTGATGAAGTCGAGCGTGGAGACGGACACCTCACCGCGCGGCGGGGGAGGCGTGCCGTCGAGGTCGACCGACGCGGTGGCGCTCACGCGTGCACCGCCGGTCGAGGTCGCGCGGATACCTGCGACGGCGGGCCGGAGCCCGTCGGGGGTGTTCTCGCCGCGGGTGATCTTGGTGCGTACGGTCGTGGTCCTGCCCGCGGCGAGGTCGCCGAGGTCGAGGGAGCCCGGCTCGGCGGTCCAGCCGTCGGCGAGGTCGAGGGCCGCGGTGACATCGCGCAGCGGGGTGTCGCACGGATTGGTGACGGTCAGGTCGGCGGAGGTGGAGTCGCCGGCCGGCACGGTGGTGTCGGCGGCGGTGAGCTTCGCCTCGGGGGCGCAGACGACGGGGCCGCGCGGGGTTCCGGTGCGGGCCTCGGTGTCGGTGAGCGGGCGGAGCCGCAAGGTGTAGGCGTATTCCCGGGCGGGCCGCACCTGGTACTGGGGCAGCACGGTGTGGAAGGTCTCGCTCACGCCGCTCACCGCGTGGTCCAGGTGCAGGGTGTTGCCGCCGGGGTCCTTCTGGAGGGCGAACGGGTACGCGGCGCGGTCGATGCCGGTGTACGGGGTGACCCCGGCCGAGAAGCCCCCGGAGCCCGAGACCAGGATGCCGCTTCTGCCGTCGGACAGGGACGCCCAGCGGATGTCCTCGTGGTTCCCGTAGTCCTGGGGCTTGGTGTATCCCGCGAACTGCTCGTCCACGTCGGTGGAATAGACCCCCACTGGGGCGCCGTCCTCGCGGTCGTTGTAGTTCTCCTGCGGCCCGCGCCCGTACCAGGTGAAGGCGTCGTACCGCTCGGGCAGCCGCAGCGAGAGCCCGATACGGGGCAGGTAGGGCACGGTGCGCGCCTTGCCCCGCGCCTCGACGCGGTGGTCGAGGCGCAGCTCCCCGGTGCCGCTCACCGTGTACCGGAGGGTCTGCGCGAAGGAGGAGTCCTTGACGCCGGGCGCGGCGGCCGAGGAGGGCACGGTGACGACGACCTCGCCGCCCCGCTCGGCGACCGTGACCTTGCCCGGCTCGGTCCGCAGCCGGTCCAGGCCCGCCTCGCGCCACGGCCCTTCCTCGGAGCCGATCTCATTGCTGACCGGTGCGCGCCAGGCGTCGAGTTCGGGGCCGGAGCCGAGCAGTTCCCTTCCGCCGGCGCGCATCGAGACCAGCTCACCGCTCGCGCGGTCGAACCCGTATGAGAAGCCCTTCCCCGTGACGGTGATCCGGCCGTCGGCCGTGGCGGTGGTCAGTTTGCCGGGCGCCTTGGCCGGTGTGGTGCCCGCGAGCTGTGCGCCGCCGATGTCGAACTGCTCGACCGCGACGAGGTGCCCGGCCTTCGCCCAGGTGGTGTCCTTGGCGAGCACCGCCTCCACGGTGAGCTGCCGGTCGGCGTCCTTGGGGTTGGCGGGCGGCTTCGGCAGCCCGACGCGCTGCCGCTCGCCGGGGTCGAGGCCGAGGGAGCGGGTCCCGTGGGCCAGGGTCCTGGCCCCTTCGGTGATCCGCCACCGCAGCCTGAGGTCGCCGGTGTCGGCGAAGGAGCGCTCGTTCAGCACATCGATCCGCCCCGACGCGGCCTCGGCGCCGGAGATCCGGACCGGGGCATGGACCGCGGCCATGGTGCGGGCCTCGGGCTGTACGGTGCGGTCGGAGGAGACCACGCCGTCGACCCCGCCGGTCCCAGCGCCGTAGGACAGGAACTCTCCCTTCCGGTCGAGCCGGTCGAAGTCGAGCGCGAGGACCGCGTCCGCGCTGGGGTCGGCGGCGAGCCGTTCGGGGTCGAGCGCCTTGTGGTAGACGCGGACCTGGTCGACCGTGCCGTGTGCCATGCGGCTGCGGATGTTCTCCTGGTCGGTCTCCGGGTTGCGGCCGATGTTCACCGGCTGGGCGGAGTAGCCGACCGTTCCGCGCCAGTCGGCCGAGGCGGCTTGCTCGCCGTCGATGTAGAGCTTCAGGGCCGAGCCGTCGAAGGTGCCGGACACGCGGTGCCAGGAGCCGTACCAGTCGCCGGGGACGTCGGCCGCGACGGTGTGCCACTCCCCGTCGCCGTAGACGAAGAACTCCAGGGTGTCCTTGTCGCGCATCTTGAGGGCGTAGCTGTGGTCGCCCTTCGCGATCACGGTGAAGCTGCCGGTCCAGTCGGCGGGCTTCACCCAGGCGTCCAGGGTGAGCGCGTCCGAGACCGCGTCGAGCTTCGGGTCGCGGTAGACCTCCACGAAGTCGTCGAGCCCGGACAGCTCCAGCGCCTTGCCCCGGTGGCCCGCCACCAGATCGGGCTTCCCGGAGACGTAGGACAGGATGTCGTTGCCGGAGGAGTCGGGGGTGGTGAGCAGCGGTTGGGTGATGTTCTGCTCCGCCCAGTCCCAGATGTAGCCGCCCTGGACCTGGGGGTACTTGCGGACGACGTCCCAGAACTCCCGGAAGTTGCCGAGCGAGTTGCCCATGGCGTGGGCGTACTCGCCCATGATGATCGGCTTGGTGGTGGCCTTCGCCTTCTCCTCCAGGCCGGCGGGGGAGGGGTAGCGCGGCCCCCAGACATCGGCGAACGGGGCGTCGCCGTCGGGGCTGTTGGGCTGGTGGTAGACGGGGCGGGCCGGGTCCTCACGGTCCAGGAACTCGGCCATGGCGTAGTGGGCCTTGCCCAGGCCCGCCTCGTTGCCGGTGTCCCACATCAGGACGCTGGGGTGGTTCTTGTCGCGCTCGTACATCGCGGTGAGCCGGTCCAGGAACGCCTTCTGCCACTCGGGTCGCTCGGCCAGACAGTCGTCCGGGCAGCCGTCGTGGTGGTGGGTCTCGATGTCGACCTCGTCGTCGATCCACAGCCCGCGCGTGTCGGCCAGCTCGTACAGATACGGATCGGACGGGTAGTGCGAGGTGCGGACCGAGTTGATGTTGAGCTGCTTCATCAGCGAGACGTCGGAGGAGGTGCGCTCCCTGGTGGCGTGACGGCCGGTCTTCGGATCGGTCTCGGCACGGTTGACGCCCTTGACGAGGATGCGCTTGCCGTTGACGAGGAGTTGCTTGTCCTTGATCTCGATCTCGCGGAAGCCGACCGGCTGGGCGGTGGTGTGGGTCACCCGGCCGTCGGGGCCGTGGAGCCGGACGACGAGGGTGTAGAGGTTCGGCGTCTCATCGGTCCATTTGTCGGGGTCGGCCACCTGGGCGCTGAGGGTGGCGGATCCGGTGCCGCCGCCGGGATCGACCGTTTCCGACATCGTTGTCACCTTGCGTCCGCGCGGGTCGTACAGCGTTCCGGTGACCCTGCGTTCACCCGCGCCGCCTGCGCCCTTCGCGGCGACATCGACCTGGGCGGTCAGCCGGGCGTCTCGGTAGGCGGCGTCCAGGTCGGTCTTGACGGTGATGTCGCGCAGATGGGTCGCCGGGGTGGAGTACAGGCCGACCGAGCGGAAGATGCCCGCGAACCGCCACTGGTCGTAGTCCTCCAGGTGGGACCCGGAGCCCCAGCGGTGCACTTGCACCGCGACCGTATTCCGGCCCGGGTGGAGCCGCTCGCTGATGTCGAACTCCGCGGGCGTGTAGCCGCCCTGGTCGTACCCGGCGTACGAGCCGTTGACCCACACCAGATAGCCGCTGGTGACGCCCTCGAAGCGGAGAAACGTCCGCCGCTTCTCCCAACTCTCGGGCAGTTGGAAGGTCTTGACGTAGGCGCCGGTGGGGTTGACGTCGTGCGGCACCTTCGGCGGGTCGTCCGGGTACATCTCGGTGGGAATGTTGCGGAACACCGGATGGTCCAGGCCGTCGGTCTGCCAGGTGTGCGG
>NZ_MUNE01001328.1 GCF_002154605.1 Streptomyces milbemycinicus | reverse complement strand
CCGTCGTCCTCAAGCCCGCCGAACTCACCCCGCTGACCTCGCTGATGTTCGCGCAGGCGGCCACCGAGGCGGGTATCCCGGACGGTGTCGTCAACATCGTGACCGGCACCGGCCTGGAAGCCGGTGAACAGCTGGTCGGCCACCCCGGCGTGGCCATGACTTCCTTCACCGGCTCGACCGCCGTCGGTAAGCGGGTGGCCGAACTGGCCACCGCCACCATCAAGCGGCTCCACCTCGAACTCGGCGGCAAGGCGCCCTTCGTCGTCTTCGACGACGCGGACGTCGAGGCCGCCGCCCACGGCGCCGTCGCGGGCGCCCTGATCAACACCGGCCAGGACTGCACCGCCGCCACCCGCGCCTACGTCCAGCGTCCGCTGTACGACGCGTTCGTGGCCGCCGTCGCCGATCTGATGGCGTCCGTACGCCTCGGTGACCCCTTCGACCCGCACACCGACCTCGGCCCCCTCATCTCGCACACCCAGCGCGACCGCGTCGCGGGCCCGCTCGACGAAGCCCGCGACGCGGTCGCGCTGGGTGTGCGAGATGAGGGGGCCGAGGTCGGTGTGCGGGTCGAAGGGGTCACCGAGGCGTACGGACGCCATCAGATCGGCGACGGCGGCCACGAACGCGTCGTACAGCGGACGCGGGACGTAGGCGCGGGTGGCGGCGGTGCAG
>NZ_MUNE01001327.1 GCF_002154605.1 Streptomyces milbemycinicus | reverse complement strand
CCCCCGGAACCGCCCCCGCCGTCGGCCCCGCGGCCGATGTCTCGTCCGCGCTGCGCGACCGGGTGGCCGACGCGGTGATCCGCGCCCGCGCGTATGAGCTCTTCGCCTACGCGGGCGCCTCCCGGCTGGCCGCCGGTGGCTCCCTGGGCGCCGAGTCGAGTCTCAACAAGATCTTCTGGTCCGAGCTGGACATCGCCCTCCACGAAACGGCCCTTGACCTGCTCGGAACCCACGGTGAACTCGCCGACTCCGCCCCCGACGCGCCCGCGCGCGGTGCCTGGGCGGACGGCTACACCTTCGCCCTGGCGGGCCCGGTCTACGCGGGTACCAACGAGATCCAGCGCGACATCATCGCCGAACGGCTGCTCGGACTGCCGAAGGGCCGCAGATGAGGCGGGGTCCCCTGCCGGGGCAATCGATGAGGGGGCGGTACGGATGAGATTCCTGCTGGACCAGGAGCAGAAGGAATTCGGCCACACCCTGGACCGTATGCTCACCGCCGCCGGGACCCCAGGGGCGGTGCGGGCCTGGGGGCGGGGCGAG
>NZ_MUNE01001326.1 GCF_002154605.1 Streptomyces milbemycinicus | reverse complement strand
CCGCCGTGGCGGGGCGAATCCGGACAGGTCGGCGGCCTGTCGCGCGGCGGTGACCAGCCGCCGTAGATCGGTCTCGCCCTCCGCGCCGTCGGTGGCCGCCGTCAGCACCGGCATGCCCAGGATGAACGGTGCGATCGTCACCGGGGCGGTCACCGCCGCCTGCGGGGTGACCCCGGTGGACAGCGCGGTCTGCACCGGCAGCACCTCGCGCGCGCTGAGCCGGTAGTAGGCGCGGCCCCACTGGCGGGTGCCGATCCCGGCCGAGGCCGAACTGTCGATGACGTCCTGTGAGTCCCCGGTGCTCTCAAGCCGCAGCGCGATACGGAGTTTGACGTTGTTCTTGATGGCGTCGTTGACCGAGCCGGCCGGCCGCTGGGTGGCCATGATCAGGTGGACGCCGAGGGTGCGTCCGCGCTGCGCGATGCTCACCAGCGAGTCGACGAAGTCCGGCAGGGCCTTGACCAGCGTGGCGAACTCGTCGATCACCACGGCGAGCCGGGGCATCGGCTCCATGTCCCCGTCCCCGTCCCCGGTGTCGCGCAGCCGCTGGTAGTCGCGGATATGGCTCAGGCCCACCTCGCGCAGCAGCCGTTCGCGGTGGCGCAGTTCGGCGTCCAGACAGCGCAGGGCGCGCTCGCTCAGCTGCTCGTCGAGGTCGGTGACCAGGCCGACGGTGTGCGGGAGTTCGGCGCATTCGTCCAGGGCGCCACCGCCCTTGTAGTCCACCAGCGCGAAGGTCAGATGCTCGGGGTCGGCGTCCGTGGCCATGCTCGCGATGAGGGTGCGCAGCAGTTCGCTCTTGCCGGAGCCGGTGGTCCCGGCGATCAGCGCGTGCGGCCCGTCGTCGTCGAGGTCCACGGTGAACAGGTCCCGTTCGCTGACCC
>NZ_MUNE01000133.1 GCF_002154605.1 Streptomyces milbemycinicus | reverse complement strand
CCCCGTCACCCCCTCCGATCCGCAGCAGGTGTGGGCGGCGAAGAACCCCGACGGCAGCCACACGGTGGCCCTGTTCAACCTCGCCGACAGGCCCGCCGCCGTCACCGCCGACTGGGCGGCCCTCGGTTTCACCGGCAAGGCCGCCGTCCGTGACCTGTGGAACCACGAGAACCTCGGCACGTACCAGAACAAGATCACTTCGGCGCTGCCCGCGCACGGCTCCCGCCTGTTCACGGTCACCCCGCGCGGCGGGCCGCTCACCACGACCGCCTACGAGGCCGAGTCCCCGGCGAACACCCTCGGCGGCAACGCCTCCGTCGCCGGCTGCTCCGGCTGCTCCGGCGACCACAAGGTCGGCAACCTCTATCTCGGCGGCACGCTCCGCTTCAACGACATCACCGTCGACAAGGCCGGCGTCCACCTGGTCAAGGTCGCCTATGTCAGCGGTGACCCCCGCTCGGTCGACATCTCCGTGGGCGGAGGCGGCGCGACCCGCCACAGGTTCCCCTCTACCGGTGACTGGGGGACCGTCGAGACCGTCAGCGTGCCCCTGACGCTCAAGGCGGGCGTCAACACGATCACCTTCGACAGCGGGTCGGGCTACGCGCCGGACATCGACCGGATCGACGTGCCCAAGTCGTCCTGACCGCCACCGGGCCCGGCCCCGCCGGGCCCACTCCCGCATCGGAGTCCGCCATGCCCACTCGCCCGACCGATCCCCGTAGAAGAACTCTGCTCTCCCTGGCCGGCGCGGCCGGCTTCGCCACCGCACTCGGCGCCCTGCCCGCCTTCACCGCCTCCGCCGCCCCCCAAAGGCCCGCCGACGCGTCCGCGCCCGGCGATCCATCGCCCCACGAGCTGTGGTGGCAGGCCCCCGCCGACGACCACTCGATGATCGAACAGGGTCTGCCCGTCGGAAACGGCCGGATCGGAGCCCTCGCCGGAAACGACCCCGGCCGGGAACTCCTGCTGATCACCGATGCCACGATGTGGACCGGCGGCCTCAACGACACCCTCGACGCCGACGGCCAGTTCCCCTACGGCCGCGCCGACTTCGGCTCCCTCACCCTGCTCGGCCGCCTCGTCGTCGACATCCCCGACCACGACCTGTCCGCGGTCTCCGACTACCGCCGCGGTCTCGACCTGGCGCGAGGCCTGCTCACGACGTCGTATGTGCGCTCCGGTGTGACCTACCGCCGCGAGATATTCGCCAGCCGCCCCGACGACGCGATCGTTTTGCACTTCACCCAGAGCGGAGGCGGTCGCTACAGCGGCACCATCACTCTCGACGGCACCCACGGCGAGACCACCACGGGCGGGCGGCGATACGTCTCCTTCGGCGCGGCCTTCCCCAACAGCCTCCGCTACGGCGCCTCGGCCACAGCGTACGGAAACGGCGGGCGCGTCACCGTGAACGGCTCGAGGATCTCCTTCTCCGGGTGCGCGGACCTCACCGTGGTGGTCAGCGGCGGCACCAACTACGTGCCCGACGCCTCCACTCACTACCGCGACGCGTCCCTCGACCCCGAGAAGCTGGCCCGCACCAAGGTCCGCGACGCCGCCGCCCACTCGGCGGACACCCTGCGGCGCACCCATGTCGACGACCACCGGGCCCTGTTCGAGCAGCTGGACCTCTCCCTCGGCACATCGTCCGCGGCGCAGCGCGCCCTGGACACCTGGGAGCGCGTCAAGGCCCGCGCCCGCGACGGCGTCCCCGACCCCGAACTCGAGGCCGACTACCTGCAGTTCGGCCGCTATCTGATGATCTCCGGGTCGCGCGGCAGCCTGCCGGCGGGACTGCAGGGACTGTGGCTGGACGGCAACGACCCCGACTGGATGGGCGACTACCACACCGACATCAACATCCAGATGAACTACTGGATGGCCGACCGCGCCGGTCTGTCCCAGTGTTTCGACGCGCTCACCGACTACTGTCTGGCCCAGCTGCCGTCCTGGACGAGCCTCACACACTCCCTCTTCAACGACCCACGCAACCGATACCGCAACTCCGGCGGAGAGATCGCCGGCTGGACCGTCGCCATCTCGACCAATATCCACGGTGGGCAGGGCTGGTGGTGGCATCCGGCCGGCAACGCCTGGCTGTGCACCACCCTGTGGGAGCACTACGAGTTCACGCAGTCCCGCTCCTACCTGGAGAAGATCTACCCCCTCCTCAAGGGCGCCTGCGAGTTCTGGGAGAAGCGGCTGCTGACCACAGTGCCGGAGGGCTCCTCCGAGGAGGTCCTCATCGCCGACAGCGACTGGTCGCCGGAACACGGCCCGCTCGACGCCAAGGGCATCACCTACGCCCAGGAGCTGGTGTGGGCCCTGTTCGGCAACTACTGTGACGCCGCCGCCACGTTGCGCAAGGACGCCGGATACGCGGACACGATCGCCTCCCTGCGCAGGCGACTGTATCTGCCGCGGGTGAGCCCCAGGACGGGCTGGCTGGAAGAGTGGATGTCTCCCGACAACCTTGGCGAGACCACCCACCGGCATCTGTCCCCCCTCGTCGGGCTCTTCCCCGGCGACCGCATCCGCCCCGACGGCTCCGCCCCGGCCGACATCGTGGACGGTGCCACCGCTCTGCTCACGGCGCGCGGCATGAACAGCTTCGGCTGGGCGAACGCCTGGCGCGGCCTGTGCTGGGCCCGGCTGAAGAACGCGGACAAGGCCTACCAGCTCGTCGTGGGCAACCTTCGCCCCTCGACCGGGGGCGGCAACGGCACCGCGTTCAACCTCTTCGACATCTACGAGGTGGAACAGGGCCGCGGCATCTTCCAGATCGACGCCAACTTCGGCACACCTGCGGCGATGATCGAGATGCTCCTGTACTCCCGCCCCGGCCACCTGGAACTGCTGCCGGCGCTCCCCGACGCCTGGGCCGCATCGGGTCACATCACCGGAGTCGGCGCGCGCGGCGGCTTCGTCGTCGACCTGCGCTGGCGGGACGGGACCCCGAGCGAGGTGCGCATCCGCAGCGTCGGCGGCCGGACCACGACCGTGGCCTACGCGGACACCTCCCGGACCGTCACGCTCAGCCCCGGACACTCTGTCACGCTCAAGGACTTCGTCCGGTGAGGGCCTGGTTCACGGGCGTGCGCCGGCTGACGGCTCTGGTGCTCACCGCTGCCCTGCAGGCCGCCACCGCCACCGCGTACGCGGCGGGCGCGGCGCCCGACACCGCGCCCTCCGCGGCCCGGACACCCGGCCACGTGGTCACCTGGGGAGCCTCCGCGGACCGCGTGGGCGACGGCGCCGCCGATCGCGGCTACCGGCTCGTCGTCCACACCAGCGTGGCGGGAGACGACCCGCGCATCCGGCTGTCCAATGCCTTCGGCGACCGCCCCATCACCTTCGACAACGTATACGTCGGCATCCAGGAGCAGGGCGCGGCGCTGGTCCGCGGCAGCAACCGGCCCCTGACGTTCGGCGGCGCGCGGACGGTGATCCTGCCGGCGGGGGCGACCGCGTACAGCGACGCGCTGCCCGGCAGACTGCCCGCCGCGGTCAACCTGGTGGTCAGCCTGCACACACCGGACGCGGCGGGTCCGGCGACCGGACACGGGATGGCCATGCAGACGTCGTACGCGACCTGGGGCGACCACACGGCCGAGGAGGACGCCTCGGCGTGGCCGGAGCGGATCGGCTCCTGGTACTACGTGGACGCCGTGTCCGTACGGCCCAAGGCGGCCACCGGCGCGGTCGCCGTCCTCGGGGACTCCATCACGGACGGCTGGCAGTCCACCGCCGACCTGAACCGCCGCTGGCCCGACTACCTCGCCCGCAGACTGCGGACCGCGGCCTCGACCGTCAAGGGAGTGGCCAATGAGGGAATCTCCGGCAACAAGGTCCTGGCGGACGGTGCCGGGCAGAGCGCCCTCCACCGGCTGGACCGGGACGTGCTGTCCCAGCCCGGCGTGCGCACGGTGTTCCTCTTCGAGGGCGTGAACGACATCAAGGCCCATACGGGCGTCACATCCCAGGACCTGATCGCCGGCTACCGGGAGGTGATCCGCCGAGCGCACGCGGAGGGGAAGTGTGTCGTCGGCGCCACCATCGCGCCCTTCAAAGGGTGGTCCGAGTGGGATGAGGCCGCGGAGGCCGTACGCCAGGAGGTCAACGCGTTCGTCAGGGACAGCGGTGAGTTCGACGCGGTGACCGACTTCGACCGTATCCTGCGCAGCCCCTACGACCACGAGAGGGTCCTCCCGTTCTTCGACGGCGGTGACCATCTGCACCCCAACGACAAGGGCATGCAGGCGATGGCCGACGCCGTCGATCTCGGAAGCCTCGACTGCGTCGGGACGGCCCGGCCCTGACGCGCGGCGCGCGGCGGATATGCCCTATAGCGACGAGGGCGACGAGGGCGACGGCGGTGACGCCGTGCTGCCGCGCATCACGAGACGGGTCGGGACCAGCGTGGTGCCCGGTTCCGTCATCTCCTCCCCGTCCTCCCGCATCTGCCGCAGCACCCCCTCGACACAGCGCCGTCCCACCTCCGCGAAGTCCTGGTGGACGGTGGTCAGGGGCGGCAGGAAGGAGCCGGCCTCGGGGATGTCGTCGAAGCCGATGACGCTGACGTCCTCGGGCACTCTCCGGCCGCGTTCGTGCAGGGCCCGCAGCAGGCCGAGCGCCATCTGGTCGTTGGCGGCGAACACCGCCGAGCAGTCGGCCTCGTCGGCGAGGCGGAGTCCGGCCTGGTAGCCGGACTCCGCGGACCAGTCGCCCCGGACCAGGGGCGGTGGCGCACACCCCGCGTCGGTGAGGGTGACGCGCCATGCGTCGGCGCGGCGCTGTGCGGCGAAGGACTCCTGGGGGCCGGCCAGATGCCACACCGTACGGTGGCCGAGGTCGAGGAGGTGGCGTACGGCGGCGCGGGTGCCGCCGGCCTGGTCGGTGTCGACGACGCTGTAGCGGTCGCCCGCGTCCGAATCGGCCACGACGACCTGGACGCCTGGCGGCAGTGAGACGGTGGCCGCGTCGAGGAGATGCACTTCCATGATGACGATGACGGCGTCGACGGCGAGCTCCCCGAGCCGGGAGAAGGCGCCGCGCACCTCGTCCTGGGTGGGGACCGCGACGGGCAGGAGCGTCACGGCGTAGCCCTCGTGGGCCGCGGAGGTGGCGATCGCCTCGAGGGTGCGCACATTGCCGGTGGTGGCAAGGGAGAAGGTGATGACGCCGATGGTGCGGAACTCGCCGCGTTTGAGCGCCCGGGCGGCGCTGTTGGGCCGGTAGCCCAGCTCCTTCATCGCCGCGAGCACCTGCTGCCGGGTCTCTTCGGTCACCCCCGAGTAGCCGTTGGAGACCCGGGAGACCGTCTGCGAGGAGACACCGGCCAGGCGTGCGACGTCCGCCATGGAAGCGCGCTGGACCCGCCGGTCGGCGCGCGTGGTCCCGGCCCCCGCCCGGGTCTGCGGTGTACTCGCCGATTCGCTGTCCGTTGTATCCACCCTTGCCCCCTTTCATCCGCAGTGTTGCGGAATCGTCGTACGACGACCCTTGACCGTCGACATTCGGGCAGTGTAGACATGCCGCCACCAGATGTTTACGTAAACATAACACCCGTCAAGGCCTTTTCCAGGACGTGGTGTTTGCGTAAACATTGCGTGGGCGCCGGGCCTCCGGGCTCCGAGAGGGATGAACGAGGATCGACATGACGACGCTGCAACAGCCGGCGGCCGTGGACCGCACGGCACGGGCTTCGCTGAAACGGGACCGACGGTCCTGGACGGGGTGGGGGTTCGTCGGCCCCTTCGTGGCGGTCTTCGCCCTGGTCTTCCTGGCTCCCATCGCGTACTCGATCTACCTCAGCCTCTTCCAGGACAGGCTGATCGGCGGCAACACCTTCGTTGGGCTTGACAACTACCAGCAGGCGCTGCAGGACGATCAGTTCTGGTCCGGAGTGACCCGGGTGGGGCTGTTCCTGGCGGTCCAGGTGCCGATCATGCTGGGCATCGCCCTGCTCGTCGCGCTCGCGCTGGACAGCGGGCGGCTGTACGGCAAGAACTTCTTCCGGATCTCGATCTTCCTGCCCTATGCGGTGCCCGCCGTGGTGGCCACGCTGATGTGGGCCTTCATGTACGGCACCCGCTTCGGCCTGGTGGGGGACATCAACGACGCCTTCGGTGTCTCGCTGCCCGATCCGCTCTCGCCCGACCTGGTCCTGGCGTCGATCGGCAACATCGTCACCTGGGAGTTCGTCGGCTACAACATGCTGATCTTCTACGCGGCGCTGCGGGTGATCCCGCACTCCCTGTATGAGGCCGCGGAGATCGACGGCGCCGGACAGCTCCGCGTCATCACCGCCATCAAGCTCCCCGCGATCCGCGGCGCCCTCGTCATCGCGACGATCTTCTCGATCATCGGCAGCTTCCAGCTGTTCAACGAGCCGAGCATTCTCAAGCCCCTGGCGCCGAACGCGATCACCACGGACTACACCCCGAACTACTACACCTACACGCTGTCCTTCAACGGTCAGCAGCACAACTACTCCGCGACGGTCGCCATCGTCATGGGGCTGATCACCATGGTCGTCGCCTATGTCGTCCAGCTTCGCGGCATGCGCAAGGGAGCCTGAACCATGAGCAGCCCCGCCACCACCGCTTCCAAGGCCACGTCCGCCCGGACCGGATCCTCCGGCCACGCGCCCCGGCTGCGCACCCCGCGCCGTAACGCCCGTAACGCCCGGACCGCCGACAGCCGCCGCCCCCGCCGCAGTGTGCTGCTGACCGTGCTGACCGGTCTGGTCCTGGTGTACTCCCTGGTGCCGCTGATATGGCTGGTCATCAGCTCCACCAAGACCCAGGAAGGGCTGGCCAGCTCCTCCGGGCTGTGGTTCGCCGACCACTTCGCCCTGTGGGACAACGTCCGTGAGACCTTCACCTACAACGACGGGGTCTTCGTCCGCTGGCTGCTGAACACCCTGCTGTATGTGGGGCTCGGCGCCGGTGGCGCCACCTTCCTGGCGGTCCTGGGCGGCTACGCCCTGGCGAAGTTCACCTTCCCCGGCAAGCGCGCCGTGTTCGCCGTCGTCATAGGGGCCGTCGCCGTACCGACCACCGCGCTGGCGGTCCCCACCTTCCTGATGTTCAGCAAGATGGGGCTGACCAACACCCCCTGGGCGGTGATCATCCCCTCGCTCATCTCGCCCTTCGGTCTCTATCTGATGTGGGTCTTCGCCACCGAGGCCATCCCCACCGAGCTGCTGGAGGCCGCCCGCATCGACGGCGCGGGCGAGCTGCGCACCTTCTTCCGGGTCAGCCTGCCGCTGCTGGCGCCGGGCATCGTGACCGTGCTGCTGTTCACGATGGTCGCGACCTGGAACAACTACTTCCTGCCGCTGATCATGCTCAAGGACCCGGACTGGTATCCGCTGACCCTGGGGCTGAACAGCTGGAACGCCCAGGCCCAGACGGCCGGTGGCCAACCCGTCTTCAACCTGGTGATCACCGGTTCGCTGATCACCATCATCCCCCTGATCGCCGCCTTCCTGCTGCTGCAGAGGTACTGGCAGTCCGGACTCGCCGCCGGAAGCGTCAAGGAATAACCCTCACCCCACCACGAAGAAGTGGAAGCACCATGCCCAAGAAGACTCGCCGCCTGCTGGGCGGCATCGGCCTCGTCTGCGCCCTCGCCCTGGGAGCGACCGCCTGCGGCGGCTCCGACGACGACGGCTCCAGCGGCAAGAAGGTTTCCGCCGGGGACATCCAGGCGGCTCTGAAGAAGGGCGGCTCCATCACGGTCTGGGCCTGGGAGCCCACGCTCAAGCAGGTCGTCAAGGACTTCGAGAAGGAACACCCGAAGGTCCACGTCAACCTCGTCAACGCGGGCACCAACAAGGACCAGTACACCGCTCTCCAGAACGCCATAGCGGCGAAGAAGGGCGTCCCGGACGTCGCGCAGATCGAGTACTACGCGCTCGGCCAGTTCTCGCTGACCAAGTCCGTGACCGACCTGTCCGGGTTCGGCGCCGACAAGCTCTCCAAGACCTACTCGCCCGGCCCGTGGAACTCGGTGAAGTCCGGCGACAAGATCTACGCGCTGCCCATGGACTCCGGCCCGATGGCGATGTTCTACAACAAGAAGGTCTTCGACAAGTACAAGGTCGCGGTGCCCACCACCTGGGACGAGTACGTCGACGCGGCGCGCAAGCTGCACAAGGCCGACCCGAAGGTCTACATCACCAGCGACACCGGTGACGCGGGCATGACCACCAGCCTGCTGTGGCAGGCCGGCTCGCGCCCGTACCAGGTCGACGGCACCAATGTGAAGATCAACTTCTCCGACAAGGGCGCCGCCACCTACACCAAGACCTGGCAGAAGCTCATCGACGAGAAGCTGCTGTCGCCCGTCACCGGCTGGACCGACGACTGGTACAAGGGGCTGGGCAACGGCGACATCGCCACCCTGAACACCGGCGCCTGGATGCCCGCCAACTTCGTCTCCGGTGTGAAGAACGCCTCCGGTGACTGGCGCGTGGCCCCGCTGCCGCAGTGGACCAAGGGCGACAAGGCCACCGCGGAGAACGGCGGCAGCTCGCTGGCCCTGCCCTCGGCGGGCAAGAACAAGGAGCTCGCCTACGCCTTCGTCGAGTACGCGAACGCCGGCAAGGGCGTGCAGACCCGGCTCAAGGGCGGCGCCTTCCCGGCGACCACGGCGGACCTCCAGTCCGACGCGTTCCAGAACACCGAGTTCCCGTACTTCGGCGGGCAGAAGGCCAACAAGATCTTCGCCGAGTCGGCCGCGAACGTCGGCAGCGGCTGGTCTTACCTGCCCTACCAGGTGTACGCCAACTCGATCTTCAACGACAGCGTCGGCAAGGCCTATGTCTCGAACACCCCGCTGGCCAAGGGGCTGAAGGGCTGGCAGGACGCCTCCGTCAAGTACGGCAAGGAGCAGGGCTTCACGGTTTCGGAGTAGGGCCGCGCGGCAGCAGGGACCGCGCGACGCCGCGGGCCCTGCTGCCGCGCCCTAGGGCCTGTCGTCAAAGGGGGCGTCCGGCCGCGAGCGGCGTCTGGTGCAGGGGGCACCTCCCAGCGGTAGCTGGGGGAGCATCGCAAGGCGGAGCATCGTCCTCGTACTGGGCGTACTTGGACGGTGCGACAACGCGGCGAGGTGCCGTGCCAGGCGTCGAGAGCAGGGCGCCCCCTTTGACGACAGGCCCTAGCACCACCAGCACCATCGCCGCGCCGCCCCGTGCGGCACACCGGAAGGACCACCATGATCTCCACCCTCCTCTCCCGGCTGCCGCACGGGTCGGACGGTGACCCCGCCTCCCCCCGCCTGGTCTTCGGCGCCGACTACAACCCCGAGCAGTGGCCGCGTGAGGTGTGGGAGGAGGACGTCCGGCTGATGCGCCAGGCCGGCGTCAATGCCGTCTCCGTGGCGATCTTCTCCTGGGCCCGCATCCAGCCGGCCCCGGACCAGTGGGACTTCGGATGGCTCGACGAGGTCATGGACCTTCTGCACGCGGGCGGCATCGGGGTCGACCTGGCCACCGCCACCGCGTCCCCGCCGCCCTGGCTGACCACCGCGCACCCGGAGATCCTGCCGGTCACTGCCGCCGGTGAGACGGTATGGCCGGGGGCGCGCCAGCACTGGCGCCCCACCTCGCCGGTCTTCCGCGAGCACGCGCTGCGCCTGGTGGCCGAGATGGCCCGGCGCTACGCCGACCACCCCGCCCTGGTGGCCTGGCATGTGTCCAACGAGCTGGGCTGCCACAACATCTACGACTACTCCGACGACGCCGCCCGCGCCTTCCGCGACTGGCTGCGTGCGCGCTACGGGACCCTGGACGCGCTCAACCACGCCTGGGGGACCGCATTCTGGTCCCAGCGCTACAGCGACTGGGCGCAGATCCTGCCGCCCCGGCTGGCCGCGTCCCACCCCAACCCCACCCAGCAGCTCGACTTCAAGCGCTTCTCCTCCGACGCGCTGAAGGAGTATCTGCGCGCGGAGCGGGACATCCTGCGCGAGATCACCCCGGGCGTGCCCGTGACCACCAACTTCATGGTGATGGGCGAGACCAAGGGGATGAACTACCCCGACTGGGCCGACGAGATCGACTTCGTCTCCAACGACCACTACGTCCTCCCCGGCCCCCAGGACCGCGACGAGCTGTCCTTCTCCGCCAACCTCACCAGCGGTATCGCGGGCGGGCGCCCGTGGTTCCTCATGGAGCACTCCACCAGCGCGGTCAACTGGCAGCCCATCAACGTGGCCAAGCGCCCGGGCGACCTCGCGCGCGACTCTCTGCTGCACGTCGCGCACGGCGCCGACGCGGTCTGCTTCTTCCAGTGGCGGCAGTCGGCGGCCGGGGCCGAGAAGTACCACTCGGCGATGGTGCCGCACGCCGGGGCCGACAGTGATGTCTTCCGCGCGGTGACCGAGCTGGGCGCCACCCTTCAGGCGCTGGCGCCGGTCGCCGGGGCCGAGCGCGAGCGGGCGCGGGTCGGGATCGTATACGACTGGGACTCGTGGTGGGCCAGTGAGCAGGACTCCCACCCCAGCTCCCGGCTCAACTACCGCCAAGAGGCCCTTGACTGGTACTCCGCCCTTCTCGCGCTGGGCATCCGCGCCGATGTCATCACCACCCGGGCCGACCTCGACGAGTACCGGCTGCTGATCGCTCCCGTACTGCATGTGGTGCCCCAGGCCCTGGCCAAGGAGCTCACGCGGTACGTGGAGACGGGCGGCCACCTGGTGACCACGTACTTCTCCGGCGTCGTCGACGAGAACGACCATGTCTGGCTGGGCGGCTACCCCGGGGCCCTGCGCGAACTGCTGGGCATCCGCATCGAGGAGTTCGGCCCGCTGCTCGCCGAGGACACCGTCGAACTGGACGGCCTGGACGGCCCGAACGGTGCGAACGGTGCGGGAACCCCGGCCACCGGCACCCTGTGGACCGACCAGATCACCGTCACCGACCCCGAGGTGCGCACCCTCGCCCACTACCGCACCGGCACCTACGCCGGCCGCCCCGCCATCACCCGCCGCGCCGCGGGCCAGGGCTCGGCCGCGTATGTCTCCACCCGGCTGGGCCCCGACGGGCTCGCCCGCCTGCTGCCGGGCCTGCTGGAGGGCACCGGAGTCCACAGCGAGCTGCCCGCCGAGGTGCGCGGGCGCGTCGAGCTGACGGTGCGCCGCACCGCCGACGCCCGTTACCTCTTCCTCGTCAACCGCACCGACGAGCAGGTGAGCCTGCCCGGCCTCACCGGGGAGCCGCTGACCGGCGGCGCCACGGCGGCCGACGGCGCGCTCACCCTGCGGCCGCGGGAGGTCGCCGTGGTGCGACAGCCCGCCTCCTGACACACCCCCCACACGGGCATGTCCACTGGGCATGCCGTCCCACCGAAGCGACCACCGACGAGATGGGAGCACACGATGGAACGCCGTACCCGCACAAGACGCCTCTTGGGGGCCGTCGGCGTCACCGCCCTGGCCACGGGCGCCGCCCTGATCAGCGCACCGTCCCCGCAGGCGGAGGCGCAGGCCCAGGCGGAGACACAGGCGCAGGCCGTGACCGTCCGGCCCGACCCCTCCTATCAGCAGCAGAAGTTCGAGGGCTGGGGCACCAGCCTGGTGTGGTTCGCCAATGTCACCGGCGGCTACCCCGAGGAGATACGCCAGAAGCTGGCCGCGCTCCTCTTCGGCGACGACGGCCTGGCCCTGAACATCGCCCGCTACAACATCGGCGGTGGCAACGCCCCGGACGTCAAGGACTACCTCCGCGCCGGAGGGGCGGTCCCGGGCTGGTGGAAGGCGCCCGAGGGCACCACCCGCGAGGACACGGACTGGTGGAGCGCCGACGACCCCGCCGACTGGAACCCCGGCGCCGACGCCAACCAGCGCTGGTGGGTGGACCGGATCAAGGGCGACATCGACCACTGGGAGACGTTCAGCAACTCCCCGCCGTGGTTCATGACCACCAGCGGCTACGTCTCCGGCGGCTTCAACGCCACCGCCGACCAGCTCAAGACCGACTCCGTCGACGACTTCGCCGCCTATCTGGCCGGTGCCACCAAGCGGCTGGAGAAGGCACACGACATCAAGGTCGACACCGTCGACCCGTTCAACGAGCCCAACACCGGCTACTGGAGCACCCGCCTGGGCGCCGACGGCCAGCCGGTCGGCGGCCGTCAGGAAGGGGCCCATATCGGCCCCGAGCTCCAGCAGAAGGTGATCCGCGCCCTGGCCCCCGCCCTGAAGCAGGCCAGGACCGGCGCGAAGATCTCGGCGATGGACGAGACGAACCCGAACATCTTCGCCCAGAACTGGAACACGTACCCGAAGGAGGTACGTGACCTCGTCGGCCAGATGAATGTGCACACCTACGGCACCGGCGGCCGCACCGCCGTACGCGACCTGGCCAAGGCCGCGGACAAGCCGCTGTGGATGAGCGAGGTCGAGGGCGACTGGGGCGACGGCCAGGACTTCCAGGACATGCGGCCCGGCCTCGGACTGGCCCAGCACATCGTCGATGACCTGCGTGAACTCGAGCCCCGGGCCTGGGTCTTCTGGCAGCCGGTCGAGGACTACGACAACATGAAGCCCGGCGGGGAGTCCGCCAAGGGCGGCAACTGGGGCAGCATCCAGCTCCCCTTCAGCTGCACCTCGAAGGACACCCTCAAGACCTGCCCGATCCGCACCAACACCAAGTTCGACACCGCCCGGAACTTCACGCACTACATCAAGCCCGGTGACCGGCTGGTGAAGGTCGACGACACCTCCAGCGCCGCCGCCGTCTCCCAGCGGGGCAACGGCGCCACCGTCGTCCACGTCAACAGCACCACCGCCGAGCGCACGGTCACCGTCGACCTGTCCAAGTTCGCCGACGTCTCCCGTGGCGCCACCGTCACCCCCGTCGTGACCAGCGCCGAGGGCAAGTTGGAGCGGCATCGCCCGATCCGGGTCACCGACCGGCGCGCCACCTTCACCGTCCCGGCCCAATCGGTGACCTCCTTCCTCGTCAAGGGGGTCTCCGGCACCGCGAAGGACGCCGCGCTGCTGCGCGAGGGGCACACCTACCAGCTGACCGGCGCCCAGAGCGGTAAGCAGCTCACCGTCGCGGAGGGCGGCACCGGCCTCGTCATCAAGACCGCGAGCGCCGACCCGGCCGACACCTCCCAGCGCTGGCAGCTCCGTCAGATCAGCGGCGAGGGCAACCGGCAGCGGTACGTGTTCACCAACCCGACGGACGGCAAGCGCCTCGCAGTCCGTAACGCCGCCGCCGTCCTGGAACCCGACCAGGGCGACCGCGACAAGGCCACCCAGTGGATCATGTCGACGACCGGCGACTCCACCTGGACCCTCGTCAACGCCGCCACCGGCACCCTCCTGGAGGTCTCAGGCCAGGCCACGCAAGACGGGGCCACCGTCTCCACCTGGCAGCCGAACTCCGGCGCCAACCAGCGCTGGAAGGTGACCGACGTGAGCTGACCCGCGCGCCCGTCAGGGCAGGTCCATGTCGTAGCCGCCCGCGGCCTCGATGAGCCACAGCAGCGCCCTCCGGCCGCCGTACGGGTGGCCGTCCACGCCCACCCGTACCCAGCCGGTGGTCGCTGTGGTGGCGCCATCCGCCCTGTGCCCCCTCGCTGGCCTCCGCGCCTGGCGAGGGGGCCTGTCCCATACCCACGCGGCCGTGATGAACCGTGCCGCCACAGCAGTAGCGCCTCGTTAGCCTCGTTGATAACGGTCGCCACGGCGACTGGCCGGAGCCGGATCACGGTGTGGTCGAGGTGGCGTCCGTCTGGCAGTTCTACGTCGGCCATGTTCGCCGTGACCCACCGGTTCTCGTACACGGTGCGCTCGCCGAGGTTGTTCCACTCCACGCCTGCCGCTTCTCGCTCCGGGATCGGGTCCCATCCCAGCACGAGGATGGGCTACATGGGCAAGCTTCACCACAAAGTCAGCGGCGGCGCCCTACTGCCAAGAGATGCGAGCTCGCAGCCAGCAGTTCCGGGTATGGCTCGGCCATGCGCGCGGCGGTCAGGGCCGACTCGAACAGCGGTGTATCGACCACGGATTCACCGGTGTACTGCTCTGCCGCCTTCAGCATCGCCCACGCAGGGCCTTCGATGCCGAAGACCTGAGCATCGAACCCCGCGTCCTGCACTTCTTCGAGCAGCTGCTCGCCGGAGTGGAAGTAGGCCGCCGTAAAGCCCTTCTTCCCATCGTGCACCTGAGTCCGGAGGATGCTCCCGATGCTCTCCTGCATCCGCTCCTTGTACAGGTGGGCGAAGGCCGTGTGCTCAAAGAGGCTCGCGTAGCGGTTGATCCCGGCGGCGGCAAGCAGCCCCCCGGGGCGCAGGACGCGGTACGCCTCGGCGATGGCCCGAGCGCGCTCGTCGCGCTCCAGGAGGTGGTAGAGGGGGCCGAGCAGAAGGACAACGTCATAGGACTCGTTCTCCGCTGTGAGTTCCCGGGCATCGCCCAGTTCCACCGTGCATTCCTTGATGTGCGTCGCCTGCTCAATGTGTCGGGGGATGGGGTCGACAAGGTGGACGCGGTGGCCATCCTCGGTCAGCCAGCGGGCGTGCGTGCCCGGGCCGCCGCCGACGTCGAGGATCCGTGCCGGGGCAGAGGGCAGGTGGCGGCGCAGGAGTTCCTGTGTCCGCACCATCTCCAGCCTGCCGTCCGCCGAAGACGAAAGCCGCGCGGCCTCGTCGATGGTGGACGCGTAGAAGGTCATGACCTCGGGAGATATCCGGTGAGCCGTCATGACTGCATTGTGACGGCCCGGGGTGCCTGGGGCTGCTGTCCGGGTAACGTGCCCGGTCAACCGGTCCTCTACGTGGGAGCAGTCATGCCGCAACTGAAGTACGAACAGATCGCCGATCACCTCCGAGCACGTATCACCGAAGGCGAGTTCGGCCCGGGCGATCTCCTCCCCTCCGGCCGTGAGCTGACCGGGCAGTTCGGAGTGTCCCGAGCCACCGTGATCAAGGCGATGGACATCCTGCGGAACGACGGTGTGGTCGTCGCCCGCCAAGGCGCGGGTTTCACGGTCGTCAAGACTCCCGTGGCCCGTCCGGCCGGACG
>NZ_MUNE01001325.1:239-593 GCF_002154605.1 Streptomyces milbemycinicus | reverse complement strand
CGCGGCCGTCCGCGGGGCGGGCGCTGTTCGCGGCGGGTGGGGAAGTGGTCCTCGACCTTCCGCTGGCCACCTCGCCACGCGATGTGGACACCTCCTGGTCGCTGCTTCCCCGGGTGGCGCCGTTGGCCTCGCTGCGCGGTGAGTGGCCCTCCTGCCTGGTGGCCCGCGTCGACCGCTCCGGAGCCGATCTCGAACTGCTGGACGACGCCGGCCAGCGTCCCGTAGGCCGGGCGAGCGGCGGACCGCCGCAGGGGCGCGGACACCGCTCCGTACCAGCCGACCGGTACGAATGGCACTACCGGAACCGGGTCGAGAAGACCTGGGACCAGACCGCGGACGTCGTCGCGGACGAGC
>NZ_MUNE01001325.1:0-223 GCF_002154605.1 Streptomyces milbemycinicus | reverse complement strand
TGGCCGGCGACCCGCGCGAGCGCAGGGCCGTGCACGACCGGCTGCCCGAGCCGCTGCGCGCCAGCACGGTGCAGGCGCAGCACGGCAGCAGGGCCGCGGGCAGCTCCCGGGAACTGCTCGAAGCGGAGATCGACCGCGCCCGTGAGGAATTCGTCCGCACCCATCTGGAGGACGTCCTCGACCTCTTCCGCGCCGCGCGGGGCCGGCCGGGGGAGCCGGGGGT
>NZ_MUNE01001324.1 GCF_002154605.1 Streptomyces milbemycinicus | reverse complement strand
GCGTACAGGGGGCGGGCGGCGCGGGAACACGCCTCCGTCGCGCGCTGCGCCAGCTCCGCGGCCTCGGCCATCTCCTTCGAGGACACCGCGTCGTCGCCGAGCAGCCGCCGCAGCACGCTGTCGGCCGCGCGCAGGCGGGCCGCCAGCGCGTCCTCGGGGGAGATCACGTCCCAGGCAGCGGGCAAATAACGGGCGACCAGGTCGTGCTTGAAGTTGAAGAAGGTCGCGGTGACGGTTCCGGCGCCGACGCGGCCGAACGCCGCCGCCCGGCTGACGAAGTAGTCGGCGCCCCGGTCCTCGACCCCCAGCCGCTCGAGCTCCCGCCCGTAGTCGGGCTGGAAGTAGACGGTCGAGTGGAAGGGGTTGACGACGGCGTGGCAGCGCCGCCCGGCACGCTCGGGAAGTGAGGTCATGCCCGCATGTTACTTTCGGGTATGCGGGGGTGTGCAGACCCGATCCCGCCCCGGGAAGGGGGCGGGAAGGCGGGCGTGCGTCGTGGTGCCGACCGGGCTCAGATCTCGAGTTCGGCCTCGATCTTCCTCAGCTGGTGGCGGGCCATGGCGAGGTTGGCGCGTCCGGAGTCCAGGACGAGGTACAGGAAGAGACCGTTCTGCCTCTTGAGCAGCCGGATCAGGTGGTAC
>NZ_MUNE01001323.1 GCF_002154605.1 Streptomyces milbemycinicus | reverse complement strand
GGGCGATGACGTGGGGATGGGCGTCGAGGCCGAGGTGGTCCGCGCCGCGGAGACGGAGGCCGCCGCCGTCGCGGCGGCGATCGTGGCGGCAAGCAGCGGCGTACGCCCCGGCGGCCCGGACCCGGACCCGGCAGGCAACACCTCCGGTCCGGCTTCCAGCCCCGCCTCCGGTCCCGCCGTTCGGCCGGTCCGGGGCACGCTCGAGGCCGAGGCGGCCTGGCTGGTACGGGTGGCCGACGCGTTCGCCCGGTCCACGGCGGAGCGGCCCGTACGCGCCCGGGTGCCCGCCGAGCTCCAGCTCAGCCGGGGGCGGGAGCGGGCACCGGCGTCGGCGCCGGGGCGGAAGGGCTGAGCGCGGAGGCGTCGGTCGTGTGGTGCACCCAGTTGGCGATCTCGACCCGCGAGGAACAGCCCAGCTTCCGCATGGTCTCCCTGATGTGATTCACCACCGTCCACTCCGAGATCTGCAGCCGCCGGGCGATCTGCTTGTTGCTCAACCCGAGGGTGATCAGGGCCGAGACCTGGGACTGCCGGGGAGTGAGCGGGTCACCGGGCAGCGGGCCGCCACACCCCAGCGCGGGCGGGGGACGGTCGGCGTCGGGCGGCCCCGCGTACGGGTGGGC
>NZ_MUNE01001322.1 GCF_002154605.1 Streptomyces milbemycinicus | reverse complement strand
GCGGCGAGGTCATCTGGGCGCAGGCATGGTCCGAGCCCGAATCCGGCTCGGACCTCGCGTCGCTGCGCTCCACCGCCGAACGCACCGACGGCGGCTGGCTGTTGAACGGCCTGAAGACGTGGTCGTCCCGGGCCGCCTTCGCCGACCGCGCCTTCGGCCTCTTCCGCAGCGACCGGGGCGCCTCGGCTCCCCATCGCGGGCTGACGTATCTGATGTTCCCGCTGCGCGCGCCGGGCGTGACCGTACGCCCCATCGGCCGCCTCGACGGCAAACCCGCCTTCGCCGAGCTCTTTCTCGACCAGGTCTTCGTGCCCGATGAGGATGTGATCGGCGAGCCGGGCGAAGGCTGGCGGGTGGCGATGAGCACGGCGGGGAACGAGCGGGGGCTGACCCTGCGCAGCCCGGGGCGCTTCACCGCGGCCGCGCGCCGCCTGGCGGCGCTGTGGCGCGAACGAGCGGTCGGCGCAGACCGCGGCACCACCCCCGGCACCACCCCCGGAACCGCCCCCGCCGTCGGCCCCGCGGCCGATGTCTCGTCCGCGCTGCGCGACCGGGTGGCCGACGGCGGGGGCGGTTCCGGGGG
>NZ_MUNE01001321.1 GCF_002154605.1 Streptomyces milbemycinicus | reverse complement strand
AGATGTGTATAGGAGCCAGCCCGATCGCTCCGCCCCCGATCGTTCCGCCCCGGGGCGCTCCATCGGCCGCTCGCCCGGCCACCCACCGCGTGGCTCTCCCCGCCGATCCACCGGCCGGTCCCCCTGCCGCTCTTCCGTCCGCTCCCGCACCCGTAACGTGCCGTGCACGACCAGCGGTTCGCCGAGCGAGACCGACGCCGCCACATTGACCGCGAGCCCCCGCCAGGCCCAGACCGTGTAGAAGCTCGTGTACGCGTCCATCCACGCTTCCCGCGCCCGGTCCCAGCGCCGCGCCGTCACCGCCAGCCGGAACCGGGCCACTGCGACGCCGGCCGCCGTCTCCCAATAGTCCGGCCGGGTCGCGGTATTGCCCATCACCGTCAGCCAGGTCTCGTTCAACCGAGCCGCCTCCCCCGTCACTTCTCCGCGCTCGCATCCCCTTCCGCCTCCATGCTGCACGCGATCGCACAAGCCCGCCGGGGCCTGTGGGCTACTCCCCGGTTGTGGACAACTCGGCCCCCCGGCCGGGTGAACCGAGCCCGCCCGCCACGGCCCCGCCCGCCGCGATCACGTACTGCTTCCGCACCTCCCGGTAGCGCGCCAGCTCCGCCGTCACCGGCTCCAGCACCCGCATCCGCCCGCACTCCGCGGCCACCTCCCGAAGCCGCCGCTCCGCCGCCAGCCCGTACCGCCGCGCGGGCCCCCGGGCCGCCAGCCCGCACCCCCAGGCCAGCGCCGTACCGCCGGCCCCGGCCGCCGCGGCCG
>NZ_MUNE01001320.1 GCF_002154605.1 Streptomyces milbemycinicus | reverse complement strand
CCCGACACCGCTGGTGGGCGCACTCGGCGGGGTCGTCGGCGAGGTGGCGGCCCGGCTGCAGCGCGATCGCGGGGTGGACCTGCGCTGCGGCACCAGCGTGACCGCGCTGGAGGGCGACGAAACCGGCCGGCTCAGGCGCGCTCATCTGTCCGACGGTTCGGCGGTCGACGTGGACGTGGCGGTGACCGCGCTCGGCGCCATACGGAACACCGAATGGCTCGCCGGCTCCGGGGTGGCCGCCGGTCCCCGGGGGATCGCCTGCGACGCCGGATGCCGGGCGTTCGACGTCAACGGCATCGTCACCGATGACATCTACGCCGCCGGTGACGTCGCACGCAGCCCCCACCCGCTGTTCGACTACCAGTTCCTGGCGCTGGAACACTGGGGCAACGCGGTCGAACAAGCCGAGATCGCGGCCCACAACATGATCTGTGCGGCTCCCGACCGCAGTCCGCATCTGTGGCTGCCGACGTTCTGGTCCGTCCAGTTCGGCGTCAACATCAAGTCCGTGGGCGTCCCCACGATGGGCGACCAGCTGGTCATCTCCCAAGGGGCACTCGCCGAGAAGGCGTTCGTCGCGGTGTACGGGTACCGCGGCCGTGTCATCGCCGCGGCCTTCTTCGACCGAGCGATGTGGCTGGGGTTCTACCGGGAGCGGATCGAGCGCGGCGCGCCGTTCCCGCCCGACTATCCCCTGGTCGACCGGCGAACCGAAGCGCTGCAGCCGATCGATCCCGCCCTGCCCGACCCCCATCTCCCC
>NZ_MUNE01001319.1 GCF_002154605.1 Streptomyces milbemycinicus | reverse complement strand
CCGCCAACCCCGGCCGGGCCGCCGCCCGGCTGGAGGACGCGGTGTTCACCACCTCGACCGCCACGGTGGGCCCCTCCACCCGGCCGGTGTCCATTCCGGTGGCCTCCAGCGCGGGGTTCGTGGTCGGCGCCCAGGTCGTCATCGACGCGGTCCACGGCCTGGAACACAGCCAGGAGGCGCAGAAGATCACCAGGATTCCCGACGGCACCCATATCGAGGTCGCCGGGCTCGACAACGCGCACACCGGGTCCCCGACCGCGCCGTTCCCGGTCATGCAGCCGGGCGAGAAGGGCGAGCTGATCGCCGAATGGAACGAATACACCCCGACGTCGGGCACGGACATCGCGGTCACCAGCAATCTCTCGGCCATCTCCTGAAGGGCGTTGGTGCGTCATGGCCTCCGGGCTCGACACCCAGCAGATCACGATCTGCCCCGGCGAGGGCAACTTCACCCGGGGCGCGGGGCGGGTACGAGGCACCGCGAAGGGTGAAGAGAACACCATGGAGTGGCAGTGGGCCCAAGGGGCCATGTTCGGCTACTTCTACCCCGACTTCAAAGGCCGCTATCCCGAAGCGTCCTTCGTACTGGCCGAGAACGAGTACACGCGGCTGCTCACCAATCTGACGGGTCCTGACCGGTTGCTGGGGCGGCTGGTCAAGGAGTTCCGCAGGGACTACAAGGCCGGCGGGCAGCTGCGTCCCGACATTCTCGGGTTCTGTGCCAGGCCCCCGCAGGCCGGTCCGATCGTGCTGGAACTGCTGGAGGTCTCCACCGCGAATCAGGCGGTGCCCACCCTCAGAGACGACATCGGCTACAAGCTGAACAAGTTCGAGCAGATCATCCGCAGGCTCGATCCCGACATCAAGGAGGGCTTCAGCCTGACCTCCTACAGCGTTCAGGCCGGTGCCTCCAAGTGGCGGCCGATCCCCATGTACCAGCGGATCGTCCCGCTGCCGCCGTACACCGACGAACAGGGCAACAAGTACGTCGAGTGGATCTGCTTCCAGCCGACGTTCAACCGCAACTGGCCCTACGGAATCGACGGGCTGCTGCTGTACGAGATCCACCGCATGCCCTACAACTCCGACCTGGCGGTCGTACGCAAACTGATCGACGAGGAGAAACGCCGCCGAGCGGCCGCCCGGACCCCGTACGGCGTGACCCTGACCCCATGGCTGAACGAGGAATACCTCAACCGGATGCCGCGTGACCGGGACGCCCTGCGGTTGGCCGCAGCGGTCATGGGCGTCGGGCTGCTGGCGCTGCTCGCCATTGAGCTGCTGCCGGTGGTCGCGGGCCTGGAACTCGGCGCGGCGGCGGTCGGAACGGGCCTGGCCGAGGCGGGGGCGGGAGC
>NZ_MUNE01001318.1 GCF_002154605.1 Streptomyces milbemycinicus | reverse complement strand
CCGGCGGGATGCTCGCGGTCCTGGGCGACGAGCGGCTGCACCGGGACATCCCGCTGCTGCGCGACCACACCGAGGTCGCCGCCCGGAACTACCCCGGGCACCTCGTCCTGTCCGGCGCCGACGACGTCCTGGCCGCCGCCGAGGAACTGCTGCGGGCGCGGGATGTGGCCTGCCACCGGGTGCCCGTCCCGTACGCCTTCCACTCGGCCCTCATGGACGCCGGCGAGCCGGCGTTCCGGACCACCGTCGCGGAGGCGGAGCTGCGGCCGCCGCGGATCCCGATCGTGTCCTGCGCTGCCATGGGCGCGGTCGACCGGGTGACGGCCGACCACCTGTGGCGGGCGACCAGGGCGCCGATCGAGTTCGCGGCCACGCTGACCGCGCTGGAGCGGAGCGGCCCGTACCAGTACCTCGACCTCGGCCCGTCCGGCACCCTGCACAACTTCGTCCGGGCCGGCCTGCCCGCCCACTCGCGGTCAAGCTCCCACGCGCTGCTCAGCCCGCTGAGCGAGGACACCCGCGCGCTGGCCGAGCTGCGCTCCGCCGTGGCCCCGCGCCCCCGCACC
>NZ_MUNE01000132.1 GCF_002154605.1 Streptomyces milbemycinicus | reverse complement strand
GTGGTCTCCGTCGGTCCGTACATGTTCAGCACGCGCGGGATGCCGAGGTTCTTGAGCTGCCGGGCCAGGGTGAGGTCGAGCGGTTCGCCGCCCACCATCAGCAGGCGGAGCCCGGCCAGGGCTTCTTCGGCGCCGGGCAGGCGGAGCACACCGCGCAGCAGCGTGGGGGTCGCCTGCATGGCCGTCGCCCCCTCACGGCGGATGAGCTCCGGGATGGTCGCGGGCGCCTGAAGCCCCCGCGGGTCGCTCGTGGTGTGCCGCAGCGTCTCGGACGTCTCCGAGAGCACCACGGGAACACCGCGGGCCACGGTCCACAACAGCTCGACCACCGCGATGTCGAAGGTGACCTGGGTGACGGCGAGCCACACGGCCGGATCCGGAGGCGAAGCCACCGCGTCGAGGGCGGTGAAGAGGTTCAGCACATTCGCATGCGATACCTCGACGCCCTTGGGCCGCCCGGTGGAGCCGGAGGTGAAGATGACGTAGGCGGCGTCGGCGGCGGCCTCACCCGGGGAGCCGGCCGTCCCCGGGTGCCGGAGCAGGTCCGCGGCGCTCAGCCGCACACCGGCGAACGACGGACACCTGCCCTCGTACACCTCCCCGGTCACGAGCGCGACGCAGTCGGCAGAGTCGAGCATGGACGTGGTGCGCCCGTCCGGAGCGGCCCCGTCCAGGGGCACGTAGACCAGCCCCGCCCGGAGGATCCCCAGCAGTACGGCGATGAGCTCCGGCGACCTGGGCACCAGCACGCCCACCCGGCCGCCGGGCCGCAGCCCCACGGAGCGCAGGCCGGCGGCGACGGACTCGGCCCTGCGCGCCAGTTCACCCCGGGACAGCACGGTCCCCCGGAACGTGACGGCCGCCTGCTCGGGATCCTCGCGCAGCCGGTCGAGGAGCTCCTCCTCCACGCGCCCCGCCTCCACCGGCCGGCTGGTGGAGGCGTTCCACTGGTCGATGCGCCGGGAGCTGTCGGGGTCGATCAGCGGCAGGTCCGCGAGCCGTGCGTCCGGGTCCTCGCACATACGCTCCACAAGACGGACGAAACAGTCGGCGAAGCGCTGCGCGTCGGCCTCGTCGAACAGCGTGTCGTTGTAGACCAGCAGCCCCTGCAGGCCGGCCGTCCGGCTGTCTTCGCGCAGCTTGAACATCAGGTCGTACTGGGCCGAGTAGTAGGGGGTCGGAGCGGCCTCGGCGTGGACACCGGGCAAGGTGAACTGCTCGCCCGGATAGGTCTGCAGGATGAAGATGGTCTGGAAGATCGGGGAGTGCGAGCTGCTGCGCTCGGGGGCCGTCGCCTGCACCACCTGGTCGAAAGGAAGGTCCTGGTGGGCGAAGGCGTCGAACGCGCTGCTCCGGGTCTGTGCCAGGTAGTCGCGGACGGTACTGCTCTCATCGACCCGGGTCCGCACGGTGATGGTGTTGAAGAACAGCCCCAGGGTCCGCTCCAGCGCCGGATAGGGCCGGTTGGCCAGAGGGCTGCCGACGGCGATGTCGGACTGCCGCGTCATGCGGGACAGCAGCAGTGAGTACGCCGCCATGAAGGTGCTGTAGAGGGTGGTGCCCGTCGCACCGCACAACCCCCGGACCCGATCGAGGAGTTCGCGTCGGTACCGGAAGGTCAGCGCGGAGCCGCGGTAGCTCTGCACCGCCTGGCGGTGCCGGGAGGGGACCAGGTCCAGCAGCGGTGGAAGCTCGGCGAGCCTGTCGCGCCAGTACGCGCGCTGCCGCTGCGCCAGGTCGCTGCCGAGCCATTCACGCTCCCAGACGGCGTAGTCCGCGTACTGCACGGAGAGCTCGGGTAACCGCGGGCTCCGGCCGGCGACGCGCGCCGCGTACAGCTCGGACAGTTCCTTTTTGATCAGCCCGGTGGACCAGCCGTCCGAGATGACGTGGTGCTGTGTGACGACGAAGGTCCACCGCCGCTCCGCCGTGTGCAGCAGGTCGAAGCGGATGAGCGGGGCCGTGGCCAGGTCGAAACGCGTGGAGACGACGTCGAGGAGCAGCCTGTCGTGTTCCTCCGGGGTGTCCGCCCGGTGTGTCCCGAACGCCGCTGTGCAGCCGTCGTCGATGGTCTGGAGCAGGCCCTCCGGCGTCTCGGTAAGGGCCGTGCGCAGGATCTCGTGGCGCCGCACGAGATCGCCGGCGGCGCCGCGCAGGGCCGCTTCGTCCAGGTCGCCCCGGAATTCGGTGGCGAAGTACATGTTGTAGACGGACAGGTCGGTCGCCGTCTGCTCCACCAGCCACAGGCGCTGCTGGGCATAGGACGCGGGGATCGGTTCCCGGCGGTCGACGCGCTGAATGCGGACGCTGCGCCGGTACTGCTCCTCCTCGTACTCGCGGAAGAACCGGAGTATCTCCGCGCGTTGCGTGCGGATGGAGTCCTTGACGGCGTCGGTGAGGGCGCTGCCGGGGCCTGACACCGACAGCTTCTCGCCGTTGGGCGCGATGCGGATCCCGCGCGCTGACATGTCCTCCAGAAAGCGGGTGACGCTCACAGTTCCACCGTCTCCATCGCTTCGTCGGTCGGGGCGGTCTGCGTCGCGTAGACACGCAGCGCGGCAAGCTCGTCCTGAACGAGCTCGGACATGCCTTCCAGCGTCTCGGCGTCCAGCAGTTCGCCGAGGGGGATCCGCACCTCGAACAGCTCGCGGATCCTGGTCATGACCTGGGAGGCGAGCAGCGAGTGCCCGCCGAGGTCGAAGAAGCTGTCCTCGGGCGCCACCTCGGGAACGCCGAGGACCGTCCGCCAGATGGCGCCCAGTTCGGTCAGGACGTCCCGCGCACCGCCTGCGCGGGAGGCGGTGGCGCCGCCGACAGGTATGGGGGTGTGTCCCGCGGTGGCATCCGGCGCCGGGGCGGCCCAGTGGCGGGCCTCGTCGAACGGGTAGCCCGGCAGCGGTATCCGGCGGCCGGTCCCGCGCAGCAGGTGCCAGGACACATCGGCGCCCCGTTCCCAGCAGTGGGCGACCAGACGCAGCCACTGCTCCCAGCCTGTCGCGCCGTCGAGCAGGCTGGGGCAGCCCGGCGGGGGCGCGAAGTCCCCTTCTCCGGTCACCGCGGCCCGGGTCATCGCCGGCAGGTGTCCCGTCGGCAGTACCCGCCCGGCGGGGAAACCGGTGCCCGAGGTGAGCGATCGCACCTCGACGGCCAGGGGGGTAGGGGGGCAGGCGGCGAGGTCCCGTTCGATCTCGTCCAGCAGCCGTTCGCAGACGCTCAGATCCCCGCCGGGCAGCGACGCCTCCAGAGCCCGGCTGTGCCGCTCGGCGCAGCGGAGCGCCACGTCCCAGGGCAGGGCTCCGGCGTGGGCGAACGCCAGGTACTCGCCCGCGCCCACCGCGGCCACGGCGTCCGGGACGACTCCCCGTACGGCCAGGGCGTCGAGCAGGCCCCGCGCGGTGTGCGCCGCGACCACCACCCGGGAGGTCCCGGAGCCCGTGTGCTCCAGGGCACGGCGGAGCTCCGCGATGCGCTCGCCGAGCCGCTCGTCGAGCGGGTACGGGTTCTCGTCCCCGAGGTCGATCGCCAGCACGAGCCCTTCCTCCGGTGCGGGGACGGGCTTCTCGCGCAGGGCGGTGCTGATTCCCTGGAGGGAGGGGGAGACCCAGGCCCGGCGCAGTGTGCGGTGGTGGCGGCCCTCTTGGAGGGTGCGGGCCACATCGCCCGGGGCGTGTTCCTTGTGGTCCAGCGTCTCGGCGAGCCGGTCGCAGAGCCGGTCGAACGAGCGCGGCGTATGGGCGGAGAGCGGGAAGATGTGCGGCTCGTCCGGGGCGGCCGGCTCGGACGGTGCGGGTGCGGGTGCGGGTCGCACGGGTGGCTGTTCCAGCACCAGGTGGGCGTTGGTGCCGCCGACGCCGAGCGCGGTGACGGCGGCGCGCCGGGGGTGCCCCGTACGCGGCCACGGGCCGGTGTCCGCGCTGATGTACAGGCCGCTGTCCCCCAGGTCGATGAGGGGGTTGAGTTCGTCGTGCCCCACCGTCGCGGGCACCGTGCCCTCACGGACGGCGAGTACGGCCTTGATGAGCCCGGCCATGCCGGCGGCGGTGTCCAGGTGCCCCAGGGAGGACTTCACGGCACCGATCGCACAGGGAGTGGTGGCACCCAGCTGTTCCCGGGCCTCGCGGAGCGCCGCGAGCTCCACGGGGTCCCCGAGGGAGGTGCCGGTGCCGTGTGCCTCGACGTACCCCACGGTCGCCGGGTCGACGCCCGCGTCGGTGAGCGCGGCGATGACGACGTCGCGCTGTCCGCGCACGCTCGGCGCGGCGAAGCTCTGCCGGTCCGCCCCGTCGTTGTTGAGGGCGGAGCCACGGATGACGGCGTGGACGGTGTCTCCGTCGCGCAGGGCGTCGTCCAGGCACTTGAGGACGACGATTCCCGCGCCGCTTCCGGGTACGGTGCCCGCTGCCGCGCTGTCGAACGGGCGCAGCCGGCCGTCCGGGGACATGACGGAGCCGTCAAGCGCGCGATAGCCGTGGTGCTGTGGCAGCTGCACGGACACCGCGCCCGCCAGGGCGAGTTCGCACTCGCCCGCCAACAGGCTGCGCCTGGCCAGGTGGACGGCGGTGAGCGACGTGGAGCACAGGCTGCTGACGAAGACGCTCGGCCCTCGCAGGTCGAGATGGTAGGAGACGCGCAGGGGCAGCGCGGCGGGGGCGTCGGACATGGACCGGTGGGCCCGGGCGCCGCTGTCCGGGCTGGGCAGCATCGCCGCGTACCGGTTCTCGCCGGAGCCGCAGAAGACCCCGACCCTGCGGTCCTCGCTGCCCGCCCACCCCGCGTGTTCCAGGGCGTGCACCGCTTCCTGGAGAAAGAGGCGGTGCTGCGGATCCATGGCAGCCGCCTCGGCGGGCGGGATCCCGAAGTAGGCGGCGTCGAACATCTCCACGTCTTCGAGCGCCCCGGCCACGGGAACGTAACTCGGGTCGGCGAGCACTTCCTGGGGGACGCCCTTCGCCGCGAGTTCGTCGGCCGTCAGCGGCACCAGGGACGTCGTCCCCTTCATGAGCGCGTTCCAGTACTCGTCGGTGTCACGGGCGCCGGGGAAACGGCAGGCCATCCCGACCACCGCTATGAGCCGGCTCTCCTGCGCAAGGGTCATGCTCATCCTCCGTCGTTCTCCGAGCCACTCAGCGAGCGGGCGACAGCGGCAACGGTCGGGTACTTGAACAGATCCGTCACCGACAAGCCGGGCGCGATCTCCGTCCTGAGCCGGCGGTGCAGCTGAATCAGGGTCAGTGAGCTGCCCCCGAGCTGGAACAGGCTCATGTCACGGGGCACCCGGCCGGGTTCCGTGCCCAGGACCTCCGCCCACAGCGCGGCGAGCCGCCGTTCGAGGCCGGTACGCGGTTCGCTGTGCGACGACGGGGCCGCTCCCGCCTCGGGCAGCGGCAGCGCTCGTACGTCCACCTTTCCGGTGGCGGTGAGGGGCAGCTGTGCCAGCCGTACGAAGTGGGTGGGCAGGTGCTCCGGGGGCAGCCGGTCGGCGAGGTATCCGCGGAGGCCGGCGAGGACGTCGTCCGGTCCGGAGACGACGTAGGCGAGCAGGGAGTCCGGGAGCTCGGGGCGGACCGTCACGACGGCGTCCTGGATTCCGGGGTGCCCGAGAAGCAGGTTGCGTATCCCGTCCAGTTCCACCCGCAGTCCGCGGAGCTTCGCCTGCCCGTCGTCGCGCCCGTGGAACTCGAGCAGGCCGTCCTCGGTGAAGCGGGCGAGGTCACCCGTCCGGTAGAGCAACGCGCCGGGATCCTCGCCGAACCGGTGCGGTACGAACCGTTCGGCGGTCAGCTCGGCGCGGTTGGCGTATCCGAGAGCCAGCGGGAGGCCGCCGAGGCAGAGCTCCCCCACGAAGGTCGGGGGCATCAACTGGCCGCCGGGCCCGAGCACATAGGCCTGGCCGCCGGGAATGGGGCGGCCGATGGGCACTGCCGCTTCGGGCCCGGCGCCGGGGCGGCACAGGTGGGACGTCGCGTCGCAGCCCGCCTCGGTTGGCCCGTACAAGTTAATGACCTGAGCATGACAGCCCTTTTTCACGGCTTCCACGACCCAGGAGTCGAGGGCCTCTCCACCGGCGAAGAGCCGGCGCAGCGCGGGGAGGCCGCCCCACCCGTCCTCCGCCAGCAGGGCCTTGAGCAGGGTGGGGACGAACTGCGCCACGGTCACCGCGTGGCGCCGCATCTCGCCGAGCATGGACGCCGGGTCCCGGTGTGCGCCCGGAGGCGCCACCACCAGCGTGGCGCCCACGGTGAGCGGGGCGAGGTACTCCCACACCGACGCGTCGAAGATGGGCGGCGTCTTGAAGTAGAAGCGGTCCTCCGGGTGGAAGCCGAACTCGTCCCGCTTCCACCGGAGGTTGTTGGTCAGCGCACGGTGCGGGACGACGACCGCCTTGGGCAGCCCGGTGCTTCCGGACGTCGTGATGACGTAGGCGGGGGCCTCGCCGTCCACCGGCCGGTCTTCGAACCCGTCGCCTGGGACAGCGGCTTCGGCGGCGTCCAGGCCGAGCGGCTTCACCCCGGGCGGCAGAGCGCCGAGTCCGGCATGGCTCGGCGCGATCACGGCTGCCGCTCCCGCGTCGGACAGGACGAAGGCGCGTCGGCGCGGCGGCTGTTCCATGTCGATGGGGAGGAAGGCCAGGCCGCATCGGAGCACGGCCAGGGCCGCCTCGACGAACCGGGCCGACCTCGGCAGGCAGAGCGCGACGACGCTCCCCGAGGGGAGGCCGAGGGCCGCGATACGGGCGGCAAGGGAGCGGGAGGCCCGTTCCAGTTCCCCGTAGGTGACCTCGTGTCCCTCGTCGATCAGGGCGACCTTCTCGGGGGCGGCGGCGGCCTGACGCAGGAAGGACTCCGGGACGTGCGGCGGGTCCACCTCGCCGGGCGGCGCGTTCCAGGTGTCCAGCACCAGGGAGCGGTCGGCCTCGGTGATGAGCTCCACTTCCCGCGCGGCGCCGTCCCAGCCGTCGACGATCTGGCCGAGCACGGTTTCCCACGCGCGGGCCAGCCGCTGTGCGGTGGCCGGGGCGTACACGTCGGGGTCGAAGTCCAGCCGCCCGGTGACCTCGGTGCCGCTGATGTTGATGGCCAGCAGCAGCTCCGACTTGCCGTCACGCGGGATCAGCGGGATGCGTTCCACATCCAGCCCGGGCAACCGGGGGTCTGTGCCCAGGTCGTTGACGGACAGCATGGCCGGGAGGGCCGCACCGCCACCGGCGATCACCCGCATGCGGGCCCACAGCTTCTCCAGGGACTCTCCCTGATGCTCCAGGCAGGTGAAGAGCGATTCCTGAACCTCCCGGACGTACTCCTGCAGGCTTGTTTCAGCCTGCGGAGGGCAGCGGAAGAGCATCATGTCCGTAAACAGCCCCACCACCTTGTCGAATTCGGTGCGTCGCCAGTCGACAGCCGGATAGGAGACGACGATATCATCGGAGCGGAGGAAGTGCTGAAGCGTCAGAGAGTAAGCGGACAGCAGCACCGCGAAGGGGGTCACCCGCCGGCGTTCGACGAGCTCGATGAAATCCGCCCGAAAGGACAGCGGGCAGGAGGAGTGGCGAATGGGCGAATCATCGCTGTACGGGTGCTTGCGCGGTGCGGATGCGAGTACGTCCATGCCGGCCAGATATTTCCCCCAGAAGTCGGTGTGTTCCTGCTCTTCGGGGAGATTTGTCCGCTCCTGCTGCTGGCGGACGTACGCGAAATAGGGCGACTCGCCAATAGGTGCAGCCGTCCGGAGGCGGCCGTCGAGGGCATCGGTATAGGCCTGGCCTAATTCCTCCATGATCAGGCCGACCGAAGGTGCGTCCACCGTGATGTGGTCGAACACCATGAGGAGAACGGCGTCCTGCGGAGACAACCGGAACAAGTCGGCTCGCACACGGTGCGCGGTTTCGCCGGAGAACGGCTCCGAAGCGGCCGCGGTGAGCCGTTCCTGCAGCTCATCGGGTGTCACCTGGTGTACATCCAGGACGCGATCCGGCGTGGGGCGTACGCTCTGGCGAAGTTCGCCGCTCGATAATTGATGAATCGCCACACGCAGCACGGGGTGCCGGCCCAGCACCGACCGGATGGCCTCGGCGAGCTCCTTCTCGGCGATGTGACCTGAAAGGCGGTAGGCCACGGGAACATGGTAGGAGTCCCCGTCTGGCTGGAGTTGCTGCGACGCCCAGACGGTCTGCTGCTGCCGAGACAGCGGATACCCGGCGGAATTCACAGAGTCACCCTGGAGAGGTGCTGGAATGCGAGGTGTCCAGGTTTCCTGAATCTTAAGTGAATATCAGCGGCGATATGCCTCAAAACCGGCGACCCGCTGGATCTGGAAGCGCGTACCTGAATCGACAGATGACCCACTGTTGCTCCCCCGTAACGCTGTTCCCCGTGAGCAATTCTTCTAACAGAAGATCGCAGTGAGTTTGCGACACGCGGCGTCACGCCGACCAGAGCTGTCACATTTTTGTGACGCAGGTCACGCGCTTGAGGGTGTGGATTGAGGAGCGTACCCCTTGTTGCCCGCTTTGGCGCGCACGATGTCGGCCGTGATTCTTGGCGATATTAAGTCTGGCGTGGCTGATTTTCATCGAGTCTCTTGACTCGGCAATTGGCCGTGCGAATCGCCATGCGGGGGTGCTGGTTGACCGCCGGTTGGCGGATTCTGGGCTTGAGGCAACCCCGTCCCGGCGTCATGGCGTTCACCATGTGTGAAAGACACGGTTCGGACAGGGGCGCCATGGCGAGGACACGACAGTGACGGGCGCGACGCCCGGCTTCGAGGAGTTCGTCGCCGCGCGCGGGCCTCGGCTGCTGAGGGTGGCCTGGCTGCTCACCGGGGATGCGCATCTGGCCGAGGATCTGCTGCAGACGGTGCTGGCCAAGGTGTGGCCGAAGTGGCGGCGGATCGCGGGGGAGAATCCGGAGGCGTACGTCCGAAAGGCGCTGGTCAATACGCATGCCTCGTGGTGGCGGCGGCGCTGGCGCGGGGAGGTGCCGCACGACGAGGTGCCGGATACGCGGGCCATGCCGGATCCGTTCGAGGGGGTGGATCTGGAGCAGTCGCTGGCGGCGGTGGTGCGGGCTCTGCCGGTGCGGCAGCGGGCGGTGGTGGTGCTGCGCTATTTCGAGGACCTGAGCGTCGAGGACACCGCCGATGTGCTGGGCTGCTCCACCGGCACGGTCAAGAGCCAGGCGTCCAAGGCGCTGCGTACCTTGCACGGGCTGCTGCCCGCCGCCGAGCTGGTGGAGGGTGGTGAGCGCCGTGGGTGAGCCGGCCGAGAGGAGGCGCTTTCTGCCTGGTCAGGGAGGTGACGCACGCCGTGAGGCGGAGCTGCGGGCGCTGCTTGAGCGGGGCGTGCCCCGGCCCGCCGCTCCCGCTCAGCGGATGCGGCGGGTCCAGCAACTGGTGGTACGGCGACGGCGGCGTCGGGTGGCCGGGGCGATCGGGGCCGCCGGGGTGGCCGGGGGAGTGGCCGTCGCCGTGACGCTGGGCGTGCTGGGGCATGTGCCGGCCGGGGGGTCCAGGAAGCCCGGCGCCACGTATCAGGTGCCGGCCGCCTCGCCCACCTCCGGCGGGCCTGATTTCCGCTACCCCGGGCTGGACGGGCTGACCGTCCGGCTGCCGGACGGCTGGAGCGGCCGCAGCGTATGGGGTGGGGAGGAGGCGGGCACGGTGGGACTGGCCGGGAGCCGGCCCGCAGCCGTGGACGAGGAGGGGTGTACGGCGGGGACCGGGCGCTACTGCCTGGCGTCGGACGAGCTGCGGCGTGGGGAGGGGCTGCTGGTCTTCCGGCTGGAGAGTAAGAAGGTTCTGGGCGCGATCCACCAGCGGGCGCCGCTGGTGGATACCCGGCCCGGGGACTCCTGCCGCCTCGCGGGCGGCACGCATGAGCTGCTGGGCTGGCGGGCGGCGGGTGGGGTGGATGGGCTGATCATCGCTTCCGCCTGCCTCAACCAGCCCTCCGCCGTCACCCTCAAGCAGGTCCGTTCCATACTCGGCTCCGCCGTCCTCGGCGGTAACGCGGACCCCACCTCCCCCCGCTGAACTACGACGCTCCCCCGAACCGCGCGATGGGGTTCTCCAGCGTCCCGATCAGCTGGAGCGCCCCGGCCGGGTCCGCCAGGTCCAGCATCTGCTGGTTGTTCCGCAGCTGGAGCCGGTTCAGGCAGGACAGTGCGAAATCGGGCGCGAACATGTCGTACCGCTCGAACTTCTCCGCCAGCTCCGGCACCGACGCCTGGTAGTCCGAGACGCACTCCGCCACCGTCCGCCAGAAGGTCTCCTCCTCCAGCAGGCCCTCGGTGACGAGGATGCCGCTCAGGAAGCGCAGGAAGCAGTCGAAGACATCGGTGAAGATCGACAGCAGCTTCTTGTCCTCCGGGACCTCCACCCGGATCCGCGTGACAGCCGGCGGAAGGACCGCGTCCGGGTCCATGACGGCGATCTCCTCGGCGATGTCCTTGAAGATCGCTCGCCGCACCGCGCCGTCCTCGATGACGAGGATGACGTTCTCGCCATGCGGCATGAAGACCAGGTCGTACGCGTAGAAGCAGTGCAGCACCGGTCGCAGATACGCGTCCAGGTAGCGGCGCAGCCAGCCGGCGGGGGGCAGGCCGGACTCCTCGATGAGGGCGCTGACGACGGAGCCGCCGGCGGGGTCGGTGTGGAGGAGGGAGGCCATGGTGGCCAGGCGCTGGCCCGGTTCGAGAGTGGGGACGGGGCTTTCGCGCCAGAGCGCGGCGAGCATTTTGCGGTACGGCGAGTACTTGTCGGTGGCGCGTTCGTACTGCCGGTGGTGGTAGCCGATGGCGGCGCGTTCGCGGATGATCGAGAAGCGGGCGGCGCGGAGGAGGTCGTCGCCGGCGATCAGGCCCGCGAGCCAGTCGTTGATGGCGGGGGTGGCCTCCATATAGGCGGCGGAGAGGCCGCGCATGAAGCCCATGTTGAGGACGGACAGGGCCGTTTTCACATAGTGCTTGGCCGGGTCGTCGCTGTTGAAGAAGGTACGGATCGACTGCTGCGCGAGGTACGAGTCGTCGCCGCTGCCCAGGCACACCAGGCGCCGCTGGGCGAGCTCGGCGGCGAAGGTGACCGACAGCTTGTTCCACCACTGCCAGGGGTGGACGGGGATGAGGCGGTAGTCGGCCAGGTCGAGGCCGAGGCCGGTCAGGGTGTCGGCGAAGCGGGTCAGGGTGGCCTCGCCCAACTCGCCGCGGATCAGCCCGTCGTAGTCGAGGTCCGTGGAGGAGGTGAAGGTGGCGTGGTCGCGGTGCGCGGCCAGCCAGATCAGCTGGACGGGGCTCGCGGTCTCGGGGGCGTATGAGAGGTATTCGTGGACTCCGAAGCCCAGGCGGCCGTTGTTGGCGACGAAGCAGGGGTGGCCCTCGGTCATGCCGGTCTCGACCGTCTGGAAGTCGGACTTGGCGAGCTCGGCGGCGCCGACCGGCTCGCCGCCGAGCTTGTACGCCGTGCCGGAGAGGGTGGAGCTGATCTCCTCCAGATAGACGGGCAGGATCTGGTCGGCGAGCCCCAGCCGCCCGCGCAGCTCCAGGAAGAAGTCGAGCGCGTCGAGCGGGAGTTCGGAGCCGTCCCGGGTGTCGTGGCGGGTGATGGACTCGGCCTCGACCGTCCAGTGG
>NZ_MUNE01001317.1 GCF_002154605.1 Streptomyces milbemycinicus | reverse complement strand
CCCCCCGCTTTCCCCCGTGTCCCCCGTTCATCCTCAGGCGACAAGCTCGCCGAAGGACTCCTCCTCGTCACGGCCGAAGCTGAGGGCCTCGTCCTCGCGCAGCCGGCGCAGCGAGCGCCAGATGCCGCTTTTGACCGTTCCGACACTGATATTGAGAATGTCCGCGATCTCCGGGTCCGTCCGGCCCTCGTAGTAGCGCAGCACCAGCATCGTGCGCTGCAGCTCGGGCAGCCGGGCCAGGGCCTGCCACAGCACGGCGCGCAGCTCGGTGCCGCGCATCGCGTCGTGGTCGCCCGCCGTCTCCGGCAGCTCCTCCGTCGGGTACTCGTTGAGCTTGCGCCGACGCCAGGCGCTGATGTGCAGATTGGTCATGGTGCGGCGCAGATAGCCGCCGACCGCCGCCTTGTCACTGATCCGGTCCCAGGCCCGGTAGGTCGAGAACAGCGCGCTCTGCAACAGGTCCTCGGCCTCGAACCGGTCACCGGTCAGGTGGTAGGCGGTGGCGTACAGGGAGGCGCGGCGCTCTTGGACGTAGGCGGTGAACTCCACCTCCGACGCCTCGCACCGCTCCCCCGATGCCTCCCCGTACGAGCTTCCCCTGCTTCCTCCGCGGCCCCCCTGGTCCGCGAAGCCCCCCTCTTCCTTGGAGCCGGCCGGCTCCA
>NZ_MUNE01001316.1 GCF_002154605.1 Streptomyces milbemycinicus | reverse complement strand
CCCCCAGCAGGGCGGCCGCGTTGGTCATGGTGGCGTCCATCAGACGCTGGCCCTGGAGGACGCCGAGGGCCACCGACACCGTCTGGTTGTCGTTGGAGATCAGCATGACCAGGGGCAGCAGAAACTCGTTCCAGGTCCAGATGAAGAAGAAGACCAGCAGCACCCCGATCGTGGGCCGGCTGACCGGCACCACGACCCGCCACAGCACCTGCCACTTGTTCGCGCCGTCGATCCTGGCCGCCTCGATGACCTCCTTGGGGAAGGCGCCGAGGACGGAGGAGAGCAGATAGGTGCCGAAGGCGGACTGGATGACGGTGAAGACGAGGATGACGCTGAGCCGGGTGTCGTACAGGCCCACCTCCTTCAACAGGTAGTAGATGGGGTAGACCAGCGCCTCCTGCGGCAGCATGTTCGCCAGTACGAAGAAGGCCAGCACCCAGGGGCGGCCCTTGATCCGGCCGATGCCGATCGCGTACGCGTTGAGCACCGACAGCACCACCGCGAGCACCGCCACCGAGCCGGAGATCAGCACCGAGTTGAGCAGCTTCCGGCCGAAGTCCACCCGCTCCCAGAAGTCCTTGAGCCCGTCGAGATACAGCCCGTCGGGCAGGCTCAGCGGTCCGTGGGCGGAGTACTCGGCGGGTGACTTGACCGCGTTGAGCGCGACGATGACGAACGGCGCCACCATGAAGAGGGCCGC
>NZ_MUNE01001315.1 GCF_002154605.1 Streptomyces milbemycinicus | reverse complement strand
AGCCGGGCGCCGCCGAGCGGCGCTTCGAGCAAGGCCGGCAGAAGGCACAGAAGAAGGAACAGGACGTGCTGTCACGCTTGCGGGCCCTGCCGGACGGGGACCGGAAGGCCGACGAGGCCAAGCGGATGATCGACCGGGTCCGGACCTTCATCGGATACCGGGAGTACCCGAAGTACGGCATCGTCAGCCGCTACTTCGTCTACAAGCAGGCCCTGCTGGAGGAGGCCGAGCGCCTCGTACAGGCCAACGTGCTTTCTGAGAAGGAGGACATCTTCTACCTCACGTTCCACGAACTCCACGACGTCGTGCGCTCGAACCAGGTGGACGACCAGCTCATCCAGCAGCGCAAGGACGCGTTCCGGTCGTACCACGCGCTCACACCGCCCCGGGTCCTCACCTCGGATGGCGAGGCCCTGACCGGGGCGTACCGGCGCGACGATGTGCCGGCCGGCGCCCTGATCGGCCTGCCGGTTTCCGCCGGGACCATTGAGGGAAGGGCCCGCGTCATCCTTGACATGGCGGAGGCCGATCTCGAAGCGGGCGACATCCTGGTCACGGCCTTCACGGACCCCAGCTGGTCGCCCCTGTTCGTCGGGATCAAGGGCCTGGTGACGGAGGTGGGCGGCCTGATGACCCATGGCGCGGTGATCGCCCGGGAGTACGGTTTGCCGGCCGTCGTGGGCGTGGAACGGGCCACCCGGCTGATCCGGGACGGGCAGCGGATCCGCGTGCACGGAACCGACGGGTACGTCGAGATCCTGCCTTGACCGACCACACCGAGAAGCCCCATCCGTAGCTTCCGACCAGAACAACGCCAAGCAGTTGTTGACCACTCTGATGGGTGGTCAACTTGCTGTTATGCCTCCTCCTTGGACCCGAACGAACACGTAGTACCCGTTACGCTTCTTCCCCTCAGCAGGAACGGGAGGGGCGGGATGGCGGCGTTCGCACCGTTGCAGACGGGGGATCCCGAGCGGGTCGGGCG
>NZ_MUNE01001314.1 GCF_002154605.1 Streptomyces milbemycinicus | reverse complement strand
GTCGATGCCGTCGCCCCAGCCTTGCTGGCTGAAGGAACGCAGATTGCTGATGGCGACGTTCTGGGACTCGGCGACCGTGATGGTGCCGTACCGGGGGTTGAGGACCGTGATGCCGTCGACGTGGACGTTCTCGGCGTCGTGGACGAGGATCGCGCCGCCGGTGGCGTTGTCGATGACGCCGTGGCCGGTCAGCCGGCAGTTCTCCACCCCCTCGAAGACCACGTTGGAGGTGAGGACGGCGCCGGCGGCCAGGTGGACGGTGGTGCCGCTGGGCACCTTCAGCGTCCGGTCGGGGTGGGTGTGCAGGCCGGGCCCGAAGTAGATGACCTTCGGGTCGCCCTGCTTGGGCGGGTTCTGCTCGACGGGATTGGCGAGCAGATGCAGGCAGTCGAAGATCTTGTCGTTGACCTGGATGACGAGGTTGCGGGGGCGGTCGAGGGTGAAGCGGGCGGTGCTGCCGAGCACCTCGGGGGTGATGCCGTAGGAGTCGGGGCGGATGCGGACCTTCTCGACGCCGCCGGGGTTGTAGGTGACCTCGACCTCGACGGTGCCAGAGAAGTCGAAGGCGGCCATGGAGGAGCTCTGGGCCTGGTTGCGGCCGGTGAGGGGATCGATCTGGGCGAGCTTGACCAGGTAGGCGTCGAGCTTCTGCCAGGTGCCGCCG
>NZ_MUNE01001313.1 GCF_002154605.1 Streptomyces milbemycinicus | reverse complement strand
GCGGGGATCAGGGGGATGGGCCGGTAACGGTGGGGAACGAGGTTTCCGGCACCGTCCACGGCCCCGTCATACAGGCCGGGCAAATGCACGGCGGCGTGCACATCCACAACCAGTACCAGGCGCCACCCGCCCCGCCCCCGGCACGGGTGCCACGGCAGGTACCCGCGGGCACGGCGTCGTTCGAGAACCGCACGGCCGAGCTCGCGGAGCTGGACGACTGGCTGACGCCCGGCGGCCCGGGCGACCCCGAGAGCGTCGGATCACCGCGGATCGCCCTGCTCAGCGGATTGCCCGGAGTCGGCAAGCGGGCGACCGTACGGCGCTGGGTGGAACGCACCCGCGACCGCTTCCCCGGCGGGCAGCTGTACGTGGACTTCGCCCGGCTGCGCCGTGAGGGCGCGGTCGGCGGCGATGTCTCCGAAGGGCTGCGCCACTGTCTGCGCTCCATCGGCGTCGCCGAGGAGTATCTGTCCGGCGACCTGGCCGAGTTGACCGCCCACTACCGCAGCCACAGCGCCGACCGGCGGATCGTGGTCGTCCTCGACGAGGTGAGCCAGCCCGCCCAGGTCCGAGCGCTGATCCCCAACGCGCCCGGCAGCGTCGTCCTGGCCACCAGCCGGGACCGGCTCGGCGAGCTGATGTGGGACGGCGCCCGGCTGATGCCGATGGAACCGCTGAGCGCCGACAGCGGCAGGCGGCTGCTGGCCCGGCTGT
>NZ_MUNE01001312.1 GCF_002154605.1 Streptomyces milbemycinicus | reverse complement strand
GATCAGCGACCGCCCAGCCGAAGCAGACGACCGAGCCGTGCCCGGCCACTGGGAAGGCGACCTCATCATCGGCAAAAACAGCGGCTCGGCGATCGGCACCCTCGTCGAACGCAGCACCCGCTACGTGATGCTCCTCCACCTGCCCACCGACCACACCGCGGCCAGCGTCCGAGACGCCCTGACGGAGGCCGCACACAGGCTGCCACCGCACCTCAAGCGGTCCCTGACCTGGGACCAGGGCTCCGAAATGGCCGCCCATCACAGCTACACCATCGCCACGGACATTCCGGTCTACTTCTGCGACCCGGCAAGCCCCTGGCAGCGCGGCTCCAACGAAAACACCAACGGCCTGCTCCGGCAGTACTTCCCGAAGGGAACCGACCTGTCCGTCCACAGCCGCGAACACCTGGACGCCGTTGCCGCCCAGCTCAACGGCCGCCCACGCAAAACGCTCGGCTGGGAAACCCCAGCCGAGCGTCTGCATAAACTGCTCACCGTCTGACACAACCGATCGTGTGTTGCGACGATCCCTAGAATCCGCCCATGCTGGTCATGTCCCAGTGCATCCGGGCCACATCGACCCCGAACTCGCCGATCGCCCGCGCCCCAACCGTGCCCGCGATGTGCTCCAGGTGCGGAGCGATCGCATCCAGCGCCCGGGCCAGACGATCATCGTTGAGCAGACCGGGCTCGATCCCGAAGACCTCCTCCACCGCCCAGCACCTGGCCCAGTCCTCCACCCGCACCAACGGCGCGGGCG
>NZ_MUNE01001311.1 GCF_002154605.1 Streptomyces milbemycinicus | reverse complement strand
GTGCGCGGGGGCGGCGGGGCCAGGCGGACGGCCGCACCGAGCACGGACAGGCCGCGCGGGGCGACGACGACCGGTTCGAGCTCGACGGCGACCACCTCGGGATGGTCGTCCACCATGCGGGACACCCGCAGCAGGAGTTCTTCGAGCGCCGCGGTGTCGACAGGGCTTGAACCGCGCCAGCCGAACAGGAGCGGCGCGGTCCGGATGGATCTGATCAGCTCGGCGGCGTCCCGGTCGGTGGCCGGGACAAGCCGGTGGGCGGTGTCCCCGAGCAGTTCGGAGGGGGCTCCGGCGAGCCCGAAGGAGAGCACCGCCCCGGCGGCGGGGTCGATGGCGGCCCGTACGACGGTGTCGACGCCGCGCGGGGCCATCCGCTGCACGACGAGCCGCAGCTCTTCGGGGGCGCCGAGGTAGTCGGTCAACTCGGCGTAGGCGCGTCGAAGTTCCACCTCGCCGCCGATGTCGAGCCGTACTCCGCCCAGGTCGGCGCGGTGGCGCAGATGGGGGGCGGTGGTCTTGAGCGCGACGGGGAAGCCGAGCCTGGCCGCGCCCCGTACGGCGGCGTCCGCGTCGGGGGCGGGGAGCGCGGGCAGCACGCTGACGCCGTAGCGGGCGAGGAGGCGCTGGGCATCGGGGGCGGAG
>NZ_MUNE01001310.1 GCF_002154605.1 Streptomyces milbemycinicus | reverse complement strand
GGCAGTCGACGCGGGCTTCGCGGCGCCGCTCAACAAGGGCCTGATCCCTTCCTCGACCCTGGAGCGGTTCGCCGAGGGCGCCAACGACGTCTGCACGGTGGGCGGCACCGTCTATTGCCTGCGCAATGACCTCTCCCAGGCGGTGCTGTGGTACAACGCGCCGCTGCTGAAGAAGTTCGGCTACCAGGTTCCGACGACTTGGGAGGAGTACGAGCAGCTCGGCAGGAAGGTGGCCAAGGAGCACCCCGGCTACCTCGTGGGTGACGCGGGCGACTCCTTCGCCCCCGAGATCTACCTGTGGGCGAGCAAGTGCGGCGCCAACCACATCACCGGCCCGAAATCGGTTTCGGTGAACACCACCAGCGTGGCCTGCACCAAGATGGCCAGGCTCATGGACGTGCTGATCAAGAACAAGTCCATGTCCATCAGTGGGGTCTTCAGCACCGACTTCGGCAAGAACAAGGCCGACAAGGTCCTGCTCATGCCCGGCCCCGCCTGGTTCGGCGGCG
>NZ_MUNE01001309.1 GCF_002154605.1 Streptomyces milbemycinicus | reverse complement strand
CGCCGCCCTGGCCGCGGCCCTGCGCCCCGACCGAGGCGAGAGCCAGACATATCTCGCGGCCCTCGCGCGGCTCTTCGTGTCCGGGGTGGAGGTGGACTGGCCAGGGGCGATGGGGTGGACGCCAGTCGCGGTCGGCGGTGTCGAGCTGCCGACCTATGCCTTCGAACGGGAGCGTTACTGGCTGGAGGCGGCGGAGCCCGGCGACTCCGGGGCGGGCGGCGGCGAGGGGCCGCTGTGGGAGGCGGTGGAGCGGGGCGATGTCCCGCGCGTGGGTGAGCTGCTGGGGGTCGATGAGGCGGCCGGTCTCGCGACACTGGTGCCCGCGCTGGGGGCTTGGTGGCGGGGGTGCCGTGACCGTGGCGTGCTGGACGGATGGCGCTATCGGGAGGCGTGGCGGCCGGCGGGCGACGGTGGTCCGGGGGCGCCGACGGGGCGTTGGCTGGTGGTCGTCGCCGACGGGGTGGACGGATCGCCCGTCGTCGAGGAGTTGGAGCGGTCCGGGGCCAGGGCGGCCCTCCACGCCGCCGAGGGGTGTGTGGCGCGCGAGGCGCTGGTGGAGCGGCTGCGGACCGAGTTGGGGCCCGAGCCCGAGGTGGACGGGGTGGCGTTGCTGTTGGCGGGCAGTAACGGCGGACCGGGCGCCGGGGCGCTGCTCCTGGCGTGGCTCCAGGCATTGGGCGATGTGGGGGTGGCGGCTCGGCTCTGGTGTGTGACTCGCGGCGCGGTGTCGGTGGGTGGCGGGGATGCGGTGGTGTCGCCCGGGCTGGGCCAGGTGTGGGGGCTGGGACGGGTGGCCGCCCTTGAGGCTCCAGAGATGTGGGGCGGATTGGTCGACGTTCCCGACCCGCTGGACGCGCGGGCGGCGCGGAGCCTGGTGCGGGCGCTGGCCGGGCCCGAGCGGGAGTGCGCGGTACGGGCGTCCGGGGTGTTCGTACGCCGACTGGAGCGGGCCCCGCTGGCCGTAGCGGGGGCGGAGCCGGGGCGCGAGTGGCGGCCACACGGCACGGTACTGATCACCGGCGGTACGGGCGGGC
>NZ_MUNE01001308.1 GCF_002154605.1 Streptomyces milbemycinicus | reverse complement strand
CCCCGACGACCCCCGAAGCACCCCACGAAGCGCCCCACGAGGCCACCCGCGACCAGATCCTCGCCGAACTCCCCCGCGCCGTGGCCACCCTGCGCGCCCAGGCCCTTGCCTGGGGCGGCGACGACCGGCTGCGCCTGGTCCGCACCGCCCACGAGCTGCTGGCCCCCTCGCCCACGGTCCCCTCCCCGACCGGTCTGGGCCCCACCGTCCAGGAGGCCACGGCCGGTATGTCCCCCGGCCGGCTGCAGGAGATCCTGGCGGCGGCCGGGCTGCCGCCCACCCACGACCCGGTCACCGCGGCGGCCGCCCTGACCACGCTCTTCGGCGACCGCCCCCGTATGGCGGCGCTGCTGACGGAGGCCCCCGCCGGCGCGACGGCGGTCCTGGCCAGGCTGACCTGGGGCCCGCCGTACGGGGAGGCGTCCGTCGCCTCGCCCAGCCCGCCCGTCGAATGGCTGCTGGCCCGCGGCCTGCTGCTGCCGTCCGGGCCGCGCAATGTGGTGCTGCCCCGCGAGGTGGCCCTGCATCTGCGCGGCGGTCGCGCACACCGCGCGCCCGAACCGCTGCCGCCGCCCCTTCCGCCCGCGGCGCGGCACAATCCACAGGCTGTGGACGCGACGGCGGCGGGTGAGGCCTTCACCGCGCTGTCCACGGTCGAGGAGCTGCTGGGCCAGTGGGGGACCGCAGGACCGCCCGTTCTGCGCGCGGGCGGCGTGAGCGTACGGGACCTCAAGCGGACCGCCGCGGCGCTCGATGCGTCCGAGCCGGTGGCCGCGTTCTGGGTGGAGCTGGCGTACGCGGCCGGGCTGCTCGCCTCCGACGGCGAGATGGACGAGCGCTACGCGCCCACCCCCGCCTACGACGACTGGCTCGGGCTGCCCGCCGAGGAGCGCTGGGCGCGGCTCGCCGCCGCCTGGCTGACCGCGACCCGCACATCGGGGCTGGTCGGCGGCCGCGACGCGAAGGGCCGTACGCTCGCGGCCCTCGGCCCGGAGCTGGACCGCTCCCCCGCCCCCGAGGTGCGCCGCCGCGTCCTCGAACTCCTCGGCAC
>NZ_MUNE01000131.1 GCF_002154605.1 Streptomyces milbemycinicus | reverse complement strand
GCCGCGGAGGCAGCAGCGGCGCCAGCAGCCGCCCCCGTACGCCCAGCAGCAGCCCCAGAACTACGCCCCGGCGCCGCACCACCCCCAGCAGCCACAGCCCCAGCGCTACGCGCCGCCGCCCCAGCAGCCGCAGCAGCCCGAGCCGCGCCAGCCCCGGCAGCGCAGCTCCAGCCCGATGAAGATCCCCGGTATGGGGTGCCTCAAGGGCTGTCTGTTCGTGATCGTGATCCTGATCGTGGGTTCCTGGCTGATCTGGGAGCTGACCCCGCTCAAGGACTGGGTCGCCGAGGGCAAGAGCTACTGGGACGCGGTCACCGACTGGATCACCGAGGTGAAGGACTGGATCTCCAAGCTCGGCGGGCCCAGCTGACCCAGCCGCTGCACGGCACGGGGCCCTGCGCCCAAGGGCCCCGCCACTAAGGGGATTTGTCGACATCTGAAGGGTGTTTTCCGCGCAGAAGCGGACAGTTGGCGCTGTCCGTGGCCCCCAACGCGCCGGTAGCCGCGTAGCTTTGTCGCCAACGTGCCCCTGTCGGAGGAGTCGGAGCAGTCTTGTCACGGAAGATCGGCAGCCGGTACACCGCCAACCAGGTCCTGGGCCGCGGCAGTGCCGGCACGGTGTGGCTGGGCGAGGGTCCCGAGGGCCCGGTCGCCATCAAGCTCCTGCATGAGGAGCTCTCCTCGGACCAGGAGCTCGTCGGCCGCTTCGTACAGGAGCGCACCGCGCTGCTGAGCCTGGACCACCCCCGGGTGGTGGGCGTACGCGACCTCGTCGTCGACGGAAACGACCTGGCCCTGGTCATGGACCTGGTGCGCGGCACCGATCTGCGCACCCGACTCGACCGAGAGCGGCGGCTGGCCCCGGAGGCGGCGGTCGCCATCGCCGCGGACATCGCCGACGCCCTGGCCGCGGCCCACGCGGCCGGGATCGTGCACCGCGACGTCAAACCGGAGAACGTCCTGCTGGACATGCAGGGCCCGCTCGGCCCCGGCGGCTCCCACCCGGCCCTGCTCACCGACTTCGGCGTGGCCCGCCTCGTGGACGCGCCGCGCCGGGCGCGCCCGCAGGGCACCGCCCAGGGCCGGGTCCAGAACCCGCGCAGCGTCATCGGCACCCCGGACTACCTCGCCCCCGAGATCGTCGAGGGGCTGCCGCCGCGGGCCAGCGTGGACGTGTACGCCCTTGCCACGGTCCTGTACGAGCTCCTGGCGGGCTTCACCCCCTTCGGCGGCGGCCACCCCGGCGCGATCCTGCGCCGCCATGTGACGGAGACCGTCGCGCCGCTGCCCGGCATCCCCGACGAGCTGTGGCAGCTGCTGCTGCAGTGCCTCGCCAAGGCGCCGGCCTCCCGGCTGCGCGCCTCCGAGCTGGCGGCCCGGCTGCGCGAGCTGCTGCCGTCGCTGGCCGGCTACCCGCCGCTGGACATCGACGAGCCCGACGAGCCCGGTGCCGAGCCGGAGGGCCGGTACGACGAGGCGCCGACGCCGCACCGCGCCCCGACCGCCGAGGAGCCGCCGCGGCGCCGAGGCGCGGTGCCGCTGGTGCCCGGGGCGGCGCCCGACTCCAGCCGGGAGACGCACACCAGCATGCGGGTGCCCAGCCCGGACGAGCTCGCCGGCGGCCCGCACGGCACCGCCCGCGCCCCCCGGGTCAGCGGCCAGCGCCGCGCGGGCTCGGCCCGTAACCGCCCGGTCTCGGAGGCGGTGCGCCGCCGCCGGGTCAGGCTCGCGGTGGTCGCGGTCGCGCTGCTGGCCGCGGTGGGGATCGGCGGCTGGCTCGCGTCGGGCGGCGACGACGACGGCGATCCCCCCAAGGGCGGCGAACACTCGGCCCCCGCGAACCCAGGCGATCGCTGAGCGCCCCGGGCTGCGTCCGGCCCGCCCGTGCCCCGGCCGTGAGGTACGGCCCCCGGCCGCCCGCCCGGCCGGGCAGGCCGAGCCAGGAAAGGGGCGTCAGCCGCCCGTGCGCCCGGTCGCCCGTCCGGCCGGTTACGCTGGTGCCGTGGCAGTCGTCGATGTATCCGAAGAGCTGAAGTCCCTCTCCTCGACCATGGGGTCGATCGAGGCCGTCCTGGACCTCGACAAGATGAGGGCCGACATCGCCGTGCTCGAGGAGCAGGCGGCGGCCCCCTCCCTCTGGGACGACCCGGAGAACGCGCAGAAGATCACCAGCCGGCTGTCCTATCTGCAGGGCCAGCTGCGCAAGGCGGAGGAGCTCCGCAGCCGCATCGACGATCTCGAAGTGCTCTTCGAGCTCGCCGACGCCGAGGACGACGCCGACGCCCGCGCCGAGGCGGTGGCCGAGCTGGACTCGGTGCGCAAGGCGGTCGACGAGATGGAGGTGCGCACCCTCCTGTCCGGCGAGTACGACTCCCGCGAGGCGCTTGTCAACATCCGCGCCGAGGCCGGTGGCGTGGACGCCGCCGACTTCGCCGAGCAGCTGCAGCGGATGTATCTGCGCTGGGCCGAGCGCCATGGCTACAAGACCGAGGTGTACGACACCTCGTACGCGGAAGAGGCCGGCATCAAGTCGACCACCTTCGCCGTCCAGATCCCGTACGCGTACGGCACCCTCTCCGTCGAGCAGGGCACCCACCGCCTGGTGCGTATCTCGCCGTTCGACAACCAGGGCCGCCGCCAGACGTCCTTCGCGGGCGTCGAGGTGCTGCCCGTCGTCGAGAAGACCGACCACATCGAGATCGACGAGTCCGAGCTGCGCATCGACGTCTACCGCTCCTCGGGCCCCGGCGGCCAGGGCGTCAACACCACTGACTCCGCAGTGCGCTTGACCCACATCCCGACCGGCATCGTGGTCTCCTGCCAGAACGAGCGCTCGCAGATCCAGAACAAGGCGTCCGCGATGAACGTGCTCCAGGCCAAGCTGCTCGAGCGGCGCCGCCAGGAGGAGCAGGCCAAGATGGACGCGCTCAAGGGCGACGGCGGCAATTCCTGGGGCAACCAGATGCGTTCGTACGTCCTGCACCCGTACCAGATGGTCAAGGACCTGCGGACGGAGTTCGAGGTCGGCAACCCCCAGGCGGTGCTCGACGGCGAGCTGGACGGCTTCTTGGAGGCGGGGATCCGCTGGCGCAAGCAGCAGGAGCAGCAGAAGTAGGGCAAGGCCCTGCCCGCGGCCTGACGGCCGTCTGCCCACGCCGCCTGCCCATGACTTGACGGCCGGTTGGTCACAGTCCTGTACCCATGCATCCGCCAACCACCTCCATAGCGGACATGTCGTGCGCAATGACCTTGACGGTCATATGAAAAGTGGGAAAGCTGACGCGCGGCATGCGTATGACTGGGGCGCGTGTGAACGGGGGCTCGCGGACTGCCTTGTGTGGCCGGTCCCGCGGATCAGAACCCCCCGCAGACCGTTGCCTTGTGCATAGCTGCTCCATTGACGAGTACAGCTACTGGGGGTAGCAGGCAGATGACGAAGAAGACGCGGCTGCGCGTCGCGCGGATCGCGGCGAGCGCCGTGATCGCCGCCGGCGCCTCGCTGACGGCGGCGGGTGCCGCATCGGCTGTGGGTATCGACGTCGGCATCGGCGGCGTGGAGGCCTCGGTCAAGGCTGACGACAAGGGCGTCGGCATCGGCGTCGGTGTCGACGGCCCGACCGAGGACCCGACGGGCGACCCGACGTCGATCCCGACGGGCGAGCCGACCCCGACGGACGAGCCGACCACCAACCCGCCGACGACGAACCCGCCGACGGACGACCCGACCACCAACCCGCCGACGACCAACCCGCCGACGGGCGACCCGACGCAGCCGCCGACCGGCGAGCCGACGGGCAAGCCCACCGGCAAGCCGACCGCCGAGCCGACCAAGTCGCCCGGCACCGGCGGTGGTGGCGGCGACGACTCCAACACCTGCACGGTGGAGCTCGACGGCACCGAGTGCCAGGACAACACCGACACCGACAGCGCCGGCAGCAAGCCGGTCGAGCAGAGCAAGCCCAAGGAGGCGCTGGCCAAGAAGGAGGAGCTGGCCGAGACCGGTGCCTCCGAGACCACCTTCCTGCTGATCGGCGCCGCGACGATGATCGCGGGCGGCATTGGCTTCCGCCTCATGCCGCGTCTGGTCAACCGCAACACCGCGGCCTGATCACGCACCCGGCCGGACCGGGGGCGGTACAGCGACGCGAAGGGGCCCGGAGTGCGGCGTCACTCCGGGCCCCTCGTGCGTGCTTATGCGCGCTTATGCGCGCTTATGCGTGCTTGTGCGTGTGAGAAATGAAACACATCGCGTGAATCGCGAGTCGACCGTCACCGTGCGTACAGCGCCGCTCGACATGGCGCTATGGTTCGCTATGAGCCGCTACGGTCCGTTACACCGTGGCGACCTGGTGGGCGAGCAGAGCCACCGCGATCAGCGCCACCAGCAGTGCTATCAGGGCGGTCGGCGTCAGCCCGCCGAAGCCGCCGGCCTGCTGCAGACGCTCCCTGCTGGCCCGGCAGACCGGGCACCGGCCCTCGCTGACGGGGCTCGCGCAGTTGGCGCAGACAAGCCTGTCATACGTCATGCGCTCTTCTCCTCCCGCGCGGCGATGCCGCAGTAGACACGGGGCCAACGCTCTGGGCAATGTGTTGGTTCCCCTTCCACTGTGCCAGCTTCCGCCCGGTTCGGCGCGCCCCGCACGATTCCGTACCGCATCCGTACCGGTTCCGTGGCTGTTTCGGACAGCTCGGCGGGGCGGGTTGTCAACCGTTTGCCCCCAATAGTGCCGTGAATAAGGGCACCAACCCCGAACGGCGACTGCGAGCTCGCGCGCGGTTCGCGTATGGTCACGCACACCGACGGGAGCCCTCGCGGCCACCCGTACCCCTATCCAGGTCGACCGTGGTGCTTCAGTGATCCGATTCGACAACGTATCCAAGACCTACCCCAAGCAGAACCGTCCTGCACTCCGGGATGTTTCGCTCGAGATCGAGAAGGGGGAGTTCGTCTTTTTGGTGGGCTCCTCGGGGTCGGGCAAATCCACCTTTCTCCGGCTGTTGCTGCGCGAGGAACGCGCCAGCCATGGCGCGGTCCATGTGCTGGGCAAGGACCTGGCGCGGCTGTCCAACTGGAAGGTGCCGCAGATGCGCCGCCAGCTGGGCACGGTTTTCCAGGACTTCCGGCTGCTCCCCAACAAGACGGTCGGGGAGAATGTGGCCTTCGCGCTGGAGGTGATCGGCAAGCCGCGCGGCGCCATCCGTAAGACCGTCCCCGAAGTGCTCGACCTGGTGGGACTGGGCGGAAAAGAAGACCGTATGCCTGGCGAGCTCTCCGGCGGTGAGCAGCAGCGCGTCGCCATCGCCCGTGCGTTCGTCAACCGGCCGCTGCTGCTGATCGCCGACGAGCCGACCGGAAACCTGGACCCGCAGACCTCCGTCGGCATCATGAAGCTGCTGGACCGGATCAACAGGACCGGGACCACGGTCGTGATGGCCACTCACGACCAGCAGATCGTCGACCAGATGCGCAAGCGCGTGATCGAACTTGAAAAGGGCCGTCTCGTACGCGACCAGTCCCGCGGCGTTTACGGCTACCAGCACTGAAAGGACGCCATGCGCGCCCAGTTCGTCCTGTCGGAGATCGGCGTCGGTCTCCGCCGCAATCTCACCATGACCTTCGCGGTGATCGTGTCTGTCGCCCTTTCGCTCGCCCTGTTCGGCGGGTCCCTGCTCATGCGCGAGCAGGTGAGCACGATGAAGGGTTACTGGTACGACAAGGTCAACGTCTCCGTCTTCCTGTGCAACAAGCAGGACAAGGAGACCTCGCCCAACTGCTCCAAGGGCGCCGTCACCGACGCGCAGAGGAACGAGATCCGCTCCGAGCTCAAGCAGATGAGCATCGTGGAGAGCGTCCAGTTCGAGACCTCGGAGCAGGCGTACAAGCACTACAAGGAGCAGTTCGGCGACTCGCCGCTGGCCAACTCGCTGACCCCGGACCAGATGCAGGAGTCCTTCCGGATCAAGCTCAAGGACCCCGAGAAGTACAAGGTGATCACCACCGCCTTCGCCGGCCGCCCCGGGGTGCAGGAGGTCCAGGACCAGCAGAAGCTGGTCGACGACCTCTTCAACCTCCTCAACGGCATGAACTACGCGGCGCTGGGGGTGATGTCGCTCATGCTGATCGTCGCGCTGATGCTGATCGTCAACACGGTGCGGGTGTCGGCGTTCTCCCGCCGCCGGGAGACCGGGATCATGCGGCTGGTCGGCGCGTCCAGCTTCTATATCCAGATGCCGTTCATCATGGAGGCCGCCATCGCGGGTCTGCTGGGCGCGGGCTTCGCCTGTGTGCTGCTGGTGAGCGGACAGTACTTCCTGGTCAACAACTGGCTGGCGAACCGGATCGACGTGATCAACTTCATCGGCTGGGACGCGGTGCTGGCCAAGCTGCCGCTGGTGCTGGCGATCGGTCTGCTGATGCCCGCCTTCGCGGCGTTCTTCGCGCTCCGCAAGTACCTCAAGGTGTGACATTCGTCCAGGGCGCCGTACCTCACAACCTCCGGTACGGCGCCCTGTGTTGCCCTACACTCACCGGCATGTCGGGCCCGTGTTTGTTCGTCCCGCCCCGCCGCATTCGCCGTGGGGCCGCCCTGACGGTGGTCTTCGTGAGCGTGCTGGCCACGGGAGCCGCCGTCGGCTCCTGGGGCGCCGAGGCCGAGGACGGCCGGGACCCGGCCGACGCCCGGATAGTGTCCCGTTCGGTATCGAGCACCGTCGAGAGCGACGAGGTCAAGGCAGCCGCCGCACAGGCCGAGGAGGACGGCAAGTCCGGCTCCAAGGCCGCCCGGGAAGTGGTCAGCCGCAGCGGCGACCGATGGGGCGCGGTCTACAGCGCCCGCGAGTACGAGGGCTTCCGCCGCAATCTCGACGGCGAGTACGTGGGCGTGGGGATCTCCGCCCGCCTGAGCACCGGCGGCCGGATCGCGGTGGACCGCGTCCAGCCCGGCAGCCCCGCCGCGAAGGCCGGCATCCGAGCCGGTGACCGGCTGCGTACCGTCGACGGCCGGACGACGACCGGCCGCCCCGTCACCCAGGTGGTGTCCTGGCTGCGCGGCGGCGCGGACGAGGCCGTGGGCAGCCGGGTCGAGGTCGGGCTGCAGCGCGGCGAGCACAGCTGGCGGCAGACCCTGCGGCGGGCGCGGCTGGCCACCGAGCCGGTGACCGTCGACCGCCTCACCGATCAGCACCCCGCCGCCGTCCGGATCAAGGTCGAGGCCTTCACCCGGGGCTCGGGCGACCAGGTCCGCCGCGCCGTGCGGGCCATCCCCGAGGGCCAGGGCATCCTGCTCGACCTGCGCGGCAACTCCGGCGGCCTGGTCTCCGAGGCCGTCACCACCGCCTCCACCTTCCTCGACGGCGGGCTGGTCGCCACGTACGACATACGGGGGAAGCAGCGGGTGCTCGAGGCCCGGCGCGGCGGCGACACCGACTCCCCCCTCGTCGTCCTCGTCGACGGCGGCACCATGAGCGCCGCCGAAATGCTCACCGGCGCCCTCCAGGACCGCCGCCGGGCCGTGGTCGTCGGCTCCCGGACCTTCGGCAAGGGCTCCGTCCAGATGCCCAGCGAGCTTCCCGACGGCTCGGTCGCCGAGCTCACCGTCGGCCACTACCGCACCCCCACCGGGCGCGGCGTCGACGGCAAGGGCATCACCCCCGACCTGTCCGTACGCGGCGACGACGAGAAGAGCGCCGAAACGCGCGCGCGGACAGTATTGAGTGGCCTCGGGGGCGGGTCATAGTGCGAGAATGACAGCGCTATGGCTAAAGAGACGGGGCGCAAGCTGATCGCGCAGAACAAGAAGGCGCGGCACGACTACCACATCCTCGACACCTACGAGGCCGGTCTGGTGCTGACCGGCACGGAGGTCAAGTCGCTGCGGCAGGGTCGGGCCTCGCTGGTGGACGGCTTCGCGCAGCTCGACGGCGGCGAGGCGTGGCTGCACAACGTGCACATTCCGGAGTACAGCCAAGGGACGTGGACCAACCACTCCGCCCGCCGCAAGCGGAAGATGTTGCTCCACCGCGCGGAGATCGACAAGCTGATCGTCAAGACCCAGGAGACCGGCCACACCCTGGTCCCGCTGGCGCTGTACTTCAAGGACGGCCGGGCCAAGGTCGAGATCGCCCTGGCCAAGGGCAAGAAGGAGTACGACAAGCGGCAGACCCTGCGCGAGAAGCAGGACCGGCGCGAGTCCGACCGGGCGATCTCCGCGGCGCGCCGGCGTCAGCGGGCCTGACCGGCGGGAATACGCTGGCACTGCCGTGCGTTGTTCACGTACGATGGGGCTGCACTCCCGGTAGAGGGGTGCGGCACCACCTTGATAACACCACATGGGGATGATCGGTTTCGACAGCGGCTGTCGAAGCAGGGGAAGCGAGCCGAGGAAGCGGCAATGATCTCGTAAACCATATGCCGAAACCTATAATCGCCAACACCAAGCGCGATTCCTTCGCCCTCGCTGCCTAAGTAGCGACTTGCGAAGTGTCAGCCCGGGGCTGTTCCCGACCCGGATCCTGGCATCAGCTAGGGGACTAAACCACTAGACCCGGTCACGGGGCCTGGTGGGACATCAAACAGTGGCTGAGCCCGTCGGAGACTTGTCCGCGTGATCTCCGGGGCTGAGAAAATCACAGCGGACTGCGCTCGGAGAAGTCCTGGTTCCACACCGTTGGACGCGGGTTCGATTCCCGCCATCTCCACTCATCCCATGTACGACGAGGGCCTCGCGGTCAGCAGACCGCGGGGCCTTCGTCGCGTTATCCGCCGCCTGACCGTATAAGACCGCGGTACCCAGCGCGCCCCCGCTACGACCTGTCCCGTGCATCAAGTAGCTCGTCCCAGTGCTCCGCTGCCCACGCGCATGCGGAATCCAGCGGCTCCAACATGCTGCGACCCAACTGCGTCAGCGCGTACTCCACCCCGAGTTTCGGGTCGGCGTGCACCGTGCGTGAGACGAGCCCGCCCCGCTCCAGGCCACGTAGTGACTGTGTGAGCACCTTCGGGGTGACGCGGTGCAGTGGCACGCGCAGCTCGGAGAACCGGCGGGGACCGTCTTCCAGGCAGCGAATGACCAGAGCTGCCCACTTGTCGCCGAAGCGGAATGGCAACAGCGAGGACGGACACAGTTCGTCGAACATGTCCGGAGGCAGCGGCTGGCGGCGTGTCATGGTCTCTCTCCTGCCCGTCGGCTGGGGCCGGTAGCCGGCCTCGGTATCCAGGAGGTAACTGCCCTTGCGGATACCTTCCGGAGCATCGATTCAACGGGAGGTATTCCGACGATGGGTAGGTTCGTGATTTTCGGGGCCGGTGGCCGGGCCGGCCGGCAGGCTGTCGCTGAAGCGCGTCGGCGTGGACACCAGGTCACCGCGGTGGTCCGCGACCCGTCCCGCTACGGCGGCTTGGCGGACGGCGGCGTACGGATCGCCGCCGGGGATGTCACCGACGTGGCGGATGTCGCCGCCCTCGCGGCCGGGCATGACGCCGCGATCAATGCGGCGGCGGTAACCGACCCGAGGGCATTCTTCACCAGCGCCGCACATGCCCTCATCAAGGGCCTGCGGCAGGCGGGGGTGGACAGGCTCGTCACGGTTGGGATCGCAACGCTACTGCCCGGCCCCGACGGGACCCGCCTGCTGGACATGCCCGGTTTCCCCGCCGAGTTCCGGCCCTTCTGCCTGGCCCACGCCGACGGGCTCGAGGTGCTTCGGGCCGAAGGCGCCGCGCTGGACTGGGCGTATGTCAGCCCAGCCGGCGACTTCGACCATGAGGGGGAGCGCACCGGCCACTACGAGATCCGCGAACACGGTGACCTCGCGGCGCGCATCTCCTACGCGGACTTCGCTCTCGTCCTGCTCGACGAGGCCGAGACCCCACGGCACCACCGCAGCCACCTGGCCGTGACATGACGACCTGGTGACACCTCCAGATGCTCGGCCGGAGTCACCGATCTGCTTCGGCGAGGTTGCCGTGAGCCTCGGCGGCCGGGTCGCCGGAGGGAATCTCGCTCATGGCGGGCGAGCACCATGGCCGCGTTACGCACATTCGCGGGGCTCTTGTCTCGCTGGGTTCAGACAAGGCGGTGTTCCCAGCGCAACGTGGGGCCGTCACCGATCCAGTACGTGTGGGAGCGGGGGGTGACGCGGAGCCGCACAGTGCTGATGTCCGGGCGTCCGGCGTCCTGCCAGGCGATCAGCGCCTGCTCGATGTCGTCCCACAGCGCCACCGGCCCGCCTTGCCGGACGGTCCAGCCGGAGCCGTTCTCGGTGAACGCGGCGAAGGATTCGCGGTCGGCGTCGAACACGAAGAGCTGCCGACTGCCATCGCTCCGAGTGGCGCGTACGAGCTGGGCGCCAGGCGCGGCGAGCTGGGCGAGGAAGGCGGGCATCCACTCCTCCAGCAGCGTCGGCGAGACCTTCGCCGCGCGCTCGCTGTCGGCGTAGGCGGTGCGCGCCGACAGGTCCCCGGCGAGTGCTGCGGTGGCCTGGGAGCGGGCCTGCATGAACGACGACTCCCCGATGATCAGCCCTTCGGCCGTGCCGGCCTCGTTCACGGTGACCTTGGCGAGGCCGGTGCCGTACGCCCACGAGCCGGGGGCGAGGGTGGTGAGGATGACGCCGCCCGGCTCGGTCTGGCGTACCCAGGTGTGGGGGATGCGGCGTACCGCGCACGTGGCGATGACACGGTCGTAGGGAGCGCGGCGCGGGTGGCCCAGGAGCCCGTCACCGGTCAGGGTCCATGTCGAGTATCCGGCGGCTTCCACGGCGGCATCCGCGCGGGCGGCCACGCCCGGGTCCACCTCGACCGTAGTGACGTTGTCCTCGCCGAGCCGGTGGCACATCAGGGCGGTGGAGTAGCCGGTGCCGGTGCCGATCTCCAGCGCGGTGTGACCGTCCTCGACGTCCAGGGTCTCGATCATGCCGACGACCGTCACGGGCGTGGTGGACGACGACGTGGGCACGCCGGGGACGGGCTCGGCGGTCTGGTCGGCGGTGAGGTGCCCGTCCAGCTGTGTCACCAGAGACTCATCGCGGTAGGCGATCTTGGTCCATTCCCCGGGGTCGGTGCCGAGCGCTGTCACGGGCCGCCAGCGCCCACCGTCGGCGGGCAGGAACACGCCGGGCTGGAGGAACGGCTCACGCGGCACGGCCTCGACCGCCGCGCGCCACTTCGGGTGGACGAGGACTCCGGCTTCCTGGAGCCGGTCTGCGAGGGCGCGCCGTTCAGGTGCGGTTTCGGGCGTCATCCGGGGTTGTCTCCTTGAACGAGTAGGTCGGCGAAGGCGGCGGCCATCGGCAGGCCGGTCTTCTCCCATCCCCACGAGTGACGGCGGCCCCTGTGAGCACAGGGGCCGCCGTTCATGCGCGCTACTTGCGCGGGTCAGGTGGAGGGCAGTTCTCCATCGGCGACGGCGGTAACGAAGGACGCCCAACCGGCCGGCGACACCCGGAGCGCCGGGCCGTTCGGGTCCTTTGAGTCGCGGATCGCGATCGCGCGGTAGGGGGACGTCAACAGGTCTGCGACCTCCACGCAGTTGTTGCCGTTGCCGCTGTAGGAGGACTTGAACCAGTCGGCGTGGACGAGGTCTCGGGCTATCAGGGGGCGGGCGCTGGTGGGCATGCGGTGATCTCTCGGGATAGTTGGTTCAGGAACTTCGGCGTGTCCTCGGGAGGCAGGGCGGACCTCGACAGGGCTTCGAACTGCCGTGAGAACCGTCCGACCTCCCGGCGCTTGTCAGAGACGGACGAGGCGTTGCCGAATGGGGTGTCCACTTGGACTGTCGTCGGCATGATGTCGCCGAGGTGCATGATGCTGAAGTTGTGCTCGAACAGGTACCCGCGCATCTTCTGGGGGAGTACCTGTACGGTCACATTGTCGAGTGTGGCCAGCTTGGCGATCTCCTCGTACTGTTCGCGCATCAGGTCGGCGTCGCCGACGATGTGCCGCAGCGCTGCCTCGTAGAGGATGGCCCACAGCCTCAGTGGGTCCTCGTCGCGGGTCAGGGCCTCCTTTCGCCTCATCCTCACCTCGACGCTCCGATCCACGAATTCAGTCGTGGTCTCGTCGAGGGGCTTGGCGCTCACGTGCCTCGTGCGGGCGTATGCCTCAGTCTGCAACAACCCCAGGATGATGGTTGGGTGGTAGGCCCGGATCTCCTGTGCCGCCGCCTCGATCCCGAGGAACCGTGGCATCCCTGCTGTCAGTTCCGTGGCGAGAGGTGTCCACCACTCCCGGCTGGACGCTTCCCGCTGGACCGCCACCAGCCTCTCCACTTCCTCCTCGTCGGTGACGCCGTAGCGGTCGAGTAGCTTGCGCAAGTCACTCGCGCTACGGAGGTCCTGAAGCCCGGTCTCGACCCGTTGCAGTTTGGTGTCGCTGAACGAGAATCCCTCCACGGCTTCCTGGATGCTGAGCCTTGCCCGCTTGCGTAACTCGCGGAGTTCATGGCCGAGTGCGATGCGTCGTGCTGTTGGCCTGTGCGGTGCCGCCATCGTTCTGCCTTTCTGAGGCAACTGCTCCTGGTTCGCGGCGATATGACCAGCATGGCACGGCAACGCTTCACTGTGTCAGTTGTTGCGTTCGTTATGGCATGTGCCATTTTTTGTCGAGTGGGTGATTAATTGTGGAATCTATTGTCTGCGCTGCGGGCGGGGCACGACAGTGGTTGTGGTCGGGAGCCGGGCCAGCAGTTATCGGATGACGCTGGGGTGCTCTCTGACCACACCTCCACCGGCCACATGCAGGACCCCCGCGACGCGACTTGGGAGGGAGCGTCCGGGGGCGGTGGCCATCAACCCCATGGAGGTTGACAACATGGCACACGTTATCGCGTGGATCTTCGAAGCCCTGCTACTGCTGTTGTTACCGCCGTCGGGCCGTCACCGCGCGGCCTGTACTGCGGGCGGCCGACCCGCAGTACAGCACCAGCACGTGCCAACGACAGGCACAGCACGCATGCCCGACGCGCCTGCTCGGCCCAGGGCGGCGGAGTGCATGATCGCCTCCAGCGCGACGTTCCGCCCAGTTTCCGGTCCGCGGGACGGCCACAGTGCCGACATGGTGCGGCCCTACGTCGTGGCCGACGAACAGCGGAGCAAGGATCGCCCGCGGGTTGAGCTGGTGTGTGCGCCGCACGGGATGGTGGTGATCAGGTGACCGCCGATGGCTGGACCACGCCCTTCTCGTCCCCGGGGTGCGTGCTGTGCGCCACTCCCGGCGACTTCGGGCCCCGCAACCACGCCGTGCCCCACTCGGGCCTGTGCCCCGCGTGTATCACGGCTGCAAAGCCCACCCGCCAAGGTCTCGAGCACGCGGTCGTGATTGTCGCCGGACAGACCCTCGCCGGAGCCGAAGCCCTCGACCTGGCCGACGCCGCGCCGGAAGAACTGGCCTATCACTTGGGCGCGGTGAAGCGAAGCCTGTGCAGCCTGCTCCAGCTCCTCGCGCCGGTCGGGGGAGAGGGAGGCCGCTGATGGCCGACAACCAGCCGGGGCGGGGCGAGCGGCCGAAGATGACGATGCGCGTCTACACCATTGCGCACGGCGGGATCGTCACCGCGCGGCGCGCGATCGTGGCCGTCCTCGCCGGAGAGAAGAGCGACGTCTACTCGGCGGGGCAGGCCTGGCCGCCATGCCAGTGTCCGCGCCACCGCGACCACAACAACCCCGACCGCTTCAAGCGGTCCTGAGACCGCCGTCGAGCCCCCTGCCCCCCACTCTCATGGGCGGGCTGGGGCTGGACGGTCCCGTCGCCGGGTCGCTCCCGGCCCGTTTGCGATTGAGCGCGGCACCGACCTCGACGACGCCGTGGATCGGCAGGAGGAACGGCTCGATGAGGATCAGCTTCGTGCC
>NZ_MUNE01001307.1 GCF_002154605.1 Streptomyces milbemycinicus | reverse complement strand
ACGCCACCGGCAGGTCGGCCGAGCCCAACATCTCCCCGGACGGCACGACGCCCGGAACCGGAGGATCGGCCGACAACGATGCCAGCGGCGGGGCCTGGTACGGCTCCGGCGGCTCGTCGACGTCACCCGGCCGGGGTCAGGACGGCACGGGCGACGACGAGGGCGGCACGGACGGCAAGGACAAGGGGAACAACGGCAAGGACGACTCCTCGGCGCCGGACTCGAACGCGGGCGGCTGGGCGCTCAACGCCTGCCGCGACTATCTGGCGGCGGAGAGCGGCGATGCCGAGGCCGTCGACGCCAAGAACCTGCGCAAGCTGGAGAAGGCGGCGGGCAGCGCGACCGGGATCCACGGCTACTGCGTCGCGGTCGTCAACAACGGGGGAACCAGCGAGGGCACCCCGCGCAGCGGCGACAACAACGGCGACAACAGTGGGGGCGGGACCGGCGACAGCGGCCAGGGCGGCGACTCGGGCAGCGGCGACAACGGAGGCGGGGACGACCCGGGAAAAGGGGACGGGGGCACAGGCACTGACGACGGCCCGGCGCCCCCTCCGCCACCTCCTCCGCC
>NZ_MUNE01001306.1 GCF_002154605.1 Streptomyces milbemycinicus | reverse complement strand
GGGCGGTGCGGCGGTCGGTGCCGCGCGGGCTGCCGGTGATGCTGAGATGGGCGATCTCGGGGTCGACTTCGAGGCGGGCCTCGCCGCGGACCGCGACGCGCGGGGTTTCGGGGGTGCCGTAGGGCAGGGCGGTCGTGGGCTGCGGGGAGGCGTGGTCCATGGGGTGGCTGCTCCTTGCGGGCGGGTGGGAGGTTCTTGGGCTGGTTGCTGCGTTGGGCTCGTTGTTCAGGCCGGTGTCTGGACCCTGCCCTGGGCGGGCCGTGTCTGGTGCAGTGACAGGGCGATGTCCACCAGCGGGACCCGGGGCAGCTCGGCGACGCGGTCGAGTTCGATCCAGGCGGCCTGGTCGGTGGAGCCATTGGTCTCGTGGCGCAGTTGCCCGCCGACGACATGCGCGGTGTAGACGACGCGCAGGCCGTGGAAGTCGGCGTCGCGGCCGCGGCGGCGGGCGTAGCGGTGGTGGACGGAGTCGATGCCGAGGAGGTCGTCTATCTCGACGGTGTAGCCGGTCTCCTCCTCGACTTCGCGGATGGCGGCGTCGTACGGGTCTTCGCCGTGCCGGATGCCGCCGCCGGGCATCGTCCACAGTTTGCTGTCGGGGCCCACCCATCGGGCGAGGAGGATTCTGCTGTCCTGGATGCAGACGGCGTAGGCGGCGACTCGGAGTTGTCTGTTGGCCATCACCCAAGGATGGCCTGGGTGTCGGATGATCGAAAGCTGTCGCGCTGTTCGGGGAGGTGTCGGGCGGCGGGGCTGCCGGGGTG
>NZ_MUNE01001305.1 GCF_002154605.1 Streptomyces milbemycinicus | reverse complement strand
CTCGGGTCCCGGAGGCCGGGCTGGCGGGGCCGGGTCGGCGGCTCCGGTCAGCACGTCCGGGGCGCCCACTCGGGTCAGCGGGGCCAGGTCAGCGGGGCCCAGGTCGGCCGGCCGGGGTTACCGGCCCGGGGCAGCGCGTTCGGGGCACTGGCTCCGGTCCTGTGGGACCGGGCGAGTGCGTACGGCGGATCACCGGCTCGGACCGTGGCCCGGGGCGTCGTCGGGCGGGCCCCGTCGGGCGGGTCCCGTCGACGGGCGGGCGGGGTCAGATGCGGTCGAGGACCTGCGCCAGGAGGCTCCCCATCCGCGCGGCGGAGTCGCGGCCGGCCTGGAGGACCTCCTCGTGGTTGAGGGGTTCGCCCGTCATGCCCGCCGCGAGGTTGGTGACCAGGGAGATGCCGAGGACCTCGGCGCCCGCCTCACGCGCGGCGATCGCCTCCAGGGCGGTGGACATGCCGACGAGATCCGCCCCGAGGGTGCGGGTCATGGTGATCTCGGCGGGCGTCTCGTAGTGCGGGCCGGGGAACTGCGCGTAGACGCCCTCCTCCAGGCTGGGGTCGATCTGCCGGCAGAGCGCGCGCAGCCGGGGTGAGTAGAGGTCGGTGAGGTCGACGAAGTGCGCACCGGCGATCGGCGAGGCGGCCGTGAGGTTGATGTGGTCGCTGATCAGCACCGGCTGGCCGGGGCGCATGCCCTCGCGCAGGCCGCCGCAGCCATTGGTGAGGACTACGGTCTTGCAGCCGGCGGCGACGGCGGTCCGTACGCCGTGCGCGACGGCGGCGACACCGAGGCCCTCGTAGTAGTGCGTGCGGCCGAGGAAGACCAGCGCTCGCTTGTTGTTGATCTTGTACGAGCGGATCTTGCCCGCATGGCCCTCGACGGCGGGCGGCGGGAAGGAGGGCAGATCGGTGACCGGGAACTCGTGTTCCGGGGTGCCGAGCGCGTCGGTGGCGGGTACCCAGCCGGAGCCGAGGACCAGGGCGACGTCGTGGGCCTCTGCGCCGGTGAGTTCACGCAGGCGGGCGGCCGCGGCGTCGGCGGCGGCGTGGGGGTCCCCCTGATGGGTAACTGATGCGTTCACGCGCATGAGACTAGCCGGTGATTGCCTACGCGCGTAGAAGTATCGACAGCGGTGTTCGATTCGTTGCCAAGGCGCGATCGAACTGCGCGGAAGAGGCGAGGAAGAGTCGCGGCGAGGAGACGGCGAGGCGGCGTCGAAGGGGCGGCGAGGCGGTGGCGAGGGGG
>NZ_MUNE01001304.1:334-867 GCF_002154605.1 Streptomyces milbemycinicus | reverse complement strand
AGCGGCTTGGTGTACGGGATCGCGTACGGAATGGCCTCGATCGCGGCGATCTTCATCGGATGGCCTCCTCGGCCCTCGCGGCGGCCCCGAGCAGTCGGCCCACGCGGTCGGGGTGTCCCACGAGTTGGAGGCCGAGCGGCATGCCGCGCGGGTCGCGGTGGCCGGGGACGGTGACGACCGGCAGGCCGAGGAGTTGCCAGGGGCGGCTGAGGACGGGCGTGCCGGTGGCGCCGAGGCCGTGCGGGGCGGGCCCGGGGGCGGCGGGGCCGAGGATCGCGTCGGCGTCGGACAGCAGCTCCAGCAGCCGGGCGCGGGCCGCGCGGGCGGCCTCCAGGGCCGCCCGGTAGTCGGCCTCGGGTGTTCTGCGTCCGCGGTCCAGCAGGTCGCGCAGAGGTGCGCTGAGTGCCCCGGGGTGCGCGGCGTGCTCGGCGGCGAGGGAACGGGCCGCTTCGTAGGCCATGACTGTCGCGTGTGCGTCGGCGAGCGCGGATGTACGGGCCTGGGTGCCGAGGTCGTCCGTCGCCGCCCCGGAG
>NZ_MUNE01001304.1:0-225 GCF_002154605.1 Streptomyces milbemycinicus | reverse complement strand
GGCCCGGCTGCCGTCGACAGCCTCGACGGCCCTGGCCAGGTCGGACACTCGGGTGGCAAGCAGCCCAGGCGCGTCCAGGCTCGGGCTGAGTCCGGTGAAGCCGAGCATGGACCAGGCGCCGACCGGGGCGACGTATCCCGCGACACCGCAGTAGGAGGCTGGCCTGGTCAGTGAACCGGCGGTCTGCGAGCCGAGGGCGAGCGGCACCACGCCCGCCGCGACGGC
>NZ_MUNE01001303.1 GCF_002154605.1 Streptomyces milbemycinicus | reverse complement strand
CAAGGACATCACCGCGTACGAGTAACAGCCGGACAGCAGGCAGTACGAAAAGACCGGGCGGCCCCCTCAGGAGGCCGCCCGCAGCTCTTCGTGCCCGCTTGAGCCCGCTTAAGCGGGCTCAGAACTTGTTGCGCGGCGTGATGCCCAGCGACATGCCCGCCAGCCCGCGCTGCCGCCCCCCGAGCTTGCCCGCGATGGCCCGCAGCGCGCTGCCCGCCGGGGAGTCGGGGTCGGTCAGCACGACCGGCTTCCCCTCGTCGCCGCCCTCGCGCAGCCGCACATCGATCGGGATGGCGCCGAGCACCGGCACCGTGGCGCCGGTGGCCCGGGTCAGGCCGTCGGCGACGGTCTGGCCGCCGCCCGTGCCGAAGACATCGACCATCTCGTCGCAGTGCGGACAGGGCAGCCCGGACATGTTCTCGACCACGCCGACGATCTTCTGGTGGGTCTGGACCGCGATCGAGCCCGCCCGCTCGGCGACCTCGGCGGCGGCCTGCTGCNNGCAGCAGCACGTCCAGGTCGCCCCAGTAGACATCGGCGAGGAACTGCTGGAGCGCGCGGTGCAGCATCGGCCCGCGCCACACCACCGGTGTGTTGCCCGGGGTGAACATGCCGATCGAGATGACCTTCACGCCGTTGGCCGACGGCGGCATGATCATG
>NZ_MUNE01001302.1 GCF_002154605.1 Streptomyces milbemycinicus | reverse complement strand
TGCGGCGCAGTCGGCTCAGGTACTGGTCCAGGGTGTTGTCGCTGACCTGCGCGCCCTCGGGCCAGCCGGCCCGCACCAGGTGGCGGCGGCGCACGAGCGTCCCGTCCGCGGCGACGAGAGTGGCCAGCAGCCGGAACTCCGTGGGGGACAGCGCGACGCGGTCACCGTGCACGGTCACGCTGTGGTCCACCGCGTCCAGAACCAGGTCCCCGGCCGAGACCACCGCCGTCGTGGCGGCCCGTTTGAGTACGGCTCTCAGCCTGGCGGCGAGTTCGGCGAGGTGGAAGGGCTTGGGCAGGTAGTCGTCGCCTCCGGCGGAGAACCCGGACAGGCGGTCGGTGAGCTGGTGCCGGGCGGTCAGGAAGATCACGGGGGCGAGGAACCCATTGGCACGCATCGCCTGGCACACGTCCCGTCCGTCCGCATCGGGCAGGCCGACGTCCAGGACGGCCGCGGCGATGTCTGCGGTGGCCAGCCTCAGGGCGGTGGCGCCGTCGGCAGCCGGGACCGGGTCGAAGTCCTCGTCGTACAGGCCACGGCGCAGCACGTCCCGCAGGGCGTGATCGTCCTCAACAACCAGGATCTTGGGGCGCATGATCCTCCGTCACGGCTGCAGCAAGGTGGACTGTCTACCGAACTGTAGACGAACGGTGGTCGAGAGGCGTTCCGAGGCGACGGCGTGACTTCACACGAAGGCCATCCGTGATCACCCAGTCGGCCGCCCGTGAAGCTCCGTTCCACCCGGGTGTCGAGGTGAGCACACATCGTGCTGGTGCTGCGTCTCACTCATCGGGTCCGGCCCGCTGGCGTGCCCCGATGTGCTCGCGACGCTCCGCGACACTCCGCGACACACCGGCCCGGGCGGGTGTGCCTTACGAGACGTTCTCCGCGACGGACACCCGGATCTCCGTGCTGCGGCGCCCCGCCTCCCGGGTCGCGGACGCCGTACGCCCGCGGCACCGGGCCCTCGTCGGCGCAGCCCACGGGCTCACCCGCCCGGCCGCTCTCCCTGGGCGATCTCGATGTTGTGGTGGAGGGTGAGCGCCCCGGCCCCCGCTCCGGCGAGGGAGAGGCAGGTACAGAGCGCGAGGAGCGCGCTCGCGACGGACACCAGGCCGCGCCGCAGCGGCGGGCGCAGCAGCGCCGCGACCCGCTGTGGCACCGGCCCGGAGGTGGCGGCGGGCGCGCTGGTG
>NZ_MUNE01001301.1 GCF_002154605.1 Streptomyces milbemycinicus | reverse complement strand
GGAGGGCGATCAGCTTGTCATAGGTCTTCACGCCCAGGTCAGCGAGGGTGTAGGCGTGGGGGCAGGCTGGACAGACCACGGCGACATAGCGGTACTGACGGCCGGCCGACTCGTAGGGGCGGCGCAGCGAGTGCAGCGGGGTATCGCAGGTGGGACATGAGCGGGGGACTTGTTCCTGGTAGGACCATCCCGGCTCCCGGAACCGCGCGAGGAGGTCTTCCTCATCAAGGACGGTTCCCCAGCGCTGCCGGACGAGGTCGGCGACTGTGGCCTTGGACGTCTGTTCTTTCACCGCACACACGGCACCAACTTTGCCAGCAACTGCCACGGTTGACGGGAAAGAACAGCCGGGCGGGAGGAATGACACAGTCCAAGGGCCCGCCGAACACGGGCAGGTGCACACGGGCATCGGCCTTCCAGGGACTTCTATGTCTTTCATCAAGCTGTGCGGGTACAGGGACCGCACGCCGGCATCGGCGGCCAATCTCCCGCTGGCCGTGTCACCAACTTGCCCGCGCCGACGGCGGTGAGGAAGTCCAAGGCATCGCGGTCCAGGCGCCGGCCGAAGGGGTTGGGGGCGTC
>NZ_MUNE01001300.1 GCF_002154605.1 Streptomyces milbemycinicus | reverse complement strand
GCGGGTGAAGAAGTGCACGCCTTCGGTGCTGTAGGGGCTGCAGCCGCGGTGAGGGCGCCGCCGTTCGCGCGACGACGGCGGCCCCACGGTAGCCGTAGTGTGGCGCGAGCCGACCCTGAGGGTCTGACAGCCCTGGTCTACCTGCGCCGGCCGAATCACAGCGACGTGCTCCGGCCGGACGGGTCCCTGACCATGAGGCGTGCCACCCCCCAGTTCTCGAACGCGTGCCTGAACAACAGGTACTTGGCCTCCGTGTTCATCCCCGACCCCTGGGCGGACGGCGCGAGCCAGGTGAACCCGACCTCAATGGCGGACAGCCCCTCCCCTTGCGGCCACAGCCGCGGATCCCAGTAGGCCGTGGCCCCCACCGCCCGCCCCGACACCCGATCCACCTGCGCATATGGTGCCAGCTTCCCAGCAGCGGCACGCGCAAGCTGGGCATCGATATACCCTTCGACCTCGGCCGCCGTGGGCACCCAGGTGAACCGGTACGAACTGCGGTCCTCGTCCGCCGCCACCGCCAAATCCGCCGCATGACGATGCTCCAAAGGCTCCAGACGCACCAGCCCGCCTTCGAGAACCGGTCCCTCCAAAATGAAACCCATCGATCGCCACTCCCGCGTCGGTACAGACTTGCATGAGGCCGCTGTGGGCCCGACCCCGCAGCGTTCCAGAACCATCGCCTCATGTCGCGCGAAATTCCATGCAGCGTGCCCCGTCACAGATCCCTCCTGGGCCTGGATCTGGCCTCGGACGCCGACCCTCCGCCCCGACACCGCCCCGACCACGAACAGCCGATGAGCCATCCGTCCCCGCCCGCCGAAGCCGACCTGACCGCCGAGCTCCGAAGCAGGGCGACAAGTCAGCTCAGCCGGAGCAGAAGCGACGGCTCTGGCACGGATGACCGGGGCGGGCCGACGG
>NZ_MUNE01001299.1 GCF_002154605.1 Streptomyces milbemycinicus | reverse complement strand
GATGGGGGCCGTGGGTGAACGGCGGGGCATGGCTGGACGTGGACGGACAGGCCGTGGACTGGATCCTGCGGGACGTGGACCGGGTGCGGACGGTGTGGGAGGACTGCCGCGCCGGGCGGTACGAGGTGGGGACGCAGATCGGGCATCCGCTGGGGTTCTGGTCCCCTTGCTACGTGGGCGAGGTGTCCCTGGGGCGGGTGCTGGCCGATCCGGGCGGGGAGCTGGGCGAGCTGCGGCGTGAGGTGGAGCGATATCCGGAGCCGCTGCGGGAGGCTCTGACGGCGGGGGCGGTGTGGGAGGCGGGTTTCCTGGTGGCGAACGCCGCCAAGTCGGCCCGGCGCGGCGATGTCCTGCACGTCTCGCTGTGCTTGTCGCGTGTTGTCGGGCTGCTCGTCCAGGCCCTGTTCGCCCATCACCGCCGCTGGTGCCTCAACGAGAAGGGCGCGTTGGCGGCGGTGGCGGGGATGCCGGACACGTCTGCCGGGTTCGTCGGGCGGGCCGGGTCGCTGCTGGGGGAG
>NZ_MUNE01001298.1 GCF_002154605.1 Streptomyces milbemycinicus | reverse complement strand
GGTGTGGCGGAGTGGGCTGCGCGCACGCAGCCCACTCCGCCACACCAGCCAGGGGCTTTCTCCACCTCACGCCGGTCATTATGCGGCGGTCGGCGCTCCCTGCCGTCCCCCGTGCGGGGGACACCCGGGCCGGAAAGATTCCCCACCGGCGTGACGGCCCGCCGAGCACCGCTGCGTAGCGTCCCTGGGCATGGCGAAAACCATGACGGGCCTCTCGATCGAGGCCCACGATCTGCGGAAGCGTTACGGGCCGACGGCGGCCGTGGACGGGCTGACGTTCGCGGTGCGGCCCGGGCTGGTCACCGGGTTCGTCGGGCCCAATGGCGCGGGGAAGTCGACGACCATGCGGATGGTGATGGGGCTTGACGCCCCGGACGGGGGGACCGCTCTGGTCGGCGGCCGACCGTACGCCTCGCTGCGCGAGCCGTTGAAGGTGGTCGGGGCGCTGCTGGATGCCGAGGCGGTGCACCCCGGGCGTCGGGCGCGCAGTCATCTGCTGTGGCTGGCGCGGTACAACGGGCTGCCCGCGCGGCGGGTCGACGAGGTGCTGGAGCTGGTCGGGCTCGCGTCCGCCGCGCGGGCAGCCCGTTGTACCG
>NZ_MUNE01000130.1 GCF_002154605.1 Streptomyces milbemycinicus | reverse complement strand
TCTCGCGGCATTCGGTTCGGGCGGGTGCGGGTTTCGTCTCGGACCCTCCGGGTCCAAAGCGCCGGCGAGAAGGGGGAAGGGGGAGGCTGGTCCGTTGTTCTGGTTCCTCGGTCCGGCGGGTGGCTGAGCTTAAGGCTGGCTCCGCTGCGCTCCACCGCGACTGCTGCCGCGCGGTGGCCGGGCGAGGGGACCAGCGGTGCGCTCGGCCGGAGTGCGGGAGCGCGACGAACGGGCCGGCGCCGTTGGACGGCATGGCCTGGTTGCCGCGTGCGGACATCGTCTCGCGCCTTCGGCGCACAGCGGCCAGCAGCGGGAAGGGGAGGGCGCCCCTGAGGCATCGTCGCCGTCCAGCCCAAGGGGTCGTCGCCTGCTGGCGAGTGGCGGAACGGTGGTTGGGCGTCCGGAGCGGTGGAGGCCGGTCCGGTTGGGGCCTCCACCCACCTGCTCTTAAAAAAATGCTTGATCTGCATCAAGTGTTTTTCTTTGAGGGGGTGGGGGGAGCGGCGATCCCGTCCCTCGGTGCCCGCCCGTCCGTCGCGCTCCCGCGCCCCGGCCCAGCGCACCGCTGGGCTGACCGGTCGACCACCGCGCGGCAGCAGCTGCGGCGGAGCGCAGCGGAGCCGGCTTTGAGCTCAGCCGCCCGCCGGGCCGAGGAATCGGGACGCCGGGTCGGCCGCCCCCCTTCCCCCGTTCTCGCTGGCGCTTTGGACCCGGAGGGTCCGAGACGAAACCCGCACCCGCGTGAACCGAATACCGCGAGACGGCGCACAGGCACAGGCGAAGCGAAGCGCAGCCCAACGCGCAGCGCAGCGAAGCACACCCCCACTAACGAGGCCGACGACGAGTCAGGCCACGCCCACTGTGAGCGTCTGCCTAGGGGCGTCGCCCTCCACCTCGTCCCGCAAGCTCAGGGCACATGGTATGCGGCCGTCGAGGCCATGCCCGGGAGCCTTCTCTACCGGCCCGATGGCTCCGCGTGGGATCCCGTGAGTGACCGAGCATCTCCGGCCGCAGGCAGGTGCGGTAAACACATCTCCGTGGACCAGGGAATAGCGGCATTGCTCGGGGCATCGATCGGCGTGGCAGGCACCGTCCTCGCGTCGGCGATCACTGGCTGGTCAACACGTCAGCAGGTGCGGGCACAGGCCAGGGCCGAGCACGCGCACTGGCGCAGGCAAGTGCGCCGGGATGCGTACAGCGCCTTCCTTGCCCCGGCCAGTGAGTCACAGAACGCGCTGAAGTCGGCCGGGCGCGCGTTCGTGGGCGAAAGAGATACGGAGGAAATCGACCGCAGACTGCAACAGGCCGATGACCAGCTGGCTTTGGCACGGGCCGCCTGGGCCAACCTGGCGGTCGAAGGGCCGGAGGCCGTCGGGCAGGCCGCCCGAAGCGTGTACACAACGCTTCGGTCCATGCAGACGACCCTTCTCGCATTACGTGACTCCCCGGCGAACACTCCGGACGGAAACGCCCGCTTCCTGGAGCGTCATGCCGTCGAAGCGGGTCGGCTGTCGGAGCGCTTGGGCGAGTTCACCGCAGCAGCACGAGCCGCGTTGGACGACGTTGAAGGGCTGGATGTCCTGTCAGTTGACAGGAGACGTTGACTCGACGTGCCACGGGCGCCAGTGCACGGACGTCGACTACACGTCGACGCTCTCTCCAGGATGGAGTCGGCGGATGTCGGCCTCCGCACGCTGGCATTCCATCTTGAGGGCATCGTCGAGAACCTTCAGGCCCCACTCGTTGAGTAGGCCGTCGTGGATGGCGTACGCACGGCGAGGGGCCATCTCACGTAGGTAGCCGATCATGACGGGCACCGTGAGCCATGGGGCTTGGCCCGGTAGGAGGAGGGTCGGCGCGTCGATGAGGGTCAGGGCGTCGCCCGGGTGGAAGACCGCGTTGTCGATCAGGAAGCCGACATTGTCGACCGGCGGGGCATCTGGGTGGCTGAAGTGGTGCTTCTCGCCCGCCACGGACACGGCGAAGCCGGCGACGGAGAAGCTGTCGCCACCGTGGACAACGTGCACACGCTCACCGAACTCGGCCAGGTGCCGGGCGGCTCCGGGGCACGTGTAGATAGGCGCGGCCGTTTCACGCAAACGCTCCGGGTCGAAGTGGTCGAAGTGCTCGTGTGTGATGAGCACGGCCTCGACGTCCTCCAGCACTCCCGGCTCGGGGGTCATGGCACCGGGGTCGACAGCGACCGCCCGGCCGTTCTTCTGAAGTCGCACACATGCGTGGCCGAACTTGGTGATCCGCATGCTCCGCCGCCTTTCCCGGCCCGGGGGTGAACGAATGTGCCGGCCCTGTACCTGGCGGCCGAGTTCGTTGTTGTCACTCAGCGGCTCACCGTGGTCTCCCGCTCGACACGCGACAGCTTCTCGGGGTTGCGCACGACGTAGAGCCCGGTGACCATGCCGTCGTCGATCCGCACCGCCACGACGCTGTCGATCTCCCCGTTGAGCCGGACGATCAGAGCCGGGCAGCCATTCATCTGTGCCGGCTCGACCGACCCCTCGCCGCCGATCCTCGGCAGGCCGACCGCCAACAGGCGAGCCACCTGGTCGGCCCCCACGACGGGCTGCAGCACGGCCTCCTTGAGTCCGCCGCCGTCACCCACGAGGACCACGTCCGGCGCGAGCAGGTCGAGCAGGTTCTGCAGATCGCCCGTTTCGACCGCTCGTTGGAACGCCTTGAGCGCGTCGCGGGCCTCGGCCGGGGACACGACTCCGCGCGGTCGGCGGGCGGCGACGTGTGCCCGTGCCCGGTGGGCGATCTGGCGGACCGCGGCGGGGCTCTTGTCGACGGCTTCGGCGATCTCGTCGTACTCCAGGTCGAACACCTCGCGCAGTACGAACACCGCGCGCTCGGTCGGCGCGAGCGTCTCCAGCACCAGCAGCATCGCCATCGAGACGCTGTCGGCCAATTCGACGTCCTCGGCCACGTCGGGCGCGGTCAGCAGCGGCTCGGGCAGCCAGGGGCCGACGTAGGACTCCTTGCGCCGGCCGAGCGTACGCAGTCGGCTCAGCGCCTGTCGCGTGGTGATCCGGACCAGGTACGCACGCCGGTCCCGCACGATGTCGAGATCGACGTCCGCCCACCGCAGCCAGGTCTCCTGCAGGACGTCCTCGGCGTCGGCGGCCGAGCCGAGCATCTCGTAGGCGACGGTGAACAGCAGGTTGCGGTGGGCGACGAACGCCTCGGTGGCGCAGTCCATGCGGTCGGCACGAGCGACCCGCTCGGGTGTGTCCCTTGTTCGCTCGCCCATGGCCGGCTCCTGCCTGTCCGCTCTCGACTGTGTCACGCGCACAAGACACCGCTCCCCACCGCTTTGTGACACCCCCGACCGGTGGCGCACGTCACGTCACCGCGGCGTCACAGGGATCGGGTCGCCGGCATCTCTTGTTCGTCGGGACGCCGCGCGGACGATCCGCGCGGTACGCAACACGATGAGTGAGGAGCAAGTCATGGAACCCCGTTTCGATCTGATGGCCAACGAGCTCGGCGCCAAGATCAGCAAGCGGTTCTACAACGTGAGCCTGGCGATCCAGCAGTCGTCGCTGCCCCAGGCCACCCAGGAGTTGGTGATGCTGCGCGTCAGCCAGATCAACGGCTGTGGCTTCTGTGTCGACTACCACACCAAGGATGCCGCGGCTGCCGGGGAGACCGCGGTGCGGCTCAACCTGGTCGCCGCCTGGCGCCACAGCACGGTGTTCACCGAGGCCGAGCGGGCCGCACTGGCACTTGCCGAGGAGGGCACCCGGCTCGCCGACGCCCACCTCGGCGTCTCCGACCAGACCTGGGCCCAGGTGCGCGAGCACTACGACGACGACCAGACGGCCGCGCTGGTCTACCTGGTCTCCGTGATCAACGCGGCCAACCGGCTCGGCGTGATCGTGAACAACCCGGGGGGTGCCTACGAGCCCGGCAAGTTCGCCGACATGGCGAACTGACCAGCAGGCGAATCACGGCTCGGCCCGGGTCGTTCGGCCCGGGCCAGGCCGGGCCGGCGCAGCTCACACAACGCCGACGGCTATGCGCGAATCACGACCGGCTCGGAACCGAACGACCAGTTACCTGTTTTCCCTTTCAGGAGTGACCAAGCTTGTCCATCATGACCACGCCCGGCGAGCTGACCGGCGACTACGTTCTCGACACCACGCGTACGCGGATCGGCTTCGTCGCCCGGCATGCGATGGGCACCAAAGTGCGTGGCCAGTTCGAGGAGTTCGAGGGCGGCGTGCACCTGGACGGCGCCGACCCGTCGCAGTCCAGCGCTCGGCTCACGATCCAGGCGAGGAGCATCCAGACTCGCAACCGGCGGCGCGACAAGCAGCTGGGCAGCACGTTCCTGGGTGTGGACGGCCACCCCGCTCTCACCTTCGTCTCCACCGAGGTGCGGCAGAGCGGCAAGACCCGCTTCGAGGTCACCGGTGACCTGACCATGCGCGGCGTGACCAAGCCGGTCACCGTGGACTTCGAGCTGACCGGTGCCGAGAACGACCCTCAGGGCGGCTTCAGGGTCGGCTTCAAGGCAAGCATCACGATCAACCGCAACAACTGGGGCGTGAACTGGAACGCCGCGACCAGGGTCACGGTCAGCCCGAAGGTGACGCTGGAGCTCGACGTCACCGCGATCCAGCAGTCCTGACGGGTTTAACGCCCGCTTCGAGGACGGGCTTTCATGGCCATGGCGAGAATGCTGTCGGCGTCGCGCGCACGCGGCCCGGCAACCGGCAGGAACGATCGACAAGGAGACCGGCATGTCGTACCCGAAGGAGCTCTTCCACGGGGACAAGGGCGAGGTCAGCGGCACGTTGTGGAAGGGCGGCTCCGCGCCTGACCTGGTGATCGGCGAGCGCTCGAAGGTGCACTACCTGGCCACCGGCGAGTCCACCGGCGGGCAGTACGGGCTCTACCGATGGGACATGGGAGGGGAGCCCGGTGGCGGCCCGGGCGCGCACTTCCACAGGACGATGTCGGAGTCGTTCTTCGTCCTGTCCGGCACGGTCGGGCTCTACGACGGAGAACACTGGGTCAACGCCGCGCCGGGCGACTTCCTGTTCGTCCCGCCGGGCGGGATCCACGCGTTCAGCAACCCGGAGGGGCCCGCCTCGATGCTGGTCCTGTTCGCCCCCGGGGCCCCGCGCGAGGCCTACTTCGAGGAACTGGCGGAGATCGTGGCGAGCGGGCGGCAGCTCAGCGAGCAGGAGTGGGCCGACCTCTACCGCCGCCACGACCAGTACATGGTCTGAGCAAACACGGGTCTCATGGGGGCCGGTCAGCCGGAGCGGCGCCCATCGAGTCAGCAGTTGGTGAGGGAGACCCGGCGCACGCACCTCACCGGCCCACAGCGGATGCCCCCGCATCGTCGCTGTCAGACCCTCATGTCATCCTCGGATCGTGACCAATGCGGAGACGGCCGAGAACCGGCGCGACGACGAGGTGCCCCTCACTCCGGGGCCGGCCACCCCTGCCGAGTGGGACGAGCTGATCGCCGACTGGGACGAGATGCGCCACGGCTACTTCCTCGGCGATGCGCAGGCCACGGTGCTCAAGTGCGCCAGGCATCTCGAGGCGAGCGTGGCGGCCGACGGGGTGGGGTCGGAGACGGCGCTGTGGACGCTGGGGCTGGTGCTGATCGGGCCCTATGTGATCTACGCCCGCCCTGACGCGGCGGCCGAAGCCCGGGTGATGCAGGCGATGCGCGCGGTCGAGCGGGCTCTGGGGCAGGCGTCCTGTGAGCATGAGGAGCACCCTTGCGACGACGCGCCGTTCGATGTGGAGCTGGACAACTTCCGGTACGTCCTGGAGATGCTGGCCCATCCGGAGCGGGACGCCGACCATGAGGCGGCCCTGGCCGATGAGGACAACTGGCCCGACGAGGAGGGGGCGCAGTCCTGGTACGAGGGCCGGATGACGCGGGAGACATGGACCTGCCCGCGGAATCTGGCCGGGTTCGCCGGCGCCTTTCCCGGCTGAGACCGGCTACGTCACGGCTGCCGCCTCAGGCCGACGGCGTACGGCCCCGCGTGCGCTCCCGGTGTCCCCTGACGTCGGGGCGGCCGATGTGGCCCGCCGGCCGCTGGGACTCGCCGAGCCAGATCTGTGGGACGTGCTGCTGGACAGCCTCGACCACCGGCCGCTGAATGGCGGCGGCGAGGGGCAGGCGGTGGCGCAGGCGGGGAAAGCCGGGGTGGAACGGCTCCTCGTCGCGGACCAGGCCCCACAGGATCGGGTCGTCCCGGTCGATGGGGCCGGTGGGGTACAGCTCCAGGGAGTACATCTTCCCGTTGCGCCCGATTTCGCTCCAGCAAAGGGCGACTCCGGCGAGGGTGTGCCAGGGGATGACGTTCCGGAGGTTTCCCTTTTCGAGCCACAGCCCCGTGTGGTCGATGAGGATCCTGCTGCGGCGGTTCGCCCAGAAGGGGACGAAGAGGATGACCCCGAGAACGCCGAGGGCCACCGCGAACCCGAGTCCCACGAACCCGGTGACGGTGGCCTCTCCCTTCTGCTTTCCCATGGCGACCAGCACGATGCCGAAGATGCCGACGGCGCCGATCACCATGAGGACGATGGAGCAGGGCAGCCCGGTCATGGCGCTGCGGCGGCCGACGCGTATGACCGTGGCGTTCGGCGCGGGGGAGGGTGTGTGCGGCGACGACATGGTGCGTGAGCTTAGTTGGCCCCGGTGTGGTGCGGTCAGTCAGATGGGCAGGGCTCCCTTGAAGTGGGAGTTGGGCAGGTCGGGGTGGGTGGTGGCGAGCCAGCCGTGGCCGTGGGCGTCGTCCGCGGACATGGGGCCGGGCTGGACGGAGAGGTTGTCGGCCGCCACGTCCGCCTCGGGCACGCCCTTGGCGTATTTCTCGTCCTCGATCCCCTGTTCCGCGTCTTCGATGTAGCTGATTTCGAAGGGCAGTGGCTTGCCCCGGAACTCCGGGTAGTCATAGGTGCCGTAGCTGCGCACCCTGCGACCGTCGCGCGCGACATACCAGACCGAGCCGGAGTGGTAAGGGTCGATCACATAGAAGTGGGCCTCCCCGCATCGCTCGCTGAGCGTATCGGCGAGGGTGAATCCGTCGCATTCATCCACGAAGGAATTGCCCCACACCATGCGCCAGTTCTTGATCGGCATGTCCCTGAACCACCAGCTCTTGAACTCCGGGGTGATGAAGACCCGGTAGGCCCTCTGCCGCTCACCCTGGGAGTCCTGGAAATCCATGGCGTCGTCGGCCCGGGTGGTGGCCTCCACACCCAGCGCGGGGGTGACCGGCCGGAGGTCGTGCAGGCCGAGGGCGGCCACGGCGTCGTCGAGCCGGTCCGCCGGGAAGGCCAGCCAGCGGCCGGCTTCCGAGGGAAGGTCCACCGGGAGTCTGTCCAGGAGCTTGATCCGTACGAGGCGTTCCACGGCACGCCGGTCGGCATCGCCGAGCACCTGCGCACCGCCCAGGTCGACCAGCGTCTCCAGGGCCTTCCCGCGCAGCCGCCCGGGGCCATCGCGCCGGATGTCCCGAAGGCGCGGCAGCGCCTGGTCACCCAACCGCTTCAGGACGGACTCGGCGCTGAATCTCGGGCTGCCCCGTCGCGTGTCGCGGACATACGGCAGGAGCCGGTCGACGCTCTGCGCTCCGAGCGCGACCAGGCCGTCCTCCGCGGCCCTGCGGACGGTGCGGTCGTTGTCCGAGAGATCCCGCATGAGGGCGTCAAGGGTGTCTGACATGGGTCATAGCCTAGGCACGGAAAGCCGCGTCGAGAGCACCCGGAGCGACCACGTGGACCACCACGAGGCGAGCGATCTGTGGGTGATCGAAGAGGGCCGCCTCACCGGCCGCCTCGATCTGCGTCCCCTCATCGATGTCCCCGACATCTTGGATGAACGGGGAGCTCTCCGACGAGCCCGCCGCCTACTTCACGGACCCGGACCCCAGCCCGTGACCACAGCGGTCACATGCCGGAAACCTTGACGGCCGCTGTGCCGGGTGTCACGATTCGGGCGCCCCCCATGTTTGCGTAAACATCGCCCGTACGACACCCCGACGGCTACTCAGACATGCAGGCTCCGCCATGCGCTGAGTCGGCCTCTCCCGAAAGAGCAAGCGATGCGCACATCCCCCGTCAGCTCCGCCAGCCCCTCCAGCCCCTCCAGAGCGCGCTTCACCCCCCGGCTGCGCGCCGCCTTTGTCGCGATCCTGGTCGCCGCGGCCACCGGCACCACCCTCGCCGGCAGCCCCGCCTCCGCCGCGCCCAGCGGAGACACCACCCAGTTCAGGGGCGTGAACTGGGCCGACCCCCGCGACAACTTCGCCGACGACCCGGTCGTGCTGTCCGGCCTGTCGACGTCCGACAGCTACGACCAGACGTACGCCAAGGCGAGCCGGATCATCTCGGGGTTCCGCGCGAACCTCGGCGCCAACACCGTCCGGCTGCCCATCAACCCGTACACGGTCAACGGCCCCTACTGGAAGTCGTACCGCGGGGTCATCGACGCGGCCTCGGACAAGGGCTTCAAAATCATCCTCTCCTACTGGGAGGGTACGGGCCCCCGCAAGGACGGCTTCATCGACGACCCCGCCACCTTCTGGCCCATGTGGAACACCGTGGTCGACGCGTACAAGGACGACAAGCGGGTCTACTTCGAGCCGATGAACGAGCCCCACGGCTACACCGACACCGAGTGGGCCGACATCGCCGCCAAGTGGCTGTCCACCTACCCCTCGGTCCCGCGCAACCGGGTGTTCGTCAGCGGCGCCGGCTACAACGACCACGTCACCTCGGTGTGCGCCGACCCGCGTCTGGACGGCACGTACCTGTCGCTGCACCACTACGGGTTCTGGAAGAACTACGCCACCTACGACGAGTGGGTGGCCGACCTCAAGGTGCGCATCGGTGACTGCGCCAACCGGACCGTCGCCGACGAGTTCGGCGCCCCGATGACCACCGGCCTCAACTACAACAAGCCGGCTCCGTCCGACAACTTCATCAACTACGTCCAGGCCGTCACGGACACCTTCCGCGAGCTCAAGATGGGCTCCGTCTACTGGCCCGGTCTGCGCACCGATGACACCTACACGCTGCAGACCCTGACCGGCGACCCGGCCCGGCCCTCGCTGGCCACCACCAACCAGTCCGGCGCCGACCGGCTCGCCTGGGGCTGGGGACGCGGCAAGCCCGTCCGGCCCTGACACTGACGGCCCTGACGCGGTCTTCGGCGCGCCCGACGGTGGCCGGCCATCCCTCGGTCGGCCACGGTCGGAACCCACCGAGTGCCGGTAGGCGGTACCGGCAGGCGTGCCGGTACCGCCGTCCGCGTCAAGCGTCCGAAAGGACGCCGCGCACCGGATCCCCGACGCGCCTTCAGCAGCAACCAATCACGTCGCCAGCCACATTGGCTGGCGTGCCGGGCAGCCCGGTGAGCCAGGCGCCTTGCACCCAAGCGCCTTGTACCGAACCGTCCGCCGTTCCGGCCGCCGCGTCGGCCGCCGTCGACGACGAGACGGCGGCGGGAACGACCGCTGCGCTCAGGACCAGGACGCTTCCCGCGACAGTCGCGGCGATCTTTGCTGTGATGCTCATGGATGTCTCCCCCTTTATCAAGGGTTGTTCGGGGCTTCGGCATCCAGGGTGCCGAGCGCGACCGCACCTGGCCTTGTCAGTCCGCGCAGGGATGTTGACGATTCGCGCACCCCTTTGAGGCGCCGCATCTCGCGGCGCCTCAGGCGGGCCGTTGCCGAAGGAACGAGGTACCGCAAGGACGAGCGGGCGTCAGCCCACCAGGTGGTAGTTGCCCGCGACCACCAGGAAGAGCACCGCGGCCAGCGCCACCGCGCTGTAGTGGATCCGGGCCGCCCAGCCCCACCAGCGGCGCCACCAGGCGATCACAGCGCACACCAGCACGGCGGCCGTGGTGGCCAGCGCCGCCTTCACCAGGACCGGGACCAGCTTGAGCATGGGCGAGTCGCCGAGGAAGACCGTCTGGTTGAGCGAGTTGGGGTCGGCGACCAGGAGGGCGAAGCAGGCGGTGGCCACGGTGAGGAGGACGCCGGTGGTCCAGGCGAGGAGCCGGGCGAGCTGGGCGCCGGCCGGGGCGGCGGTGGCGGAGCCTCGGCGGCGGCCGATGAGGGCGCCGATGGTCCAGGCGGTGACGGACAGCAGCAGCACGCCGAGGGAGCCGATCAGGAGCTGCTGGTGCAGGACCGGGGACTCGTACCAGGGCAGCCGCTCGTAGGCGACGGTCGGGTCGGAGGCGAGGAAGAGCTTGCCGTCCTTGAAGGCGAGCCGTTCCTGGCCGTCCTTCTCCTGGAAGAGGCCGTCGCCGATGCGCACCCAGTGCTGCTTGGTGACGCCCGGGTCGCGGCTGAGCGGGCCGGTGGTGGTGAGGGTGGAGTCCGGTCCTGCGGTGACCTGGACCGAGCTGGTCAGCGCGGCGGCGCGGGTGAGGTCGGAGTGGCTGGTGCGGGTGGAGCGGTAGAAGCCGGTGAACTTGCCGGTTTCGCCCATGCGGGCGGTGGCGGCGCGGCGCGGGGTGCCGAAGGTGTGGTCGGCGACTCGGTTGACGAGTTCCTGGCCGGCCCAGGAGGCGCTGCCGTCCTTGCCGTCGCCGTTGTACGCCACGTACACACCGGTGTCCCGGTCGGGCAGCAGCGCGAGGTTGTCGTGGAAGCCGGGGATGTCGCCGTCCTTGACGAGCATGCGGTGGCCGTCCCGGCCCCGCTCCTCCAGGATGTAGCCGATTCCGGGCAGCCGCGGGTCGTTGCCGAACTGGCGGTGCTGCATGGCCCGGGTCAGCCGCTCGCCGAGCACCCGGTGGCCGTCGAGGCTGCCGCCCGCGAGCTGGGCGAGCATCAGCCGCCCCATGTCGGTGGCGGTGGTGACGGCCGCGGCGCCGGTCGGGGTCCAGGCGCCGTACTGGCCCTCGGCGGGCACCTGCCGCTTGCCGTCGGGGCGGTAGCCGCCGGCCCGTTCGGTGGCGATGGCGGCGGGGTGCGGCTGGGCGAAGGAGGTGCGGGTCATGCCGAGCGGCTGGAGGATGTGGCGGCCGACGTACGCGTCGAAGCGCTCGCCCGAAGTCAGTTCGACCAGGTAGCCGGCCAGCGCCACGCCGTAGTTGTCGTAGCTGGACACCTTCCCCGGCGGGCGCACCCGCTTCGGCTGGTGTTCGGCCAGGCTGTCGCCGAGCCGTTCGGCGTCCTCGGGGTGGGCGGTGGCGCGGCCGATGATGCTGTTGTCGAACCCGGCGGTGTGCATCAGCAGGTCGCGTACGGTGACCGGCCGCCCCGGATAGCTGTCCTTGATGGTGAAGCCGGCCTTATGGCGGGTGAGATATCGGTTCACGTCGGCCCGTAGGTCCAGCTTCTTCCGCTCGACCTGCTGGAGCACCGCCATGGCGGTGAACACCTTCGCGTCCGAGCCCATGAAGAACCCCGTACGGCGGGCGTCCACCCGGGTGCCGCGGTCGATGTCGGCCACCCCGTACCCCTTGGCCAGCACCTGCCGTCCGCCGGAGACCACGACCACCGCGGCCCCGGGGATCCGGTACTCGTCCAGCTGCTTCTTGACGAGGCTGTCGACCAGGTCCTCAAGGCTCCGCGGGCGCGGGGAGCCGGGCGTGGCGGAGGCCGAGGCGGCCGTCGCCAGCACGGTCATGAGGACGGCGAGCAGCAGGGACACCGCCGCGGTAGCGCTGCGTCGAGTACTCATTTACCGGCTCCTTCGCTCACAGAGGGCTTGCGTCGTATGACCTCAAGTCAACTCAGTTCGGGCGGGGAGGCCGATGGCCCTGTGTGGCGTCTTATGGGGGACCTGACTACACCCTCCGAAACGCCACCCGAGTCCAGTGCTCCCAAGGGCTCGCCCCGGGCAGACTGAATGGCACACAGCGGCGGAAGGGCCGTCCCGAGGGAGGGGTTACGAGATGAGCATCATGATGGACGAGAGGACCGATGGACGACAGGTCGGCGGCAGCGGCCCCTGGCCCGTCCGTGGAGTGCGCGCCATGGGCCGCGGGCTGGCGCTGGCCGCCCTCGCCCCGTGGGAGGTGGTGCTCTTCTGCCTGGTGGTGACCGCGATCTCGCTGTTGGGTGTCGGCCTCGGGGTGCTGCTGGTGCCCGCCCTTGCGGTGGCCCTGCGGGGGACCACGGCGATCACCCGGCGGCTGGCCGGCCAGTGGTCGGGGGTCGAGATCGAGGACCCGTACCGGCCGCAGCCGGCTCCCGAGCCGGGCTTCAAGGGCTTAATGCAGCGCAACCAGTGGGTCCTCACCGACCCGGCGACCTGGCGGGACCTGGCCTGGACCCTGGTCAACCCGGTGGTCGGCCTGGTGATCGCGCTGCTGCCGCTGGCGCTGGTCGGCTATGGCGTCTTCGGCCTGATCATGCCTCTGATCTGGGAGGACATCGCCGACGCCGGCGGCAACAACTGGTACGCGATGATCAAGGTGACCAGTGACGGCTCCGCCCTGATGGCCGCCGCCCTCGGCGTCCCGATCGCGCTGGCCGGTCTGGCCGCGGGCCCGCACCTGCTCCGGGTGCACGCCCAGTTCGCCAAGTCGCTGCTCGCCCCCACCGAGATGTCCCGCCAGGTACGCCACCTCACCGAGACCCGCAGCGACGCCGTCAACACCTCGGCCGCCGAGCTGCGCCGCATCGAGCGCGATCTGCACGACGGCGCCCAGGCCCGGCTGGTCGCGATGGGCATGAACCTGGGCGTGGCCGAGCGGCTGCTCGCCAAGGACCCGGAGGCGGCCCGCGCCATCCTCGCCGACACCCGCCAGGCCTCCGCCGCCGCCCTCAACGAGCTGCGCGACCTGGTCCGCGGCATCCACCCGCCGGTGCTCGCCGACCGCGGCCTGGCCGACGCCGTCCGCGCCCTGGGCATGGACAGCCCGCTGGAGGTCGAGGTCAACGCCGAGCTGCCCGGCCGCCCCGAGGCCCCCGTCGAGTCCGCCATGTACTTCGCGATCTCCGAGGCCCTGACCAACGCCGCCAAGCACGGCGAGGCCCAGCGGGTCACGGTCGACCTCTGGTACGAGACGGGCCGGCTGCGCGGCCAGGTCACCGACGACGGGATCGGCGGCGCGGACCCCTCCCGGGGCACGGGGCTGCGCGGAATGGAGCGCCGGCTTGCTACTTTCGACGGTGTCCTTGCCGTGACCAGCCCCCAGGGCGGTCCGACGACACTGACCATGGAGCTGCCGTGCGTGTTGTCCTCGCCGAAGACCTCTTCCTCCTGAGGGACGGGTTAGTCAGGCTTCTGGAGGCATACGACTTCGAAATCGTCGCCGCTGTGGACACCGGCCCCGATCTCCTGCAGGCCCTCGTCGAAAAACGTCCGGACGTGGCAGTCGTCGATGTACGACTCCCCCCGACGTTCACCGACGAGGGCCTGCAGGCCGCTTTGGAGGCCCGCCGCCAGATCCCGGGCCTCCCGGTGCTGGTCCTGTCCCAGTATGTGGAGCAGTTGTACGCCAAGGAGCTGCTGGCCGATGGCACCGGCGGCATCGGCTATCTGCTCAAGGACCGCGTGTTCGACCCGGACGAGTTCGTCGACTCGGTCCGCCGGGTGGCCGCCGGGGGCACCGCCATGGACCCCGACGTCATCGCCCGCCTCTTCGCCAGCACCACGTCCTCCGCGGCCGACCCCCTGGCCCGGCTGACCGCCCGGGAGCGCGAAGTCCTCAGCATCATGGCCGAGGGCCGGTCCAACGCCGCGATCGCCGAGCGGCTGGTCATCACCGAACGGGCCGTCATCAAGCACACGTCCAATATCTTCGCCAAGCTGGACCTGCCGGTCTCGGACGACGACAACCGGCGGGTCCTCGCCGTTCTGGCGTATATGAAGTGACGCTCCACGGGGCGCGGGCGAGGCGGGGGCAGGTCGGGTCAGCCGGACGGTGACACCAGCCCCGCCTCGTACGCGATGATGACGAGCTGGACCCGGTCCCGGGCGCCGAGCTTGGAGCGCAGGCTCGCGACATGCGCCTTGGCGGTGCCCGGGGTGATGTGGAGCCGGGCCGCGAGCTCCGCGTTGGACATGCCGCGCCCGACGAGGGTGAGCACCTCGCGCTCCCGTCCCGTGATGGCGGCGAGCTCGCGGGGCGGTGCAGCCGGGGCCGGTTCGGGACGGTCGGCAAATTCTCGATGAGGCGGCGGGTGACGCTCGGGGCGATCAGCCCGTCACCGGAGGCGACCACCCGGATGGCCGAGAGGATGTCGTCGAGGGCCATGTCCTTGACGAGGAAGCCGCTCGCGCCGGCGCGCAGCGACGCGTAGACGTTGCTGTCGTCGTCGAAGGTCGTGAGCATGAGGACACGGGCCGCCGGGGTCTCGGCCGTGATCATCTGGGTGGCCTCGATACCGTCCATGCCGGGCATCCGGATGTCCATGACAACCACATCGGGCCTCAGCTCCCTTACCAGCCGCACCACTTGGGTTCCGGTCCCGGCCTCGCCGATGACCTCGATGCCCGGGGTGGCGTCGATGACCATGCGCAGCCCGGCGCGGACCAGCGGCTGGTCGTCGGCGAGCGCGACACGGATCGTCATCGCGCCTCGGCAGGCAGGGGCACCTCGGCAGGCAGGGGCAGCCGCGCGGCGACCCGGAAGCCGCCCTCGGGCCGTGACCCGGCGCTGAACCGGCCGCCGAGGAGCGCCACCCGCTCCCGCATGCCGGTGATGCCATAGCCGGATCCGTCGGCGGGCGCGCCACCATCTGCTCCGGTGTTCCCGCCGTCTCCGTCATCGGCTATCTCGACGCGCAGTTCGTCATGCCGGTAGTCGATCATGACCCGGCAGTGGCGGGTCCCCGCATGACGTACCACGTTGGTCACCGACTCCTGGACGATACGGAAGGCGGACTGGTCGACGGCGGTGGGCAGCGGGCGCCGTTCGCCCCGCCACCGCACCGCCACGCGGACACCGGCGCTCGCCGTCGTCGCGATCAGCCGGTCGAGGTCAGCCAGCCCCGCGAACGGGGTCTCCGCCATGGACTCCACCGTCTCCGGCTCCGTCCGGCGGAGCACGTCGAGCATGTTCCGCAGCCCGTGAAGGGTCTCCCGGCTGGTGGTCTCGATGGCGTCCAGCGTGGCGCGGGCCTGCTCCGGCCGGCTGTCGAGCACCCGGCTGCCCGCACCGGCCTGGATCGCGATGACGCCGATGCTGTGGGCGACCATGTCGTGCAGTTCGCGGGCGATGCGCAGCCGCTCGGCCGTCACCGCCTCGGCCGCGGTCCGCGCACGCAACGCCTCGCCGTACTCGCGCCGTTGACGGGCCCACATCCCGGCCAGCCAGGCGCACAGGACGAGCAGGGCGAGGAGCGTGCTCAGAGCCAGGAAGCCCGGAGCGAACACGCGGTTCCAACCGCCGTCCCGGAAGAGGTCCGCCTGAAGGGCCGTCTCCTGAACCGCCGTCGTGACGGCCGCCGCGACGGTGCCGGCCCGGCGCGAGCCCATGCCCCTCGACGCGCCCGTGCCCGTGCCCGTGCCTGTGCCCGTGCCCGTGCCTGTGCCCGTGCCCGTGCCTGTGCCCGTGCCCGTGCCTGTGCCCGTGCCCGTGGCCGTGCCCGTGGCCGTGGCCGTGGCCGTGAGGTAGCCGACCAGGAGGTCCGCGGCCAGGAACAGCGGCCAGATCTGCTCGGCCCGCGCTCCCAGTGCCACCGCCGCGGCCGACTCGGCCAGCAGCGCCGCGAGGACCGGCCACGGCCAACGCCGTGCCCAGCCGAGCGGCAGCGCCATCGCGACCGCAACCCCCGCGAGGGCCCCGCCCGGCACGCCCTCCCCGGCCCCTGGCCCCGTACCGCTCGATGCCGTCGCGTACAGCACCAGGCTCAGCCCGGCCGCCGGACCCCACCTCAGCAAGGGCGACGGCAGGGACAGCACGGGAAGGCG
>NZ_MUNE01000013.1 GCF_002154605.1 Streptomyces milbemycinicus | reverse complement strand
GCGCCGGCCTTGTCCCCGCCCTGATCCCCGCCCTGGTCCCCGGGCTTGTCGTCCCCCGACTTGTCGTCGGCCGCGCCCTCCGCGCTCTTGCCCTCGCGCTTACGGGCCGCCTCGGCGTCCGCGATCTGCCGCTTGGCGACGGTCGCGTAGATGTCGACGTACTCCTGCCCGGACAGCTTCATGATCTCGTACATGACCTCGTCGGTCACCGAGCGCAGGATGAAGCGGTCGTTGTCCATGCCGTGGTAGCGGCTGAAGTCCAGCGGCTTGCCGATCCGGATGCCCGGCCGCATCAGCTTGGGCATGACCTTGCCCGGTGGCTGGATCTTCTCGGTGTCGATCATCGCGACCGGGATCACCGGGGCGCCGGTCGCCAGCGCCACCCGCGCCAGACCGCCCGGCTTGCCGCGGTACAGCCGCCCGTCCGGCGAACGCGTGCCCTCCGGGTAGATGCCGAACAGCTCACCGCGCTCCAGCACCTCGATACCGCTCTTGATCGCGGCCTCGCTCGCACCGCGCCCGCCCGAGCGGTCCACCGGCAGCTGCCCGACGCCCTTGAAGAACGCGGCGGTCAGCTTGCCCTTCACACCCGGGGTGGTGAAGTACTCCTGCTTGGCGATGAAGGTGACCTTGCGGTCGAGCATCGCGGGGAAGAAGAAGGAGTCGGAGAACGACAGATGGTTGCTGGCGAGAATGGCCGGCCCCTCGGCGGGGATGTTCTCCAGCCCCTCCACCCAGGGCCGGAAGGCAAGCTTCAACGCCCCGCCGACCAACAGCTTCATGGTGCCGTAGAACAACCGAGGACCTCGCCTGTATCCGACCTGTACCCGACGAGGAGACCTTAACGTGCCTACCCCCTGTCCGGCGCGCCGCGTACGCTGAGATCCCGGGCCGCCCGGCCCCGTTATGCGACTGCCTGTTACACCGACTGCCCGTTACACCGAACGGAGATCCGCGGTGCCGCTCCTCCCCGGGGCCCAGCCGTTCCGCCACGACGGCGGAGAGATCGGCGTCCTCGTCTGTCATGGCTTCACCGGCTCACCCCAATCGGTCCGCCCCTGGGCCGAGCACCTTGCGCGGCAGGGCCTGACGGTCTCGCTGCCGCTGCTGCCCGGCCACGGCACCCGCTGGCAGGAGCTTGCGATCACCAGCCGGGAGGACTGGTACGCCGAGGTGGACCGGGAGCTGTACGGGCTCGCCGCGCGGTGCCGGCACGTGTTCGTCTGCGGGCTGTCCATGGGCGGCGCGCTCGCCCTGCGGCTGGCCGCCAGGCACGGGGCGCGGGTCAGCGGGATCGCCCTGGTCAACCCGGCCCACAAGATGCACGACCGGGCGGCCCCGGCGCTGCCGGTGCTGCGCCATCTGGTCCCCTCCGTCAAGGGCATCGTGAGCGATATCGCGAAGCCGGGCACGCCGGAGTCGGGCTATGACCGGGTGCCGCTGAACGGCGCGTACCAGCTGCGCCGGCTGCTCCAGGAAGTGGACGGCGAGCTGCCACGGGTGACCCAGCCGCTGCTGCTGATGCACAGTGCGCAGGACCATGTGGTGCCGCCGGTCGACTCGGCGCGCATCCTGAGCCGGGTCTCCTCCCGGGATGTCACCGAGCTGGTGCTGGAGCGCAGCTACCACGTGGCGACGCTGGACCACGACGCGGAGCTCATCTTCGCCGAGACCCATGCGTTCATCAGCAGGCTGGCGCGGGGTATCGATCAGGACAGCGGGGATGCGGACCCCGGGACGGATATGCGACTCGGGAAGGAGGGGGCGGCGGCCAGTGGCGGAGCGTGACCCGAACGAGAACGAGGCAGGCGCGCGGGACGACGACGCCGCGTTCGCCGAGATCGTCGCGGCGTACGACAAGGAGACCCGGGACCCGGAGGGCCCGGCGCCGTGGCCCGAGGCCGAAGATCTCCCGGCCGACGCGCAGCGCGCGCACGGCGCGGACGACACGGCTGACGCGGCGGATGCGGACGACGGGGCCGACGGGGACGAAGGGCGCGGCAAAGGCAGCCCGGCTGCGGGGGCCGGTCCGGTGGACGTGGCCAAGCCCGATAAGCCGCTGGGCAGCTTCATCGTGTACGCGCCGGGCGTCGGCCCGCGCGACTGGGAGCCCGCCGAGCCGTCCGACGACGACTTCGACGAGACCGACGAGGGCCACTTCGTCCCGCCCGAGCCGCCCCCGCTCCCCGAGACCGACACCACCACCCGCTTCGCCTGGCTGGGCGTCCTGGGCGGCCCGCTGCTGCTCCTCGGCGTGGTGCTGTTCCAGGTGGAGCTGACCTGGTGGATCAGCACGCTCGGGGTGGGCGGCTTCCTGGGCGGCTTCACCACGCTGGTGCTGCGGATGAAGGGCGACGACGAGGAAGAGGACGAGGACCCGGGGCGCGGCGCGGTCGTCTGACCCCGGCGCGGCGGCCCCCGGGCCCAAGCTCCTTCGGTGCGGGCAAGGAGCCCCCGGCCTCAGGCCAGGAGCCCCTTGCCCGTCGAACCGGCGGGCACGGCGGAGGAAACACGGGGGAGCCTGAGGGCCGCGAGGACCGGGAGATGGTCCGAGGCCGCCCGCAGATCCGCCTCGGTGACCCCGGGCAGCCCGGCCGGCACCCCGCAGCCGAGGATCTCCACGCCCTCGGTCGCGAACAGCGCGTCGATACGCTCACGCGGCTGCCCCGGCGGATACGTCAGCTCGCTCCCCCAGGGCTCGGTCGCCCAGGCGTCGCGCAGCGGTCCGGCCAGCCGGCGGAAGGCGCGGCCCTCGGGCGGATCGTTGATGTCACCGGCCAGGACGGTGTACGGGACGTCGAGCCGGGCCAGCTGGTCCAGGACCATCCCCGCCTGGTCGTAGCGCTCGGCCTCGGCCAGGCTCAGATGGCAGCTGACCACGCCGAGCCTGATGCCGTTGTCACCCCGGTGCCCGCCCCCGAAGCGCAGCACGGCGGTGGCCAGACCGCGCCGGTGCAGGCCCGGGACGTGGGGCAGCAGGATGTCCTCGGTCCGCTCCACATGGGCGCGCAGCGAGGTCAGCAGCATCGGGCCGGTGGCGGTGGCGCCGCCGGTGGTGTGGACGAGGCCGGTCTCGCGGGCCAGCCAGGAGGCGGCCTTGCGCCAGCGGAAGAAGCGCGGCGCCTCCTGGACGCACAGCACGTCGGGGGCGCAGGCCCGGACCACCCGGACCAGCGCCTCGCGGTCGTCGCGCATCGAGCGGATGTTGTAGCTGAGCACCCGCACCACCGCCGCGTCCTGGGCGGTGGCCGATGCCGGCAGGTCCGCGAGCACCATGTGTCGTCCCCCCGTCCCCGTCAGCCCTGGCGGGCCAGGTCGGCGGCGCCGACGAGCCCGGCCTTGCCGCCGAGCTGGGCGGCGAGCACCTGGGCGTGCGGACGCCACTGATTGCCGACCAGCCAGCGGCGGAAGGACTTGCGGATCGGCTCGAGGACCAGATCGCCCTCGTCCGAGACGCCGCCGCCGACGATGAACGCCGAGGGGTCGAAGAGCGAGGCCAGGTCGGCGAGGCCGGCGCCGGCCCAGCGGGCCAGTTCGCGGAAGGAGTCGATGGCGACCGGGTCGCCCTGGCGGGCGGCGTCGCTGATGTGCTTGCCCTGGATGCCCTCGGGGGTGCCGTCGCCGAGGCCGAGCAGCACCTCGGCGCTCTCCGGGGTGGCGTTGGCGCGCTGCTTGGCGTAGCGGACCAGGGCGCGGCCGGAGGCGTACTGCTCCCAGCAGCCCTGGCTGCCGCAGCCGCACAGCAGCCCGTCAGGGACCACGCGGATATGGCCGAACTCGGCGGCCACGCCGAAGCGGCCGCGGTGCAGCTTGCCGCCGATGATGATGCCGCCGCCGAGGCCGGTGCCGAGTGTGATGCACACGACGTCGTCATGGCCCTGGCCGGCGCCGAAGCGGTACTCGCCCCACGCCGCGGCGTTCGCGTCGTTCTCGACGACGACGGGGAGGCCCACGCGCTGCTCGACCTTGTCCTTGAGCGCTTCATGACGCCAGTTGATGTTGGGCGCGAAGAGCACCGTGGCGCGCTTGTCGTCCACGTAACCGGCGGCGCCGATGCCGACGGCCTCGATGTCATGGCCGGTGCTGACCTCACGCACCGCGCCGGCGATGGCGTCGACGACCCCCTCGGGAGTCTGCGGGGTCGATACCTTGCACGTCTCGAGAATCGAGCCCTCTTCGTCGACCACGCCAGCTGCGATCTTCGTGCCGCCGATGTCGACGCCGATGGTGAGTCCCATGTGTCCCTCAGTTATTTGGTCGAACCCCGCCGAGGACAACGGTACCGGAGGTGGGGCTCAGTCGAGGTCGATGTGTTCACTACTCGAAGACTCGTTGCCCTTGTCTGCCTTGTCGGCGGGTTTGTCGGCGGGCTTATCGGCGCGGTCGTCGGCCTCGGTGGCGCCGCCGTCGTCGCCACGCGTCCAGCGCTGCTCCTGACCCTGGACGGCGGCCCGATAAGCGGCAAGGAGCTCGGTGCCGGCGGTGGCGAGATGATCGAAGACCTCAGGGTTCCGTTCGATGACCGGTTCGACAGCGGCCTTCGCCTGTGCGATCAAGTGTTGTACGGCGCCCTGCACGGCCGTCCCGGCCAGCGGCGCCTGGGCCCCGGCCAGCCTGTCGGCGATGGCCTCGGCCAGTTTGCGCAGCTCCTCGGCTGCGCTGCCCGGCTCATGGCCACTCTCGCGGGCCCGGCGGCGGGCCCGCTCCGCGGCAAGGTCCTCGGCACAGGCCCGCTCCCAGGCGTCGGGGTCGATGTCGGTGACCGGTACGTCGGTGACCGGGGCATCGCCGGTGAGGGGAGTTTCGGCGGGGCGCTCGGTGGCGTCGCTCATGGCGGGCTCCTGCGGCGGAGGGACTGACGGCCCGGGGGTGTTCATCCGGGCTTGCTCCCGACGTTACCGGAATGAGGAGAGGACGTAAGGGGCGAGGGGCGCCTCCGTCACAGCCGTCACAGGCTCCTCGGCCACAGCTCGGGGTCCGGGGCGAAGCGGACGTGGAGGCGGCCGTCGCGCAGCCCGGCGCCGGACACGGTGCAGCGGCGCAGGGCGGACGGCAGCGGCAGCACCCGGTGAAACGGGCCGACGGTGACGATCAGTTCATCGCCGCGGCGCACGAGGCCGAGGGCGTCGCGGTCGGCGCCGGGCAGCGGCAGCCGCCACACCAGCTCCCCCTCGTCGGCGAGGCGGTCCTCGACCGTCCACGGCTCGGCGGCCGGGCGGTCGGGGCGCGGCTCGGGGGCGCCGACCGGCGCGACGAGGGCGGCGAGCCCGCCCGCCTGGGGCACACCCCCCGGGCCGGCGGAGTCCTGCGGGGCGTCGGGGTCCCGCGGGCTGTTCGCCTCCAGCGGGTCGCGGCCCAGGTGGGGCAGTTCGCGGACGGGGACGTCGGGCGCCCACTCCCCGTGCAGCTCCTTGAGCGCCGCCTGCTGCTGCCCGGACAGCGCCGCGAGCCAGGGGTCGGCGGTGCCGGTGGGCAGCAGCCGGTTGGCGACCACGGCCTCCACGCGGCAGCCGTACAGCGCGAGCCCGGCGCGCGCGGTGCGCAGCGCCCGGTCGGCGAGCGGTCCCGGGTCCACCACCAGCCGTACGGTGGTGGCCTCGGACTCGATCAGCGCCTGCACAGCGGCCAGTTCGCGCTCCCAGCGCCCGGCCGTCTCGTACAGCTTCTGGGCGGGCATCGGCACCCCGGCGAGCTGCGCCAGCATCGGCCGCAGGGCGCGCGCCGCCTGCCGCTCGGCGGGCAGCAGCCGGCGCAGATAGCGGCGCAGCTGCTCGGGCAGCGCGAGGACCGCGACCGTATCGGGGGCGGGCGGCATGTCGACGACCAGAACGTCCCACCCGGCGGCGGCAGGGTCCGCGTCGTGGACGGCGCGCAGCGCGCGCAGCACCGCGAAGGCCTCCGTGCCCGGCAGGCCCGTCAGCTCCTCGGGGTCCAGCGGAGTGGCGCCGAGCATGTCCAGCGCGCCGCTCCCCCGTTCCTGGAGGGAGGTCAGCTCGCCGCGGAACCAGTCGTCGGCGGCGATGCGCGCGGCCCACATGCCGGGGGCGGCCTCGACCGGCGGGGACCACGGCAGCCGCTCGGCCGACGTGGCGGTGGCGGGCCGGGGCGTGGGGAGGCCGAGCAGCGCCTCCGGGGTGCCGTCGCGGTCGGCCGTGAGCAGCAGGGCGCGCCGTCCCTCGCGGGCGGCGGCGAGCGCGGTCGCGGCGGCGACGGTGGTGCGGCCCGCGCCGCCGGTACCGGTGACGAGGACCGTACGCATGAAAAGGAGCCTCCGGGCAGGGTGGGGCTGGGACGGGCTTCCCGACCGTAGCGGGATCAGTGGCGCTCGCAGTCGCGCCCGCGCCGGGCGGGGCCGGGCCCGGGGGCCCGGTCGGGCCTAGGCGGCGCTCTCCACCCGCTTCTTCAGACCGGCCAGCGCGCGGTCGATGATGACCTTCTCGGCCTTGCGCTTGATCATGCCGAGCATCGGGATCTTGACGTCGACGGTGAGCTGGTAGGTGACCTCGGTGCGCTTGCCGCTGTCGACCGGGGCCAGCAGGTACGAGCCGTCGAGGGAGCGCAGCATCTGGGACTTGACCAGGGACCAGCTGACCTGGTTGTCACCTGTCCAGGTGTATTCGAGGGTGTAGTCGTCCTTGATCGCCCCGGCGTCGAGCAGCATCCGCACCTTCTCGGCGCGCCCCCGGTCGTCCTTGGTGAGGACGTCGGCCTCCTTCACCTCTCCGGACCACTCCGGGTAACGGTCGAAGTCGGCGATCACCTCCATCACGTCGGCCGGTGCCGCCTCGATCGTGATGCTCGAGCTGGTGTGTTCCGCCATCGCCGTGGTTCCTTCGGTGTTGGTCCGCTGATCCGCCGCCTGGGTCTCTGCCGCTGAAGGCTACCGCGCGCGGCTTACCACTCCAGGGTCCAGGGGGTGCCGGTCGAGGCGAAGTGTCCGACGTTGACACACTCGGTGGCGCCGACGCGCATCCGGCGGGCGAGCGGCTGGTGGACATGGCCGAAGAACGCGTACTTGGGCCGCACCTCGCGGATGGCGTCGAGGAGAGCGGCGCTGCCGCGTTCGAAGCGGCGGGCGACGGTGTCGTAGCACAGCTCGGGGACGTCGGGCGGGATATGGGTGCACAACACGTCGACCTCGCCGAGCGCGGCGATCTTCGCGGCGTAGACCTCGTCGTCGATCTCGTACGGTGTGCGCATCTGGGTGCGCAGCCCGCCGCCGACGAAGCCGAAGACCCGGCCGCCGATCTCGACCCGCTCACCGTCGAGGACGGTGATACCGGACCCGGCGTACTCGGGCCACAGCCTCGGTATGTCGACATTGCCGAAGGTGGCGTAGGTGGGGGTGGGAAAGGCCGCGAAGAGCTCGGCGTACTGCCGGCGCACCGCGGACTCTATGGCGGCGTTGCGGTCCACCCCGTCCCACAGCCGGTTGCCGAATTCACGGGCCTCCTCGAACCGGCGGGCGGTGCGCAGTTCCACGATGCGGTCGGCGTTCTCGACGCCGAACAGGTCGGGGAAGATGCCGCGGGAGTGATCGGCGTAGTCGAGGAAGAGCACCAGGTCCCCGAGGCAGATCAGGGCGTCCGCGCCCTCGCCCGCCCGCTTCAGATCCCGGCTGTTGCCGTGCACGTCGCTGACCACGTGAACTCGCATGCAGGTCAGCCTAAGTCCTGCGGCCTCGGGCCGTCAGGCGCGGGCCCTCACCGCCCCGCCGCCACCTGCTGTTACTTCCGGGTCCCCGGCGGGGTCGACTAGTCTGCGACGCATACGAGAACGGGGTGTGACGCATCAAACATCTGGGAGGACCCCCTATCCCAGATGCCATACCCATCGGTAACGTCCGGGCAGTCCACCATCCCCCCTTGCCCGCGGGGATTGCCCGTAGCGGCGCCGGCGCCCGACGAGGAGCAGCAGTCTTGCGCGAGTTCAGCCTTCCGGCCCTGTACGAGGTTCCGGCCGACGGGAATCTGACCGACCTCATCCGGCGCAACGCCGCCCACCACCCCGATGTCGCGGTGGTCGCCCGGAAAGTCGGCGGGGAGTGGCAGGACGTCACCGCCACCGAATTCCTCGCCGAGGTGCGGGCTGTGGCCAAGGGCCTGATCGCCTCCGGGGTCGAGCCCGGCGACCGGGTGGGGCTGATGTCGCGCACCCGCTACGAGTGGACGCTCCTGGACTTCGCCATCTGGAGCGCGGGCGCGGTCACGGTGCCGGTCTACGAGACGAGTTCGGCCGAACAGATCCAGTGGATCCTCGGCGACTCGGGCGCGGTCGCCTGTGTGGTGGAGTCCGCCGCGCACGAGGCCGCCGTGGAGTCCGTACGGGACACCCTGCCCGCGCTGAAGAGCCTGTGGCGGATCGAGGGCGGCGGGGCGGTCGAGACCCTGCGGAAGCTGGGCGCGGACATCGGGGACGAGGTGGTCGACGAGCGCAGCGCCATCGCGAACGCCGACTCCCCGGCCACGATCGTCTACACCTCGGGCACCACCGGCCGTCCCAAGGGCTGTGTGCTCTCCCATCGCAGCTTCTTCGCCGAATGCGGCAATGTCGTGGCCCGCCTCAAGCCGATCTTCGTGACCGGCGAATCGTCGGTGCTGCTCTTCATTCCCGAGGCGCATGTTCTCGGGCGGCTGGTGGAGATCGCGGCGGTGCTGGCGCCGATCAGGCTCGGGCATGTCGCGGACATCAAGACGCTCACCGACGAACTGGCCTCCTTCCGGCCGACGTTGGTGCTGGGCGTGCCGCGCGTCTTCGAGAAGGTCTACAACGGGGCGCGGGCGAAGGCCCAGGCCGACGGCAAGGGCAAGATCTTCGACAAGGCCGCCGCGACCGCCATCGCCTACAGCGAGGCGCTGGACACCCCCGCCGGGCCGTCCTTCGGACTCAAGCTCAAGCACAAGGTCTTCGACCGGCTGGTCTACAGCAAGCTGCGCGCCGTCCTGGGCGGCCGGGCCACCCACGCGATCTCCGGCGGCGCCCCGCTGGGCGCCCGGCTCGGCCACTTCTACCGGGGTATCGGCTTCACGGTGCTCGAAGGGTACGGCCTGACGGAGTCCTGCGCGGCGACCACCTTCAACCCGTGGGACCGGCAGAAGCTCGGCACGGTCGGCCAGCCGATGCCGGGCACGGTGGTCCGGATCGCGGACGACGGCGAGGTGCTGCTCCACGGCGACCACCTGTTCAGCGGCTACTGGAACAACGAGGCGGGGACGGCGGAGGCGCTGTCCGACGGCTGGTTCCACACCGGCGATGTGGGCACCCTCGACGAGGACGGCTATCTCACCATCACCGGCCGCAAGAAGGAGATCATCATCACCGCGGGCGGCAAGAACGTCGCCCCGGCGGTGATCGAGGACCGGATCAGGGCCCACGCCCTGATCGCCGAGTGCATGGTGGTCGGCGACGGCCGCCCCTTCGTCGGCGCGCTGATCACCGTCGACCAGGAGTTCCTGCCGCGCTGGCTCGCCGAGCACGGCAAGCCGGCCGACGCCACGGTGGCCGATCTGCGGGAGGACCCCGAGCTGCTGGCCGAGATCCAGCGCGCGGTGGACGACGGGAACGCGGCGGTCTCCAGGGCGGAGTCGGTGCGCAAGTTCCGGATTCTGACCACGCAGTTCACCGAGGACTCCGGGCATGTCACGCCGTCGCTGAAGCTCAAGCGGAGCGTGGTGGTCAAGGACTTCGCCGGCGAGATCGAGGCGCTGTACCAGCGCTGAC
>NZ_MUNE01001297.1 GCF_002154605.1 Streptomyces milbemycinicus | reverse complement strand
GTCGCGGTGAGGGCGGACCAGTCCACGGCCTCCAGGGTGGCCTTCACGCCCCATCGTTCGCGCGCCTCGGAGATGCCGTCGACCAGCTCCGCGGCGTGCAGCATCGCCTTGCTGGGGATGCAGCCGCGGTGCAGGCAGGTCCCGCCGACCAGGTCGCGTTCGGCCAGGACGACGTCGAGACCGAGGGCGGCCGCGCGTAGCGCGGTGCTGTAGCCGCCGGTTCCGCCGCCGATGACGATGATGTCTGTCTCATGCATGAGTCCAGCCTGTGCCCCTACCGATGCATGAGTCCAAGGCAAAGTTTCTCTGGATACGATGAATTTTCTGCATGGGGAGGGTGATAGCGAAGGGGGAGCGGCGGATGAGTCTGCGCCAGATGGAATATCTCGTGGCGGTGGTCGAGGAGGCGTCCTTCACCCATGCCGCCGAGTTGCTGGGCGTGACCCAGTCCGCGCTCTCGCACCAGATCAAGGCCCTGGAGCGGGAGGTCGGTGGGCCGCTGCTGGAGCGGCTGCCGCGGGGGGTGCGGCTGACGCCCATGGGGCGGGCGTTTCTGCCGCATGCCGAGTTCGCGGTACGCAGCGCCCGGCAGGCGCGGCGCGCGGCGCGGGCGGCGGCCGGGGCGGC
>NZ_MUNE01001296.1 GCF_002154605.1 Streptomyces milbemycinicus | reverse complement strand
GGCGGTCGGCCCTCCAGGGGCTGTCCGAGCCGACGCTCGTCGCCGCCGGCGCACCCGTGGCGGGCGACGGGGAGATGCCCGGCCTGACCCTCGTCACGCTTCCCGAGGACGCCACCGAGGCGCTGACGGCGACCGCCCGGAAACACGGACTGACCCTCAACACAGTGGTGCAGGGCGTCTGGTCGCTGCTGCTGTCCCTGCTGACCGGCCGGGACGACGTGGTGTTCGGCCAGACCGTGCACGGCCGCCCGCCGCAACTGCCCGGCGCCGACTCGGTGGTGGGCCTGCTGATGAACGCGCTCCCGGTCCGGGTGCGGATCGACCCTGCGGAGCCGATGGCCGACCTGTTCGCCCGGATCCAGGACGAGCAGTTCGCGCTGGCTCCGCATCAGCACCTCGGGCTGACCGAGGTACGGCGGCTGTCCGGGCTTGACACGCTGTACGACACCTCGACCGGCTTCGGCGACGCGCCCTTCGACTGGGCATCCGTGCGGGACACCGTGCCGGGCCTGCGAATCGCCCCACTCGCCGAGGACTCCGCCGACGCGACGGACGGGGCGGACGGGGCGG
>NZ_MUNE01001295.1 GCF_002154605.1 Streptomyces milbemycinicus | reverse complement strand
GGCGCCGGCCTCGACGGACTGCGGGCCATCCCGTGGGTCTTCGGCTGGACCCAGTCCCGGCAGATCGTCCCCGGCTGGTTCGGCGTCGGCTCCGGGCTCAAGGCCGCCCGCGAAGCGGGCCTGGACCCGGCCCTCGACGAGATGCACCAGCACTGGCACTTCTTCCGGAACTTCCTGTCCAACGTGGAGATGACGCTCGCCAAGACCGATCTGCGGATCGCCCGGCACTACGTCGACACACTGGTCCCGGACGAGCTCAAGCACGTCTTCGCCACCATCGAAGCCGAGCACGAGCTCACCGTGCGCGAGGTACTGCGGATCACCGGCGAGACCGAACTCCTCGACTCCAACCCGGTCCTCAAGCAGACCTTCCACGTCCGCGACGCCTACCTGGACCCGATCTCCTACCTCCAGGTCTCGCTGCTGCACCGCCAGCGCACCGCCCACGAACAAGGCGAAGCCCCCGACCCCCTCCTCGCCCGCGCCCTCCTCCTCACGGTCAACGGCGTCGCGGCGGGCCTGCGCAACACGGGGTGACCTGCGGTCCGCGCCCGATGTGACCGCGTCCGGCCGCTCCTGCGGAGCGGCCGGACGCGGTTTTTGTCCGGTGGTCCGGGGCTGCGCCCCGGCCCCCGGCGCAGCAGGCTTCGCCGCCGCGGGCGCGCTGG
>NZ_MUNE01001294.1 GCF_002154605.1 Streptomyces milbemycinicus | reverse complement strand
GCCCCGCCGAGGACGAGACCGGCGACGTCGAGGACCACGTCAGTGACGCCGAGGACGAAGCGGCGGACACCGAGGACCAGACGCCGGACACCGAAGACCAGGCCGGGAACACCGAGGACCGGACGCGGGACACCCAGGACATCCCCCTGCCGCCCCCGCCCGGAAGCGGCTCGGGCCGTCCCCTCATTCCCGCGAGCCCAGACGACCTCCGACGGCTGCGCTATCAGCACGAGTCCGAGGCGTACGAGCGCAGGCTCGGCGACTACCTCTCGGAGCATCCCCAGGTCGTCGAGCAGATCTCCCGGTTCGCCCGCCTCGTATGGGAGAAGACGCCCCCGGCGCTGCGCGGCCTGCTCGGCACCTACGAGCAGGAGGTGCCCGGCGCGGTCGGCGTCGAGCCCAAGACCCTGGAAGAGGTCGTCCACGACGGCAACTTCCGCGAGCAGTCGACCCTCGTGTGGAACGCGCTGCGCCGGGGCGTCTTCCATATGCTGCTGGGCACACCGACCGACCAGCCGTCCATGATCAACGACGAGCGCCGCTGGCGCGGCGCCCCGTCCGACGGCCCGTTCGACCGGCGTGCCCCGCAGGACATCGTGCCGCCGCTCAGCGCCCGCGAGCGGGCGTTCACCTCGGACGGCGCCACCTGGAAGCCGGGCGAGGAGCTGTCGGGCATCAACCACGAACCCCCGGCGCGGCTGGCCGGGGACCCCCGCCCGCTGACCCTGGAGGACTCCCCGCACGCGCGCGCCCAGCGCACCGGCGGTCTGATCAAGACCGGCAGCTCGGGCACCGTCTACAGCCTGCTCGACGCCGCCGAGGACGCCAACGAGAAATGGGACGCGGGCCTGGACCTGCGCTGGATACGGCTGGCGTACATCGGCTCGATGCTCGCCGACCGCCACCACACGCTCCATGAACTCCTCAGGGCATCCGAGCTGTGGGCCCATGAGGAGGACTACCCGGACCGCAGCGAGCTGGGCTTCGGCTACGAGGACACCCGGCGCCGCTACCACCGTCTGTCCCCGCTGTCGGAGGAGGAGCTGCGGGAACACGTCGCGATCGGCGGGCGGTTCCCCGACGAGCGGATCCGGGAGTACTACGCGGACACCACCTCGGGGGCCCCGCCGGGCGCGGCGGCCCCGCGGCTGTCCCGGCTGCTGCCCCGGGATTCGTGGTGGCGGCTGTTCATCGACCCCAATGTGCACGCCGAAGCATTCCGGGCGACCCCCGAGGACGTGGGCGGCCACCTCGACACCCGGACGTACCCCGGCTATCGGCTGGGCATGACCGAGGCGTACCAGCAGGTCCTGGACGTCGGCGGCACCGGACGCGACTGGTCGCGCATCGACGCCGACGCGTACGAGGAGCTGCACAACATCGCCACCCGCCATCTCAAAACGGGCGAGGGGCAGAACGTGGCGACCACGTGGTCGGGCCACGAGGGCGGCCGGATGAAGACCACGATGCGCGGCACCGGCGCCGACCGCGTCGCGGCGGACATCAAGGACGACCTGCTGCTCGGCCGCAGGCTGCTGTTCTCCTTGAACGAGCCGCGTGAGCCGGGCATGGCCAAGCCGTGGGTGGTCTTCCACCATGCGCAGCGCGGCGGGCAGGTCTCCATCGACTACGCCCCGGGCGAGGCCCGTCAGGTGGTGCAGGCCGCGCTGGACCGCTACTACGGCGAGGTGGCGGTCGCGGTCACGCCCGACGAGAAGCTGCGGGCCGTCGCCCGGGTGACCCGGGCCCTCCAGATCCTCCAGCCGTTCACGGACGCCAACAGCCGGGTCAATGTCCATCTGCTGATGCAGAAGTTCCTGCTGGAGCAGGGCTTCCGCCCGGCGGTGCTGATGGATTCGCGCTCGCTGTTCCTCGGCGGGTTCACCGTGGACGAGATCGTGGCGAGCCTCAAGGAGGGCATGGCGCGGTTCGCCCGGCATGCCGCCCACGCGCGCTGGGACGGGTTCAACGGGCCCCAGGGGCCGCCCGCCGAGCTGGTGGCCCGGCTGGCCACGACCCTGGGGCTCGCCGACGCCGAACCGGAGGCGCGGCGTCGCGAGGTGATCGCCACGGTACGCACGGCCCGCGCGCTGTTCGGCGACGCGCTGCTCGGCCCCGACTCCCGCTCCGAGGCGACGGACCTGGCGCGGCTGGCGGCGGTCCGATCGCTGAGCGGCCCGGCCATGGCGCGGTTCCCCTCCGGTACCGCCGCCGAGGCGATCACCGCGTACACCCGGGAGGTGTTCGGTCTCGGCTCGGTGGACGAGGTGAGCGAGGCCCACATCGGCGCGCTGACCGACGCCGCCACCGAGGCGGCCGACCAGGGCCGGCCCCTGGACATGGACGTGCTGCGCTCGCTCGCCGAGCCACCGGCCGCCGACGAGGCGGCGGAGGATGCGGCGTCCGGCCGGTCGCGGTCCACGTCGCCGGGTCCGGAAGACATCGTGGAGCCCGCCTGGGACACCCTCGTCCACCTGGCCCCGGACGACGGCCGGAAGACGCTGGAGTTCCGGGTCTCGGAGCTGACCGAGGGCGCTCCGGTGCGCGAGGCCGACGATCTGGGCGAGGCGCTGCTGCCCTCGGTGGCGGGCGAGCCGCTGGGCGGGGTCCGGCTGGTGCTGCGGGCCGACGCCGGGTCGTTCGGGAGCGATCCGACGGAGACGGTCGCGGAGCTGGCGGACAGCCTGGCCTCCCCGGTCGACCTGCTGCTGGCCGCTGCCGACGGCACCGTACGGCTGCTGCGGTTCGACGAAGGCGGCCGTCACACGGACCTCGGCCCGGTGCTGAGCGCCGCGGACCTGTCGTTGCTGCGGTCCGAGGCGGTCGCGGAAGTGCGGACCCTGCGGCGGCTGGCGCGCGACGCACCCGTCAGCCTGGACGACGGGACCGTGATGCGGGCGCATCAGGAGTTGTCGCCCGATCAGTGGCGGCGGACGCTGCGCCAGCGCGGCCAGGCCATCGCCCAGATCCTGGAGACCGGCGACATCGTCAGGGCCCGCGGTGGCGCGCCCCGCGGCGAGGGCTCGCGGGGCGAGAGCTCGCGTACCGCCCGCAACCGCCCGCCCATGCTGGACGTACTCGCCGAGGACGAAGGACCGGACGAGGCCGAGGCACCCGCCCCCGGCCCCAGCGCCCCCCGGGGCCCGGGCGGACCGCGGCCCGGGCCGGGGCGGGCCGCGGATGAGGCGCGGCGCGCCGCGTTCGTCGACTCGCTCAAGGCCCGGCCGCTGGTGACGACCGACTACGAGGTCATCGACCCCCGCGGGAACGGCGTCCTCTTCAGC
>NZ_MUNE01001293.1 GCF_002154605.1 Streptomyces milbemycinicus | reverse complement strand
GTACGGAAGGCGCCGGCGAGCAGGCGCAGACGGCCGGGTAGCGGGGCGGCGGGGCAGCGGGCTCCCGGTCGGGCCGGGGTCGGCCGGGGCGAAGCCAGTCCGGCCGAAGCCATCCGCTTCCCCGCCGGGCCGCAGCCAGTCCAGGCGCCGGTTACGCCTCCGGCCGCGGCGTGGAGCCGGCGTCCTCGGCGACCGGCCGGCCCGTCAGCGCCGCCAGGCTGCCCCGTACGTGCTCCAGATGCGACTTGAGCTCTTCGCGCCGCTCGACGTGCTCGCGCAGCGTCCGCTCCGTCTCCCGCTCCAGGCGCTCCTCCCGCGCCCGCGCCTGTGCAATGATCTCCGCCGCCTGCGCCTGGGCGTCCTCCTGCCTCAGCCGCGCCGCCTGTTCGGCCATCGCGTACTCCCGCTTGGCCTCGGCGAGCTTCAGCTGCGTGCGCTCCTCCAACTGGGCGACCCCGGCGGCCATCGCGGCCTCCCGCTGGGCGATCTCCCGGCCCGCCGCCTCCCACCGCTCGCCGTGGTCCCGCTCCTGCTCGGCCAGGACGGCGGCGCTGCGCTGCCGCGTCTCCTTCAGCGCCGACAGGGCCTCGGTCCGCCACTCCTTGGCGTCCTGCCGCGAGGCGGCGCGCAGTTCGTCCACGTCCGCCTGGGCCGACTCCAGTGTCGAGCGCGCGGATGCCTCCGCGACGGCCCGCGTCCGCTCGGCCTCCTCGCGGGC
>NZ_MUNE01001292.1:251-616 GCF_002154605.1 Streptomyces milbemycinicus | reverse complement strand
AGGCTGGAGGGGTGACCCGACATGTCGTCTTCGTGATCTACGAGGGGTTCCAGTCGCTCGACCTGGCCGGTCCGCTCGAGGTGTTCCAGCACGCGGACCGGCTCGCGGGCGGCCACTCCTGCCGGATCGTGGCTCCCCGCCCGGGCCCCGTACGGTCGTCCAGCGGGCTGCCGGTGCACGCCGCGCACGGGGTGGCCGATCTCGACCCCGGCGGGATCGACACCCTGGTGGTGGCGGGCGGCCAAGGGGTGGACCGGGCCCGCCACGATCCGGAGCTGATCGGCTGGATCGCGGCGGCCGCGGCCGGCGCCCGGCGGATCACCTCGGTGTGCAGCGGGGTGTTCCTGCTGGCCGCCGCCGGGCTC
>NZ_MUNE01001292.1:0-157 GCF_002154605.1 Streptomyces milbemycinicus | reverse complement strand
GTGGGGCTGTGGGCGGCGCAGCCGGCCACCGACTCGATCCGCGCCGTGGTGTCGGCGATCCACGGCGACCCGGGCGCCCGGCATACGGTCGCGGATCTGGCCGGGTGTGCCGGGCTGAGCACACGCCATCTGCAGCGCAGGTTCACCGCCGAACTCG
>NZ_MUNE01001291.1 GCF_002154605.1 Streptomyces milbemycinicus | reverse complement strand
TCGATGAAGATGTGCTGTCGTTCGTCGTTGTCACCGAGGACGTCATGGGCGACGGCTGCAAGGTTGACGGTGGTGGTGGTCTTCCCGACGCCGCCCTTCTGATTGGCGATGACGTGGATCTGCGCGCCCAGGTTCTTCAGGTCGGCGAGGCTGTCGGGGTCTTCGTGGGCGGTGGCGAAGTCGAAGGGCAGGTTGTCGCCGACGCGGTCGGCCCACCAGATCGTGGATCCTTGGGGGTCGGTGGACACGACGAGAACTGAGGAAAGCATGGTGCTCCGTTTCCGTATGCTTCCCGGCGGGTGCCGGTACTCGGACGGGGCATAGCTTCTCAGATCGGTGACGTGGGCTCGGTGATTGGGCGGGTGTCTCACCTTGAAGGGCGTATACCGCGGTATACGCTCCCCGTCTTCCGGCCGTCGCTCCCGCGCGTGACGCGGTCACGGACACCTCTAGGCGTATACCGCGGTATACGCGGCAGGCCTCGAGCTGGACTATCACGCCGTGATAGCTGCTGACGCCTCCTCGTCTTCCTCGTCCGCGGTGTAGGGCTGCCCGTCTGTGTAGACCGGCTCGCGGAACAGGTCCTCGTGTTGGATCGGCGGCCGCGGGTACGTCGGCTTCGGCGGTATGGCGGTGGCCATCAGATCCTCCCGACGGGAGCCGGCGCCGGGGCCGGGCCGGCGGTCGGCAGGGGCGTCAGGGTGGTGGGGCAGATACGGCCGCGCATCCAGTCGTCGAGCCAGGCACGTTCCTGGGCGTCCTCGGCGGCATGCCAGGCGGCGCTGTGTGTGGTGGTGGGCTGGGGCATGGGCGGCTCCGTTCGTGCGGTGCTGTTCGCGACCACCC